>DATBMB010000190.1:0-13735 GCA_036555035.1 Burkholderiales bacterium | reverse complement strand
TTCGCACGTGAATGCGCGACTCGAGCAGTTCCGGAGTCATCCGCCGCGGGAGGTCTGCATCCTGCGCCTCTCGGCGATCGGCGATACCTGCCATGCGCTGCCGGTCGTGCGAACGCTTCAGCGTGCATGGCCGCAGACGCGGTTCACCTGGGCCATCGGCGGGACCGAGGCGATGCTGATGTCCGGCATCGACGGCGTCGAGCTCGTCGCACTGAACAAGCCCTCCGGCCTGTCCGGATTCATGGATCTCCGCCGTCGTCTGGCCGGCCGCCGATTCGACCTGCTGTTGATGATGCACGCATCCCTGCGCGCGAATCTCACGAGCCTGTTGATTCACGCCCGCGTCCGCCTCGGGTTCGACCGCGCCCGCGCCCGCGATTACCAGTACTGGTTCTCCAATGCGCGGATCGCCGCGCGCCCGCGCGAACACGTCATGGACGGCCTTTTCGGATTCGCGGAGGCGCTGGGGATCGGCGAGCGTCTGCTGCGGTGGGACATACCGGTCTCCGAAGAGGACAGCGCATTTGCAGCTCGTCATATCCCGCCCGGCTGCCGCGCTCTGGTCATCAGCCCGTGCTCGAGCCAGCGCTTTCGCAACTACCGCAACTGGCGCATCGAGAATTACGCCGCGCTGGCCGAGCACGCCGCACGGGTGCACGGCGCGCGCGTGATCGTTACGGGAGGGCCCACGGACCTTGAAGTGCAGTACGCCGACGGCATTTGCCGCCTGGCCAGGAAGAGCGCGCCCGTGAACCTGGTCGGGCGGACGACGTTGAAGCAGCTGCTTGCCCTGCTGGATCGCGCGGACGTGCTGGTCTGTCCGGATTCCGGGCCGGCGCACATGGCGACCGCCGTGGGTACTCCGGTCATCGGCCTCTACGCGACGTCGAACCGGTTTCGGACGGGGCCCTACCTGAGCCAGCGCTGGGTCGTCGATCATTATCCCGAGGCCGTGAGGATGGAGTTCGGAACGGAGGTGGACAAGATCCCCTGGGGAGCCCGCGTGCGCGACCCGGACGCAATGGACCTGATCAAGGTCGAGGAGGTCACCGCCCGGCTCGACCAGTTCTTCGCATCTCCGGCCCCGGCCACGGAGCGACGGTGAGCGTCTCAGGGGACACGCCCGGGCAGCCCCGTATCCTGCGGGATGGCGCGTGCTCGATCATCCAGGCGGGCGCGGGCGGTGAGGCGCGCCCGGACTGGTTCGAGCCGGCGTGGTGGAAAGCGCAGGGCCGCGCGGTGCCGGCCGATACGGGCCGGGGCACCACGTGGTTCGTCGGCGCGCCCGGCGCGGAATGGGTGCTGCGCCATTACTGGCGCGGCGGCCGGGTCGCCATCTGGATCGCGGATCGCTACCTCTGGCTCGGGCTCGAGCGCACGCGCCCGTTCGTCGAGTTCCGTCTCACACAGCGCGCGCGCGCGCTCGGCCTGCCGGTGCCGCGCCCGGTCGCGGCGCGCGTGCTGCGCGCCGGCCTCGTCTACACCGGCGACCTCATCACCGAGCGGCTGCTTGCGGTGCCCTGCTCGAGCCTCATGGCCAGGCGCGAGCTCGATGCGGCGGGCTGGCGTGCGGCAGGCGCCAGCGTCGCGCGGTGCCACGCCGCGGGGCTGGACCACGCCGACTTGACCTGGAACAACCTCCTGCTCGGCCGCGACGGCACGGCGCACCTGATCGACCTCGATCGCGCCGCACTGCGCGCGCCGGGCCGCTGGGCGTCCGCCAACCTGGCGCGCCTGAACCGCTCGCTCGTCAAGCTGACTCCCGATTGGACGGCGGCCGACCGCGGGGCCGCGTGGCGGGAATTCCTGGCGGGCTACGCGGCGCGCTGAGCTACAGCCACCACACCCGCGCCGCAGCCGCGGCCCAGAATGCGAGCGTGCCGGCGAGATTGGCCCATCCGTGATTCTGGCGCAGCAGGGCCCAGCTCCAATACCGCACGGGATTGTCGCGGTAGGGCCGGCCCGGCAGGAACGGGTGCACGGCCGCGCAGTACTCCGCATAGGGGGCGCCGAGCACCTCCCGCAGGCGCACCTCCTCGCGCTTCACCCGGTTCACCATGTAGAAGTAATAGAGGATCGAGTAGGCCCCCATCAACCATACGTTCCCGAGCAGCATCACCGCCCCGAGCACGATGAAGAAGCGGCCGAGGTACATGGGATTGCGCGTGAGCGCGTAGGGCCCGTTGCAGGCGAGGTCGCGGTTCTTGTCGAGCGAGGCAAAGCACCACAGCTGGATCAATTCCCCGACCATGGACACCAGAAAGCCCGGCAGGAGCCAGCGCGGGTCGGCGAACCACAGCACCGCGACCGCGATCGCGAGCACCAACGGCACGCGCAACTTCACATAGAACTTGCGGAAGCCGGGATGATTGAACAGCGCGTGCACGGAATCGAGGATCATTTGCTGCGCATCCCCAGGTAGCCCCGCAGCGGCCACAGGCGGCGCCAGCGGTTTACGCGGGCGAGCAGGCTAGCGCGCGCTTCACCCAGGGTTTCCGGGCTCCTGCGCTCCCAGTGCTTGTAGACGCCCGCGAGGTCGAAGCGCTCGGCCCAGCGGCGCAGGCGCCGCGGCATCCAGCCCGTGCCGACGTGCGACTGGAAATCGATCAGCACCGGCTCGCCCTGCTCGGACACCAGCACGTTGCGGCCATTGCGCACGTCCAGGTGCAGGATGCCGCCGGTCGCGTGCACCCGCGTGAGCAGCTGCTCGAGCCGCGCGAAGAAATCGGCCGCGCGCGGACCCAGGTCCGCGGAAGTGAGGGGCACGCCGGGAACGAATCCGTAGGCGAGCGCGTGCGCGTCGAGCCGGAACGCCCGGGCCGGCACGCCGGCGAGGCCTGCCAGCTTGCGCAGCGCGCGCATCTCGCGCCGGATCAGCAGGCGCCCGATGGTGTTGCGCACGGCGAATGCCCGCGGCCGGAAGTCTTTCACCACCCAGCGCTCGCCGCCGCGCCGATGCAGGTACAGCACGGCGTTGGCCCAGCGGCCCCGGCTGAGAACGTCGCCGGGAGTCTGCTTGAATTGCGCGCGCGTGAAGGGGGCAGGCTCGCTCGCAAGGTCATGGTCGCTCGGCGTCACGGTAAGGCGGGGTGCGCGGCGATGATAGCAGAATCAGGCGGGCGCAATCGGGGCGAGCGCGCGCGCGAGGAGCGAAAGCCCGATCAGGAGCAGCAGGCTCGATACGACGCGCAGGACTCCGGCGCGCGAGACACGGCCGTGGATGCGGTTGCCCAGCCACAGGCCCGCGAGCGCGAACGGCACCAGCACGGCGAAGGCGGTCAGCCGGTCGGCGAGCATGAGCCCGCTCGCCGTGAACACCACGGCCCGGATCGAGACCGAGAAGATCACCATGTTGGACAGCGTCGCGCGAAAGGCGATCTTGTCCCGCAGGCGGTGCGTGAGATAGACCACGTAAGGCGGCGCGCCGATGCCGAACAGCGTCCCGCACGCGCCGCCCGTGAAGCCGGCCACCGGCGCCCACGCGCGGCTCACCGTCCGCACCGCCTCGCCCTGGCGCAGCGCGTAGATCGCGTAGAGCACGAGGAACGCGCCGATCCCGGCGATCGTGGCCTGCCGCGGTAGCGCCACCAGCAGCGTCACGCCGGCCACCGCGCCCGCGGCCGAGAACGGCACCATCCACTTGAGCTCGGAGCCGTCGGCCTCGCGCGAGATGCGCGTGCCGAGCGCGAACGCGGCCGCCACGTCGAGCAGCACGCACATCGGCAGCACGAAGTCGAGCGGCATGAAATGCGAAAGGATCGGCACGGTAAAGAGCGCCGCGCCGAAGGCCGAGATGCCGAAGATGACATAGGCGCCCCCGACCACCACCGCCGCGACAGCGAACGTCTGGAGATCGAATGGAAAAGTCATGAAAAAGAAAAAGCGCCGGTACTTTCCCCGACGCCCTTCTGTGCGTGGCGCCGGATGAACGGCGATCCGTTCGTCCGTTCGATCCGGCGCATCTGATCCGGCGCTCAACGCGTCCCGGATCAGACGATGTTGAGGTGCTCGATCCCCGTCGACAGGTCCTTCTCCTTCGCCTCCTTGCCGTGGAGCTTGATCATCAGCCGCAGCTCGTTCACGGAGTCGGCGTTGCGCAGCGCGTCCTCGTAGCTGATCAGCCCCTGCTCGTAGAGATCGAACAGGTGCTGGTCAAAGGTCTGCATGCCGAGCTCGCGCGACTTCGCCATGATGCCCTTGATCTCGTGCACCTCGCCCTTGAAGATGAGGTCCTGGATGAGCGGGGAGTTGAGCATCACTTCCACGGCCGCCACCCGTCCCCTGCCGTCCTTCTTCGGGATCAGGCGCTGCGAGACCAGCGCGCGGATATTGAGCGAGAGATCCATCAGCAGCTGGGCCCTGCGGTCCTGGGGGAAGAAGTTGATGATGCGGTCGAGTGCCTGGTTGGCGCTGTTGGCATGCAGCGTCGTCAGGCACAGGTGGCCGGTCTCGGAGAACGCCACCGCGTAGTCCATGGTCTCGCGGTCGCGGACCTCCCCGATCAGGATCACGTCGGGCGCCTGGCGCAGCGTGTTCTTCAGCGCCGAGAACCAGTTCTCCGTGTCCACCCCCACCTCGCGCTGCGTGATCACGCAGTTCTTGTGCTCGTGCGTGAACTCGACCGGGTCCTCGATGGTGACGATGTGGCCGTAGCTGTTCTCGTTGCGGTAGCCCGTCATCGCCGCGAGCGTGGTGGACTTGCCGCAGCCGGTGCCGCCCACCATGATGATGAGACCGCGCTTGGTCATGCAGATGTCCTTCAGCACCCCGGGCAGGTTGAGCTCCTCGAACTTCGGTATCGTCGTCGTGATCGTCCGCAGCACCATGCCGATGCGTCCCTGCTGCACGAACGCGTTCACGCGGAAGCGGCCGATGCCGCCCGGGTTGATCGCGAAGTTGCACTCCTTGGTCGCCTCGAACTCCTGCGCCTGCTTGTCGTTCATCATGGCGCGCGTCAGCTCGATCGTGTGCTGGGAGCCGAGCGGCTGGTTGGCGACCGGCGTCATCTTGCCGTCGAGCTTGATCGCCGGCGGAAACCCCGCGGTGATGAAGAGGTCGGAGGCCTTCTTCGCCACCATCGCCCGCAGCAGATCGTGCATGAATCGGACTGCCTGGTCTCGTTCCATATTTCGACTCCGTCAGCGAATCTGCGCCGCGCCCAATCAACTGGCCCCTGTCACGAGTCACCAGTCACGAGTCACGAGTCACTTCCCTACTTGAAGTTGTCCTTGTTGGCGGCCTTGGTGCGCGCTTCATCCACCATGATGATGTTGCGCCGGACGAGATCCGTCAGGTTCTGGTCGAGCGTCTGCATGCCGAAGCCCTGGCCGGTCTGGATCGCCGAGTACATCTGCGCCACCTTGTTCTCGCGGATGAGGTTGCGGATCGCGGGCGTGCCGATCATGATCTCGTGCGCGGCCACGCGCCCGGCGCCGTCCTTGGTCTTGCACAGCGTCTGCGAGATGACCGCGCGCAGCGACTCGGAGAGCATCGCCCGGACCATTTCCTTCTCCTCCGCGGGGAACACGTCGATCACTCGGTCGATGGTCTTCGCGGCGGAGCTCGTATGCAGCGTGCCGAACACCAGGTGGCCGGTCTCGGCCGCGGTCATCGCCAGCCGGATGGTTTCCAGGTCGCGCATCTCGCCCACCAGGATGACATCGGGGTCCTCCCGCAGCGCGCTGCGCAGCGCGTTGGCGAAGGACAGCGTGTGCGGGCCCACCTCGCGCTGGTTGATCAGGCACTTCTTCGCCTCGTGCACGAACTCGATCGGGTCCTCGACCGTCAGGATGTGGCCGTGCTCGGTCTCGTTGATGTAGTTGACCATGGCCGCAAGCGTCGTCGACTTGCCGGAGCCCGTGGGGCCGGTCACCAGCACGATGCCGCGCGGGTTCTCCGAGATCTCCTGGAAGATCTTCGGCGCCTTCAGGTCCTCGAGCGACAGCACCTTCGAGGGAATCGTGCGGAACACCGCGCCCGCGCCGCGCTGCTGCACGAAGGCGTTGACGCGGAAGCGCGCGAGGTTGGGGATCGCGAACGAGAAGTCGCACTCCAGGTTCTCCTCGTAGAACTTGCGCTGCCCGTCGTTCATGATGTCGTACACCATCGCGTGCACGTCCTTGTGCTCCATCGCGGGCAGATTGATGCGCCGCACGTCGCCGTGCACGCGGATCATCGGCGGCAGGCCCGACGAGAGATGCAGGTCGGAGGCCTTGTTCTTGACGACGAATGCCAGCAGTTCGGAGATGTCCATCTATAATCCTCCAGTCGCGCGAGCGGTCAGACGTATGACATGAAGAGTTTAGGCTAACCTTTTGATTTTGCGCCTAACACCCGGCGCATTACGCCTCGCGAAATTATGGACTCAATCGCTGCCAACTTGCAAGCAGTTCGAGCACGCATCGCGCACGCGGCGCAGGCCGCGCACCGCCATCCCGGCGACATATTGCTGCTCGCGGTCAGCAAGACCTTCCCGCCTGGCCAAATTGCAGAAGCCTGCGCGGCCGGCCAGAAGGCGTTTGGCGAGAATCAGGTGCAGGAAGCTGTGGAAAAAATCACGGTACTCGCCGCCCTGCCCCTGGAGTGGCATTTCATCGGCCCGATACAGGGCAACAAGACCCGTCTCATCGCGCAGCACTTCGCGTGGGCGCACGGCGTGGAGCGGGAGAAGATCGCCGGGCGTCTGAACGCGGCGCGCGCGGAAGGCATGCCCCCGCTCAACGTTTGCATCGAGGTCAACGTGAGCGGGGAGCCGACCAAGAGCGGGGTCGCGCCAGGCGAGGAGGTGAAGCTTGCCGACGCGATCGCACGGCTGCCGCGGCTCAAGCTGCGCGGATTGATGGCCATTCCGGAGCCGACCGCGAACGTGGCGCTCCAGCGCCGGCGCTTCGCCCTGCTGCGCGAGCTGAAGGAAGGGCTCGTCGCGCGCGGCCACGCGCTCGATACGCTCTCGATGGGCATGTCCGACGATTTCGAGGCGGCGATCCTGGAAGGCGCGACGATCGTGCGCATCGGCACCGCCATCTTCGGCGCGCGAAAGAAGTGACTCGTTTCTCGTTCCTCGTTTCCCGTCTCACGCAGCCCGGCTGCTAACATATGCCGGACGAGTAGCGGGAAACGAGTCACTCTCATGAATGTGACGTTCATCGGCGGCGGCAACATCGCGAGCGCCATCGTCGGCGGCCTGCTCCGCAAGCGCTGGTCGCGCCGGGCGATCCAGGTGGTGGAAGTTGCGCCCGCCGCGCGTACCCGGCTCGCGCGCGCATTCAGGGTGAGGGTCTGTCCCGCGCTCGATGCCCGCGCCGCGGCGAGCGACTGCATCATCCTGGCGGTCAAGCCTCAGCAGTTGCCGGAGGCCGCCCGGGCGCTGCGGCCCCTGCTCGCGCGCCAGCTCGTGATCACGGTTGCCGCCGGCGTGCGGGTGCGGGATCTGTCGCGCTGGCTGGGGGGCTACCCGCGCATCGTGCGGGTCATGCCGAATACGCCGGCGCTCGCGCTGGCCGGCATCTCCGGCCTCTACGCCGGGCGCGCGGTGAACGCCGCGGGAAGAGCGGCCGCGCAGAAAGTACTCGGCGTCGTGGGCACGACGCTCTGGTTCGGGCGCGAAGATGCCCTCGATGTGGTCACCGCCGTCTCGGGGAGCGGACCTGCGTACGTCTACTACTTCGTCGAGGCGCTGGAGCGCGCCGCGCGCGAGCTCGGGCTCGAGACGGGCGCCGCGCGCCGGCTCGCGCTCGAAACCTTTGCCGGCGCGATGAAGCTCGCGGCGCAGGCGGGTGAGCCGCCCGCGATATTGCGCGCGCGCGTCACCTCGAAGGGCGGCACCACCGAGCGTGGGATCGCCTCCCTGGACGCGGATCGCGTGAGGGACGCCATCCTGCGCGCGGTCAAGGCCGCCGCGCGGCGCTCGCGCGAGCTGGGCGACGAGCTCGGCAGAAACTGATGCTGGCGAACGCGCTGATCTTTCTGGTCAATACGGTGTGCGGCCTGTTCGTGGTGGCGCTGCTGCTGCGCTTCTACCTTCAGTGGGCGCGCGCGCCGGTCCGCAATCCCCTTTCCGTGTTCCTGCAGGCGCTGACCGACTTCATGGTCCGGCCCGCGCGGCGGATGGTGCCGGGGCTGTGGGGCCTCGATCTTTCGACTCTCGCGCTGGCCTGGCTCGTGCAGCTCGTGGAGATCCTGCTGGTGCTGCAGATCCGGGGCGGGAGCCTCGGGCCGGCCGCCGGCGAGGCGTTCGCGGCGGCCGCGCTGCTCGCGCTGGTCATGCTGGTGAAAATCGGTCTCTATATCGTGATGGTCGCGGTGATCGTGCAGGTGGTGCTGTCATGGGTCGGCCCCTACAGCCCGCTGATGCCGCTCGCGAACAGCCTCACGCGCCCGTTCCTGCGCGTGTTCCAGCGGCGGGTGCCGCCCATCGGCAACGTCGACCTGTCGCCGCTGTTCGTGCTGGTCGTCATCCAGCTGCTGCTCATGTTGCCCGTCGCCTACTTCGAAGCGGCGGTTTCGCGCCTGTTTTGAAGCGCGGGATGCGCTGGCCGTGCCTGCCCTGAGTCAGGTTGAAGGGACCGGTAACCCGACCTGGCTGCGATACGATGCAGCAGCGCGGCGGTTGTCGCTCACGCTGCACGTGCAGCCGAACGCGAAGAAGAACGCGATCACCGGACTGCACGGAGACGCGCTGAAGGTCAGGGTCGCCGCTCCGGCGGCGGACAACAGGGCAAACGACGAGTTGATCGAGTTTCTGGCCAAAACCCTCGAGGTACCCCGGTCTGCCGTGACCCTGCGCCACGGGGCGACCGGCCGCCGCAAGGTGGTCGAGATCACCGGCGGCCCGGGGCTTGTGACTCAACTTGAACGGTTCGTCGGAAGCTGAGCAATCAGGCCGACGACGAACGAGAAACGAGCAACGATTCACGCTACAACAGAATGATGTCGTACTGCTCCTGGGTGTAGGCGGGCTCGACCTGGAGCGACACCGGCTTGCCGATGGCGGCCGACAGCATTGCGAGCGCCTGCGCCTCCTCGTCGAGCAGGAGATCGATCACCGGCTGCGAGGCGATGATGCGGTACTCGCTCGCGTGGAACTGCCGCGCGTCGCGCTCCAGCTCCCGCAGGATCGCGTAGCAAAGCGTCTGCGGCGTCTTCAGCCGCGCGCGCCCCCCGCACACCGCGCACGGCTCGCACAGCACCTGTGCGAGCGACTCGCGCGTGCGCTTGCGCGTCATCTCGATCAGCCCGAGCGCCGTGAAGCCGTTCACCGTCATGTGCGTGCGGTCGCGGGCGAGCGCCTTGCGCAGCTCGTTCAGCACGGCGTTGCGGTGCTCCTCGGCAATCATGTCGATGAAGTCGATGACGATGATGCCGCCGATGTTGCGCAGCCGCAGCTGCCGCGCGATGACCTGCGCCGCCTCGAGGTTGGTCCGGAACACGGTGTCGTCGAAGCTGCGCCCGGTGACGAAGCCGCCGGTATTGACGTCGACGGTGGTGAGCGCCTCCGTCTGGTCGATGACGAGGTAGCCGCCCGACTTGAGATCGACGCGCCGGGCGAGCGCCTTCTCGATCTCGTCTTCAACCCCGTAGAGATCGAAGAGCGGACGCTCACCGCCGTAGTGCGCGACGCGCTCGGCGATATTGGGCGTGAACGCCTGCCCGAACTCGACCATTTTCCGGCACGACTCGCGCGAGTCCACCAGGATGCGCGCCGTGTCCTCGTGGACGAAGTCGCGCAGCACCCGCAGCGCGAGGTTGAGGTCCTGGTACAGCAGCGTGAGCGGTGCCGCGGCCGCCGCCCGCTCCTGGATCCCCGCCCACAGCCGGCGCAGGTAATCCACGTCGGACTTGAGCTCGCGGTCGGAGGCGGTCTCCGCCACGGTGCGGATGATGTAGCCGCCCTGGTCCTCCTGCGGCAGCAGCTGGCGCAGCGTCTCGCGCAGGTGCGCGCGCTCTTCCTCGTCCTCGATGCGCTGGGAGATCCCGATGTGCGATTCGCGCGGCAGGTAGACCAGGAAGCGCCCGGCGATGGAGATCTGGGTCGACAGCCGGGCGCCCTTGGTGCCGATCGGCTCCTTCACCACCTGCACCAGCAGGCTCTGCCCTTCGGCGAGCAGCCGCTCGATCGGCCGCGCGGCGTCCCCGTCCTGGCGGGCGCCCCGGATGTCGGCGACATGCAGGAAAGCGGCGCGCTCCCCGCCGATGTCGATGAATGCCGACTGCATGCCCGGCAGGACGCGGGTGACGCGCCCCAGGTAGATGTTGCCGACCAGGCCGCCGGCGGAGGCGCGCTCGACGTGCACCTCCTGGGTGACGCCCTGCTCGACCACCGCCACCCGCGTCTCCTGCGGGGTCACGTTGACCAGGATTTCCTCGGTGACGGCCACGAGCGTTCACCACACGGGGATGTCGAAGCGCTTCAGCAGCTCCGCGGTTTCCGCGAGCGGCAGCCCCATGATCCCGGAATAGCTCCCCGTGATCCGCGTCACGAACGCGCCGGCCCGGCCCTGGATCGCGTAGGCGCCGGCCTTGTCGAGCGGCTCGCCGGTCGCGACGTAGCGGCGGATGTCCGCATCGGCGAGCTCCTGGAACCATACGCTCGACACCGAGATCTGCGTCTCCACCTGGTCCCTCAGCGCCAGCGCCACGGCGGTGAGCACCTGGTGCTCGCGCCCCGACAGCGTGCGCAGCATGCGCGCGGCTTCCTCCGCGTTCTCCGGCTTGCCGATGATCCGGTCGTCGAACACCACCGTGGTGTCGGCCGCGAGCACGGGCTTCTGGGGCAGGCCGCGATAGGCGATCTGGCGCACCGCCGTGTTCACCTTGACGCCCGCCATCCTCAGCACGTATACGCCCGGCGATTCATCCGGCAGCGGCGTCTCGTCCACGTCCGGCCCGCGCCGCAGGTCCTCGCGCAGGAGCAGCAGCTCGAACGGCACGCCGATCTGCTTGAGGAGATCTCTCCTCCGCGGGCTGCGGGACGCGAGGTAGATGCGTTTGTCCCAGACGCTCATGTCACTCCCGGTGATAGGGGTGATTGTGCAATATCGACACCGCCCGATAAAGCTGCTCGGCGAGCACCACGCGCGCGAGCCCGTGGGGCAGCGTCAGCGGCGACAGCGACCAGGCCAGGTCCGCCAATTTTTTCACGCTTTCGGCGAGCCCGTCCGCGCCTCCCAGGATGAAGGCGACGTCGCGGCCCGCCTGCCGCCACCGCTCGATGCGCCGCACAAGGTCCATTGTCCGGAGCGGCGCGCCCCGCTCATCCAGCGCCACCCGGATGCAGCGCTCCGGCAATGCGCCGAGAATGCCCTTCGCCTCCGCCTCGAGCTGGCGCTCGCGCGAGGCTCCGCGCGCCGCCGGCTTGAGGGCGATCAGCTCGACGCGGGCCTCGCGCGGCATGCGCCCCGCGTAATCCGCGAATCCGGCATCCACCCATCCCGGCATGCGGCGGCCGACCGCCACGATGAGAAATCTCATCGCGGGGGTCTAGGGCGCCGCGGCGCCCGCGCGCCGGCGCCGCGTCCGCGGCGGCGCCCACAGCTCCTCCAGGTTGTAGTACTTGCGCACCGCGGGCAGCATGATGTGGACGATGACCGGGCCGAGGTCGACCAGAATCCAGTCGGATGCGCGCTCGCCCTCCACGCCGTGGATGCGCGCGCCGAGCGCCTTCAGCTTCTCCTGGAGATGGCTCGAGAGCGCCCGGATCTGCCGGCTGGAGTCCGCGCTCACGATGACGACCTTGTCGAACAGCGCCGTCAGCTTCCTCACGTCCAGCACCACGATATCGCGTCCCTTGATGTCCTCCAGCGCCGCGACCGCGGCCTTGACCAGCGCGTCGGGCCTCATTCTAGGAATAGAGATGATGCGAGCGAATATAGTCGAGAACCGCACCGGGCAGCAAATAGCGCGGGCTTGCGCCCGCGCGCAGCATGTCGCGGATCGCGGTCGCCGAAATGTCGAGCGCGGTGAAAGGAACGACAACGATGCCGCCCGCGGGCGAAAGGTGGATGGCGAGCGGCTGCTGCAAGCGGCGGGCGGTGTACTCGTGGCCGAGCGGCTGCGGCATGCGCGCTGCCCACTGCTCGACCGGGAAGCCCGGGCGGTGCGCAACGGCGACGTGCGCGAGCCCGAAAATCTCGCGCCAGCGGTGCCATGTCGCGAACTCGAGAAAGGCGTCGGCCCCGAGCAGCAGCGCCAGCGGCCGCGCATCCCCCGCCTCCGCGCGCAACTCCTTCAGCGTGTCGAACGTGTAGCCCGGCCCCGCCCGGCGCACCTCGCGCTCGTCGACCCGGAACCGCGCGTTGCCCCCCGCCGCCAGGCGCGTCATGGCCAGGCGGTGCTCGGCGGGGACCGCCGGCGCGCTGCGGTGCGGCGGCGTGCCGCTCGGGATGAAGCGCACCTCCTCGAGGCGGAGCTGCTCGCCCAGTTCCTCCGCCAGGCGCAGGTGGCCGTAATGGATGGGGTCGAACGTGCCGCCGAGAACGCCGATGGGCGCGTTTGCCATCGCTCAAGCGCTTCCCGGTCTCACAGGACGAGACGGCGGATGTCGGTCAGAACCGAGCTGAGGAACGCGATGAAGCGCGCGCCTTGCGCGCCGTCGATCACGCGGTGGTCGTAGGACACGGACAGGGGCAGCATCAGGCGGGGAACGAATTCCTTTCCGTTCCACAACGGGCGCGTCGTTGATTTTCCGACGCCGAGGATGGCCACCTCCGGCGCGTTGATGATGGGCGTGAAGTGGGAGCCGCCCAGTCCGCCCAGGCTCGAAATCGTGAAGCAGCCGCCCTGCATGTCGGCTGGTGCGATTTTTCCCGCGCGCATGCGCGCGCTCACTTCCCCCAGCTCCTTCGCGAGCTCCATCAGCCCCTTCTTGTCCACGTCGCGGATCACCGGCACGACCAGTCCGTTGGGCGTGTCCACCGCAACGCCGACGTGGAAGTACTGCTTGAGCACGAGATTCTCCCCGTCGGCAGCAAGCGAGGCGTTGAACTCGGGTTGCTGCCGGAGCGCGACCACGACCGCCTTGAGGAGGAAGCACAGGATGGTGAAGCGGATGCCCTGCTGCTTCGCCTCCTCGACCTGGATCTTGCGGAATTTCTCCAGCTCGGTGATGTCCGCCTCGTCATGCTGCGTGATGTGCGGGATCGTGACCCAGTTGCGGTGCAGGTTCGCGCCCGAGAGCTTCCTGATGCGGGAGAGCGGCTGCTGGGTGACCGCGCCGAACTTCGCGAAGTCCACCTGCGGCAGCGGGGGCAGGTTGAGCCCCAGTCCGCCCTCGGCCGCGCGCGGCCGCGAGAGCTCGGACTTGACGAAGCCCTGGATGTCTTCCTTGAGCACGCGCTCCTTGGGCCCCGAGCCCTTCACGCGCACGAGGTCCACGCCCAGCTCGCGCGCGAAGCGCCGCACGGAGGGACTTGCGTGCGCGAGATTGGGGGAGATGGAATGGGGAGTTACGGGTGCGGCAGCAGGCAGCGGTGCCGGCTGCGCGACCGGCGCCTGAGCGGTCGCCGCACGGGGCGAGGGTTGCGGCGCCGGGGCAGCCGGTGCCGCAGGCTTTCTCTCGGCGGCAGGCTGCGCGGTCGTCTCGCCGCCGTCCGCGGCCTCGAGCACGAGCACCAGCGAGCCTTCCGAAACCTTGTCGCCGACCTTGACCCGGACCTCCTTCACCACGCCTGCGGCGGGCGCGGGCACATCCATGGTCGCCTTGTCGGACTCCAGCGTGACGAGGGCCGCTTCCTTGTCG
>DATBMB010000165.1:0-2153 GCA_036555035.1 Burkholderiales bacterium | reverse complement strand
GCGCTACGCCGGCCGCCCGAAGGTCCGCGTCTTCTACCAGGTCTGGGATCGCCCGCTCGTGACGGTCAACGGCGATCACGTGATCAGCAAGGTGATCCGGCTCTGCGGCGGAGAGAACGTGTTCGCCGCGGCGCCGCTGATCGCCCCCGAAGTGAACGTCGAGGAAGTGCTGCGCGCGAATCCGGACGTGGTGCTCACCAGCAGCGCAGGGGCTGCCCGCCCGGCATGGCTGCCCAAGGCCCGCTTCGCGGTCATTCCCCCGGAGCTCATCCAGCGCCACACACCGCGGCTCCTGGAAGGCGCCGAGCACGTCTGCCGGGCGCTCCAGGAGGCCCGCCCCGCAAGGTCATGAAGTACATGCAGAACGTCGGCTTACTGCTTGACGATGCTTGAGTTTTGCAACATAGTGCGCCTGCGTGGAGACGGAGTTCACTTCCCTGGAAGCCAAGGTCGCGCAGTTCGTGACGCTCTGCGAGCGCCTGCGCGCCGAAAATGTGGAATTGCGCCAGCAGCTTGCGGCTGCGCGCAGCGACGCCAAGCGGCTGCACGAGAAGATCGACGGCGCCAAGGCGCGCCTCGAGGGCCTGCTGGCGCGCCTGCCCGGGTGAAGGCGCTCCGGGTGGCCGAGCCGAAGACCATCGAAGTCAGCCTGCTCGGCCGCAGCTACCGCGTCGCGTGCGAGGATCACGAGCGCGAAGCGCTGATGCAGGCGGTGGCCTACCTCGACGCCAAGATGAGCGAGATCCGCAAGGCCGGCAAGGTGATGGGCGCCGAGCGCATCGCGGTGATGGCGGCGCTCAACGTGGCGCACGAATTGCTTACCATGAAGCTCGGCGGCGGATTCGACCTCGGCCGGGCGAAGCGGCGCCTCGTGGAGCTCGAGTCGCAGATCGACGCGGCGATTGCAAAGCAGGAGAAGTTGTTCTAAAAAAGCTTCGGTTCCCTGCGGTGAGCGACAGGGCCCAATATTTCCGAACCGATAGCTTCCTTAGGTTGCGGAACTAGCGTCACTGTTGCGATCGTCCCTCGCGCTCTTCGAGCGCGTGCCGGACGAACCTGATGTGACCGGAAAGCGACCACCCTGTTTAGCCAGGGTTCGGGAGCCGGGCCCACCGCCACGCGCGGGGAACTCTCTTCACCAAAACGATGAAACACTGGCTGATGAAAAGCGAGCCGGACGAATGCTCGATCGACGACGTGCTCGCCGCGGCGGGACGCATCACGCCGTGGAGCGGCGTGCGCAACTACCAGGCGCGCAACTTCATGCGCGACGAGATGAGCGTCGGTGACGGCGTGCTCTTCTACCACTCGAGCTGCCCCGAGCCCGGCATTGCGGGCATCGCGGAGGTCGCTTCGCCGGCGTACCCCGACAAGACGCAGTTCGACCGCAGGAGCGACTACTACGACCCGAAGTCGAAGAAGGACAGCCCGCGCTGGGTCAACGTCGACGTGCGCGCGCTGCGCAAGACGCGGCTCGTACCGCTTGCCGAGCTGCGCAGGCACAAGCCGCTCGCCCGCATGCGGCTGCTCAGGCCGGGTAACCGGCTGTCGATCACGCCGGTGACGGAGAGCGAGTGGAAGTTCATCGCCCGGCTCGTCTAGCGAACGACGTGCTGCTCAAGGCGCTGGCGCGCGAGCCGACGCCGTACACCCCGATCTGGCTCATGCGCCAGGCGGGCCGCTATCTGCCCGAATACAACGCGACCCGCGCCCGGGCAGGCAGCTTTCTCACGCTCGCAAAGACCCCCGCGCTCGCCGCCGAAGTGACTTTGCAGCCGCTCGAGCGCTTTCCCCTGGACGCGGCGATCGTGTTTTCCGACATCCTCACCATTCCCGATGCCATGGGCCTCGGGCTCGCATTCGCCGAGGGCGAGGGTCCGCGGTTCGAGCGCCCGCTGCGGAGCGAAAAGGAAATCATGAGCCTCGGCGTGCCCGACCTCGCGAAGCTCCAGTACGTGTTCGACGCGGTGCGCGAAAGCAAGCGCGCGCTCGCCGGCCGCGTGCCGCTGATCGGCTTCTCCGGCAGCCCGTTCACCCTCGCCTGCTACATGGTGGAGGGCTCCGGCAGCGACCACTGGCGCGCGCTGAAATCGATGCTCCACGCAAGGCCCGATCTGCTGCACCGGATCCTCGACGTGAACGCCCGCGCGGTC
>DATBMB010000110.1:0-6175 GCA_036555035.1 Burkholderiales bacterium | reverse complement strand
TCCTTCTCGGCCTCGCTGAAGAAGTGCGCCAGGTCCTGCCAGATGCGCGGCTTGACCGGCTGGTAGCGCAGCAGCAGGGCCTTGCCTTCGCAGGTGAGGGCGCGCAGCGCGCGCACGAGGAGGAGCGTGCGCTCCGGGTGCGCCGGCTCGCCCGGCTTGGCGTCGCGGGCGATCTCCTCGAGGCAGACGCGGTAGGCGTTCGAGACGTGCTCCCAGAAATCCACCATCATCTGCCAGAGCTGGCGGCGATGAAATTCGTTGAGCTTGTCGTTGCGGAGGAAATCCGCGAGCGCGGCGGCTTCGCGCTTCTGCCCGGTCTCGTCGAGGAGCTTCAGGACGCCGATGCGTTCGGCGAGGGGAAAGGCGGGCGTTGCGGTGACCGTTTCCAGCGAGGAGATGATCTCCTCGAGGGCCTTGGCAGTGTCGGCCGGCAGGTCGGAAAGCAGCTTCGCCGCCGCCTCCACGTTGTACATGGGGTGGTCGGCTTTCCTCCCGATATCGCTCAGCCAGTTGAGCACGGCGGGCCCCTACCGTAGCGCGCTGCCGCCAACCGCCCGCCACGGCGCAAATCACATCATACGCCTCTGTTTTGATTATGTATTGAACGCCCGCAGGCCGTGAGGAATTTCAGCACCCGCCCCGGGCAGGGCGCGCCGGGTACGTGACCGAATCCACGGCCGACGAGCAACGTGAAACGAGGACCCATCTTAAGAATGCTCCCGGAGCAGCATGAGCATGCATCCGAGCTCCAAGGAACGGCGCGGGTCCTGTCAGAACGGTCGGGGCCCGCTCCGATGCTTCCCGCGCCGCTGGTCAATAGACTTGGCCACCGCGTTTTCTGGAGTCAGTACCTGTACCGGAAGCATCGGATCAAACCCCGACCATTCTGCCACCCGCGCAACTCAGCGCACCCGCGGGCCGGGTGGCAGGGCGGTCGGGATCTGGTTCCGGATTTCCGGTACCGGTACTGGCTGTCCCGGGGAGTTGTCCTGATCAATTGACCCAGTGGGCGGGGAAATCCGGAGAAGATCACGACCGCACTGACAGGACCCGGCCCGCAGCATACGCGCTACGCCCAGGATGAACGGTCGGAGTCGAAGGGCGAACGACTTGGTTCTTTGAGATAGGTTCGAGTCACTTCCTGGGAATATAGAGGTCGGTGATCGTGCCTTCGGCCATCTCGGCGGCGAAGTAGAAGGTCTCGGAGAGCGTCGGATGCGGATGGATGGTGAGCCCGATGTCGGCCGCGTCCGCCCCCATCTCGAGCGCGAGCACGGCCTCGGCGATGAGCTCGCCCGCGTTGACGCCGACCATCGCCGCGCCGAGCAGCCGGCGCGTGGCTGTGTCGACCAGAATCTTGGTCATGCCCTCGTCTCGGCCCATGGAGAGCGCGCGGCCGCTTGCCGCCCAGGGAAACGAGGCCTTTTCGTAGGCGGCGCCGCGCGCCGCGAGCTGGGCCTCGGTCTCGCCCATCCACGCCACCTCGGGATCGGTGTAGGCGACCGAGGGTATGGTGCGCGCGTCGAAGTAAGCCTTGTGGCCCGCGATCACCTCGGCCGCCGTCTTGCCTTCGTGCGAGGCCTTGTGCGCGAGCATGGGCTCCCCGCAGATGTCGCCGATGGCGTGGATGTGCGGGACGTTCGTGCGCAGCTGCCGGTCGACCGGGATGTAGCCGCGCTCGTTGAGCGTGACGCCTGCCGCCTGCGCGTTGATCTCCTTCCCGTTGGGCCGGCGCCCGACGGCCATGAGTATGGAGTCGAAGAGCTCCGGCTTCGGGGCGGCCGCGCCCTCGTAGCTCACCTTGAGCCCGTCCTTCTGCGCCTCGATGCGCGCCACCTTGGTCTGGAGCAGGATCTTCTCGTAGCGCTTCTCGATGCGCTTCGCGAGCGGGCGCACGACGTCCTTGTCCGCGCCCGGGATGAGGGAATCCATCATCTCGACGACGCTGATCTTCGCGCCGAGGGCGTCGTAGACCGTCGCCATCTCGAGCCCGATGATGCCCCCGCCGATCACCAGCAGCCGCTTCGGGACCTGGGGCAGCTCGAGCGCGCTGGTGGAATCGATCATGCGCGTGTCGTCATACGGAAATCCCGGGATTCTCGCGATGCTGGAGCCCGCGGCGATGATGCAGCTGTCGAACGAGACCGTCTTCGTCCCTTCCGCCGTCTCGACGCGCAGCGTGTGGGGTGAGGCGAACTGCCCCTTGCCCTGCACGACCTGCACCTTGCGCTGCTTCGCGAGCCCGGCGAGACCCCGGGTCAGCCTGGCCACGACGCCCGCCTTCCACGCGCGCAGCTTCTCCAGGCTGACCTTGGGCTTGCCGAACTCGATGCCGGCGTGCGCGGCTTCCTGGGCTTCCGTCAGCACCCGGGCGATGTGCAGCAGCGCCTTAGAGGGGATGCAGCCGACGTTGAGGCACACGCCGCCGAGCGTCGGAAAGCGCTCGACCAGCACGACCTTCTTCCCGAGATCGGCGGCGCGGAACGCGGCCGTGTAGCCGCCGGGGCCGGCGCCGAGCACCAGCACCTCGGCATGAATGTCGCCTTTAGGGCCGGCGTAGGGCGTCACCGTAGTCACGGCGGGCGGAGGCGTTGCTGGCTTGTTTCCTGCCGGTGCCTTGGACGCGGGCGCCGGCGGCCTTGCCGCAGGACCAGGCGCGGCGGCCGCATCCCGTGCCTCCAGCGTGAGGATCAGCGAACCTTCGGATACCTTGTCGCCGGTCTTGACCCGGATGTCTTTCACCACGCCGGCCTGGGGCGCGGGCACATCCATCGTCGCCTTGTCCGACTCCAGCGTGATGAGGGGATCTTCCTTGTTGACGGCGTCGCCCGGCTTCACCAGCACCTCGATCACCGGGATGTTCTTGAAGTCCCCGATGTCGGGAACCTTGATTTCGACGAGGACGCTCATTTCCGGATCTGTCCGGTGCCCAGCACCACCCACTTGAGCGAGGTCAGCCCTTCCAGCCCCACCGGGCCGCGGGCGTGGAGCTTGTCGGTGGAGATGCCGACCTCCGCGCCGAGCCCGTACTCGTAGCCGTCCGCGAAGCGGGTGGATGCGTTGACCATCACCGAGCTCGAATCCACCTCGCGCAGGAAGCGCCGCGCGCGCGCCTTGTCCTCGGTGACGATGGCGTCGGTGTGCTGCGAGCCGTAATTCGCGATGTGCTGGATCGCCTCGTCGAGGTCCTTCACCACCCGCACCGAGAGGATGGCGTCGAGGTACTCCGTGTACCAGTCGTCCTCGGTCGCGGGCTTCATCCCGGGCACGATTGCGCGCGCCTCGTCGTCGCCGCGCAGCTCGATGCCCTTGCGGATGTAGGTCTGACAGAGCGGCGGCAGCACTTTCTGCGCGATGCCGCGCGCGACCAGCAGCGTCTCCATGGTGTTGCAGGTGCCGAGCCGCTGCGTCTTGGCGTTATCCGCGATGCGGATCGCCATCTTGAGATCGGCCTTGTCGTCGATGTAGGTGTGGCACACGCCGTGCAGGTGCTTGATCATGGGGATGCGCGACTCGCGCATCAGGCGCTCGATCAGGCTCTTGCCCCCGCGCGGCACGATCACGTCCACGGTGTCGCGCATCGCCACGAGCTCGCCCACCGCGGCGCGGTCGGTGATCTCGATCACCTGCACGGCGTCTTCCGGCAGCCCGGCGCGCTTCAGTCCCGCGTGCACGCAGGCGGCGATCGCCTGGTTCGACCGGATCGCTTCCGAGCCGCCGCGCAGGATTGCCGCGTTTCCGGACTTGACGCACAGGCCCGCCGCGTCCGCGGTCACGTTGGGGCGGGACTCGTAGATGATCGCGACAACGCCGAGCGGGACGCGCATCTTTCCCACGCGGATGCCGGACGGGCGCCGTCTCAACGCGGTCACGCGCCCGATCGGATCGGGCAGCACGGCGATCTGCCTCAGGCCGTCCGCCATCGCCGCGATGCCCTTCGGGGTCAGCGTGAGGCGATCGATCATGGCGGCGTCGAGCTTGTTCTTCTTCGCTTCCTCGACGTCGCGCGCGTTGGCCTCGAGCAGGCGCCGGGCATCGCGCTGGATCGCCGCGGCGATCTCCTTCAGCGCGCGGTTCTTCGTCGCGGTGTCGGCCTTGGCGATTGAGCGCGCCGCCGCGCGTGCGCGCCGGCCGACGCCGTGCATGTAGGTCTGGACATCCATTGGGTACTCCGCGGCGGGCGGAGCGGGTCAGAACAACGCGGGCTGATTCCGTTCCGCCGCCCTCGCGGCAGCGGCCATTTTACCGTGTTTCGGCAAGGACTTGGCCGGGACGCCCGTGGCAAACCGCAGGGCGAGCCGCAGCAGCTCGTCCCACACGTCGCCGCGGATCAGGCCCTTCACCATGCGGTCCGCCCGCGCCGCGTGGGCCGCGGCCGCTTCGACCTGCTCCTTGGTGAAGCGGCGGCAATTCTGCTGCATGAGGCTCTGGCGGGAGCCGCCCCACACCCGGGCCTCGCGCCACAGCTGCGGCGGCGTCCTGCCGGCAGCGATCCCGTCGAGCACGCGGCCGATCGCCCGGATTTCTTCCGCGATCGCCCACAGGACGAGCGGCGGCGCGACTCCCTCGCCCTTCAGGCCGTCCACCATGCGCGCGAGGCGCAGCACGTCGCCTTCGAGCATCGCCTCGCCGAGCTGGAATACGTCGTAGCGCGTGGCGTCGAGCACCGCGCCGAGCGCCTGCTCGTAGGTGACCGTTCCCGCCGGGTAGAGCAGCGCGAGCTTCTGCACTTCCTGGTGCGCCGCGAGGAGGTTGCCCTCGACGCGGTCGGCGATGAACTCCAGGGTCTCCGCGGCCGCTTCCTGGTTCTGCTCGCGCAGCCGGCCGGCGAGCCATGCGGGCAGCGCCTTGCGCGCGACCGGCTTCGCCTCGACCATCACGCCGGCGCGATCGAGGGCGTCGAACCAGCCGGACTTCTGCGCGCGCCAGTCGAGCCCGGGCAGGACGACCAGCGTGACGGTGTCGGGTGGCGGTCCTTCGCAATAACGCTGCAGCGCCTCCGAGCCGTCGGTGCCCGGCTTGCCGGTGGGAATGCGCAGCTCGAGGATGCGGCGCGCCGCGAACAGCGACTGCGAAGCCCCGGCGAAAGCGAGCTCGCTCCACCGGAAGCCCGAGTCGGCGGTGATGACCTGGCGCTCGGTATAGCCATCGGCGCGGGCCTTGGCGCGGATGCGGTCGGATGCTTCGAGCGCGAGCAGCGTCTCGCCGCCGTGTACCGCGTAGAGCGTCTTCAGCTCGCGGGCGAGGTGCTGCGGCAGCTGCTCGGAGGAGATCCGCATGCGCGCTCAGGACTTGAGCTTCGCGGCCTGCAGCCGCCGCACGAGCTGGCTCACGGCGTCGTCGCGCATGTCGCGGAAGAGCAGCGCCTCCTCGGACTGCTTGGCGAGGGCCTGGTCGTCGGTGTAGGAGAAATCGCGCCGCAACACGATCTCGTTCGCCGGGATGTGCTCGCGGTTCTTGGCGTCCGTCAACCGGAACGACACGCGGTAGCGCAGCTCGAATTCGCTGACGCGGCCCCCGCCGCTGAGCGACAGGATCTGCTTTTCCTGCAGCTCGTTCGTGATCTGCAGGATGACCTCGGCCTGCTCCGGGCGCTCGGCGATGCGGGTGCCGGTGCCCACGAGCACGGTGCGCTTCAGCTGGGTGGCGAGGAGCGAGGTGGGCGCCGCCTGCACGTACATGGAGTTGAACGGCAGGGTCGCGGTGCCGCGGAGCTCGAAGCCGCATGCGGCGAGGAGCAGCGTCGCCGCGAGAAGGATGAATCCGCGCGGCCACATATTGGTTTCCGGCGTCCGCATTCCGCCTTAGTGTGCCACTCAGACGACCACGTTGACCAGCCGGCCGGGCACCACGACGACCTTCTTGATCGCCTGGCCGCTGACGTGCTTCTGCACCGCGGGGTCGGCGAGCACGATGGTCTCGATCGCCTTCGAGTCGGCATCGCGCGGCACGCGCACGTCCCCGCGCTTCTTGCCGTTCACCTGCACCACCAGCTCGATCTCATCCTCGATCAGCGCCGCGGGATCGTGCTCGGGCCAGGGCGCGGCGAGGACGTCCTCGCCGAACTTCAGCTCGCGCCACAGGTGGTGCGCAATGTGCGGCGCGATGGGGGAGAGCAGGCGCAGCAGGATCGAGAGCCCTTCCCTTGCGACTTCATCGTCCACTCCGGGCAACC
>DATBMB010000106.1:0-55551 GCA_036555035.1 Burkholderiales bacterium | reverse complement strand
AGATCGAGAAAGATGCCAAAGCCGGAGGCCTGCAGCTTCTCGACGAGCGCCGGGCCCGCCGCGGTGTAGAGCTCCTTGCCCACCTTCACGCGGCAGAGCTTCGGATCGAGGCGCCCGGCGAGCGCAAGCGCTTCCTGTGCGCCGGGAATGTCGAGCGCGACGATAATGCGAGGGTCCATGGGGTCCCCTGCTCCGCCGCTCACCGTGCCGCCTCCGACAGCTCACCGCAGGACATATGCCACCATGTCGGCGGCTCACCGTCCTTCGCGGGTCGCATCCCCTTAAGGGGCGCGCGTCGAGGGGCGGAAGCGGGACCCTCTGGGATCTGACCCCCGGTGACGCGCATCGATCGGCGGTGCGACGCGCCCATGATCGGCTCCACGGTCGCATCCCCGTAAACGGGGCCCCTGCTCCGCGATCCGCCGATCCCTGCTCCGCCGCTCATGCCGGTAACTTCGCTTCCTCGGTGCGGCGGGGCGAGTAGGTCTCCCACTCCGCGCAGGCCGGGCAGTGCCAGTAGTACGAGCGGGCGCGGAAGCCGCAGTTGTCGCACTTGTACATGGCGAGGCTGCGCGTGTGCTGGTTGACGAGCTCCTTGACGAGCTCGAGGTCGCGGCGCCGGTCGAGCGGCGCCTCCATCATCTGCGCCTCGAGCAGCTTGTCGAGCCCGAGCAGCGTCGGCATGCGCCGCAGCTCGTCGCGCGCGAGCCGGTAGGCGGGCTCGGTGCCCTGGCTCTCGAGCATGCCCTGAAACACGACGTTGAGAAGATCGAGGGACGGGTACTTCGCGAGATAGCCGCGCAGCAGGTTGACCCCCTCCTCGAGCTTGCCCAGCTGCTTGTAGGCGTTGAAGATCCGCTCGGCGACGAGCGCGAGGTGCTGGGGGCTCTGGCTCTCGATGCGCATCCAGGCCTCGATCGCGGCCTGCGGCCGCTTCGCGGAGATCTCGAGGTCGCCGAGGAGCAGGTTGGCGCGCACGCACAGGCGGTGATGGGCGAGCGCCTCCGCGAGGTGCGGGCGCGCGGCCTCGGGGCGCGTGTGCATGATCTCGTTCAGCGCCAGCTCGCAGCAGAAATTCGCGATTTCCTTCTGGTGCGAGCGCCCGGTGACGGTCTCGAGCTTGCCGGCGATGCCGGTCGCCTTGTGCCAGTCCTTCTCCTGCTCGTAGATCTCGAGCAGGAACTTCAGGGCCTGCTCGGTGTAGGAGGTGCCCTCGAGCTTGAGAAAGAGCTCCTCGGCGCGGTCGAGCAGCCCCGCCTTGAAGTAGTCCTGCGCCAGCTCGTAGAGCGCGGCGAGCTTCTGCTCCGCCGCGAGATCGGGGCGCTCGACCAGGTTCTGGTGCATGCGGATCGCGCGCTCGACCTCGCCGCGGCGGCGGAAGAGCCCGCCCAGCGCGAAATGGAGCTCGATGGTCTGGGGGTCGACCTTGACGACCTCGATGAACGCCTCGATTGCCTTGTCCGGCTGCTCGTTCAGCAGGAAGTTGAGGCCCTTGAAGTACGAGAGCGGCAGCACCCGCGACTCCGACAGCAGCTGCTTGATGTCCACCCGCGCGGCAAACCACCCGAGCCCGAAGAAAAGCGGCAGGGCCAGCAGCCACCAGAACTCAATTTCCATGCCGCACCGTCCGTCCCGTCGCCTGGCGCCTTGCCGTCACCGCGGGGTGGGGCTCTGCGCCTCCGACTCCGCCTCCGCCTCCTTGCGGCCCGCCTCGCGCTCGCGCTTGAGCACGGTGATCTCCCGGCGCTGCCGGAAGAGCTTCGGCAGCGCGGCGAGGAGCCCCAGCGCGATCCCCGCGCAGAACGTGATCAGCATCACGAAGATGAGCGGAGACTGCCATTCCCAGCCGAGGAAATAACGCACCGTCACCATGTCCGTGTTCTTCACCGCGAAGGTGATCACCGCGAAGAACAGGGCAAGCTTGACGACGAGGGCAGCGGTGCGCATGGAAGGGGATGAAAAAGGCGGCACGATCTTTCGATGATGCCGCCCGCCGACGAATAATGCCGGTATCGGTATCTGCTATTTCTTGACGTCCACACGCTCGCGCAGTTCCTTGCCCGCCTTGAAGTGCGGGACGTACTTGGCCGGCACCTGCACCTTCTCCCCCGACTTGGGATTGCGCCCGGTGCGCGGCGGCCGGTAGTTGAGCCCGAAGCTGCCGAAGCCGCGGATCTCGATGCGCTGCCCCTGCGCGAGGCTCTTGCCCATGGCATCCAGGATCATCTTCACCGCGAGTTCCGCATCCTTCGCCACCAGCTGGGGGTAGCGCGCCGCCAGCTTCGCGATCAACTCGGACTTGGTCATGGGGTTTCCTTATTGTTGGGTATTGGCTACGTCGAGCTTGGCCTTCAACAGCGCGCCGAGGCTGGTGGTGCCGGGGCTCGCCTGCTTCTCCGACGCGAGCTTCTTCATGGTCTCGGCTTCCTCCGCCAGGTCCTTGGCCTTGACCGAGAGGTTGATCGTGCGGTTCTTGCGGTCGATGTTGATGACCATCGCCGTGACCTTGTCGCCTTCCTTCAGCTTGGTGCGGATGTCCTCCACGCGCTCGCGCGAGACCTCGGAGACCCTCAGGTAGCCTTCCACCTCGCCCTCGAGCAGGATGACGGCGCCGCGCGCGTCGAGCGACTTCACGACGCCGTTCACGATGGAGTTCTTCTCGTGCGTCTGGATGAAGCCGTTGAAGGGATCGCCCTCGATCTGCTTGATGCCGAGCGAGATGCGCTCGCGCTCGACGTCGATCGAGAGCACCATGGTCTCGACCTCCTGCCCCTTCTTGTAATCGCGCACCGCCTCCTCGCCGGGCTTGCTCCAGGAGAGATCGGACAGGTGGACGAGGCCGTCGATGCCGCCGGAGAGCCCGATGAAGATGCCGAAGTCGGTGATCGACTTGATCGCCCCCTTCACCCGGTCGCCCTTCTTGTGGTTCATCGCGAATTCTTCCCACGGGTTCGGCAGGCACTGCTTCATGCCGAGCGAGATGCGGCGCCGGTCCTCGTCGATCTCCAGCACCATGACCTCCACCTCGTCGCCGAGCTGCGTCACCTTGGACGGGTGGACGTTCTTGTTGGTCCAGTCCATCTCGGAGACGTGCACCAGGCCCTCGATGCCGGGCTCGATCTCGACGAACGCGCCGTAGTCGGTCAGGTTGGAGACCTTGCCGAAGAGGCGGGTGCCGGTGGGATAGCGGCGGGAGATGCCGACCCAGGGATCCTCGCCGAGCTGCTTCATGCCGAGCGAGACGCGGTTCTTCTCCTGGTCGAACTTGAGCACCTTGGCTTCCACCTCGTCGCCCACCGTGAGGATCTCGGAGGGGTGCTTGACGCGGCGCCACGCGAGATCGGTGATGTGCAGCAGCCCGTCGATGCCGCCGAGATCCACGAACGCGCCGTAGTCGGTGATGTTCTTGACGATGCCCTTGACGACTTTGCCTTCCTGCAGGCTCGCGAGCAGCGCATCGCGCTCCGCGCCCTGCGTGGCCTCGAGCACGGCCCGGCGCGACACCACCACGTTGTTGCGCTTGCGGTCGAGCTTGATGACCTTGAAATCCATCTGCTTGTTTTCGTAGGGGCTCGTGTCCTTGACCGGGCGGATGTCGACGAGGGAACCGGGCAGGAAGGCGCGGATGCCGTTCACCGTGACGGTGAGCCCGCCCTTGACCTTGCCGCTGATGATCCCGGAGACGACGTTGCCCTTCTCGAGCGCTTCCTCCAGCTCGAGCCAGGCCGCGAGGCGCTTCGCCTTGTCGCGCGAGAGGCGGGTCTCGCCGTGGCCGTCCTCCAGGGACTCGATGGCGACCTTCACGAAGTCGCCGGTCTTGACCTCGACTTCGCCGCGGTCGTTGCGGAACTCTTCAATTGGGATGTAACTCTCGGATTTCAGGCCGGCATTGACGACCACGAAGTTGTCGTCGGCGCGGATGACTTCTGCGGTGATGACCTCGCCCACCCGCATTTCCTTGCGGGCCAGACTCTCCTCGAACAGCGCGGCGAAGTTTTCAGCGGGGGCGGTCGAGGATTGTGCTTTCATCATTCGGTTCAGAGTGTTGGAGTTGCCCGCCGTAGCGACGGGGTTGGTTGATCAAGCCCTCGAGCCGGAGTGCGGCTCAGGGCGCCCTTGGTGCCTGTCGGTAGAGCGCCAGCACCTGCGCTGTCGCTTCCGCCGCCGACATGTTCGTCGTGTCGATCAGGACGGCGTTCGCGCTCTTCTGCAGGGGTGCCGTGGCACGCATTGTGTCGCGCTGGTCGCGGTCGCGGATATCCTGCAAAAGGGCCGCCATAGTAGCATCCATTCCTTTGTCCATCAACTGTTTATAGCGTCGTTGGGCCCGCGCTTCCAGGCTCGCGGTGAGGAAGATTTTGAGCACCGCATCGGGGAATACGACCGAGCCCATGTCCCGCCCGTCGGCGACCAGTCCGGGGGGCTTCCGGAAGGCCCTTTGGCGGGTGAGCAGGGCTCGCCGGACCGCTGGAAGCGCCGCAATCCGGGAGGCAGCGACACTCACTGCCTCCCCGACGATCACATCGCTCACGTTGCGGCCCCCCAGCGTCACCCGGTCGCCATTGAAATCCGCCCTCAAATTCAAGGTGATCTCTGACAATGTTGATTCGTCGTCGAGGTTCGCGCCGGCCTCCAGCGCGGCCAATGCCACCGTCCTGTACAGGGACCCGCTGTTGAGGTAGTGGAAGCCGAGCGCCCCCGCAACCCCCTGCGCCACGGTGCCCTTGCCGGACGCGGAAGGACCGTCGATCGCTATGACAGGGGGATCGCCGGCGGACACGCTCAGCGCTCCGCGACCGAGGCGAGCACGTCGAAGTACTCGGGAAAGGTCTTGGCGACGCAGCCCGGATCGTTGATGCGGATCGCGACCCCGCCCAGCGCCGCGAGCGAAAAGCACATTGCCATGCGGTGGTCGTCGTAGGTGTCGATCGATGCCCCCGGCGTGAGCCTGGCGGGCGGCGTGATCCTCAGCGAGTCCCGTCCTTCCTCGACCTTCGCGCCGAGCTTGCGCAATTCGGTCGCCATCGCGGCGATGCGATCGGTCTCCTTGACCCGCCAGCTGCCGATGTTGCGCAGGGTGCTTGTCCCCTCCGCGAAGAGCGCAGCGACCGCGGCCGTCATCGCCGCGTCGGGGATATCGTTGAAATCCGCGTCGATCGCGGTGAGCTTGCCGCGCCGCGCGGTCTCCGGCCGGGCGCCCGCCTCGATCCAGTTCTCGCCCATCGCGACCGCCGCGCCCATGCGCTCCAGCGTTGCCGCGAAGCGGACGTCGCCCTGGATGCTGGCGCGCCCCACACCCTCGACCCGCACCGGTCCGCCCCCGGTGAGCCCGCTGATGGCGCCGGCCGCGAGGAAATAGGACGCGGAGGAGGCGTCCCCCTCCACGAAGATCTCGCCCGGGCTCGCGTAGCTCGCGCCCGCCGGGACCGTGAAGGTCGTCCAGCCGCGGCGCTCGACCTTCACGCCGAAGCGCTGCAAGGTGGCAAGCGTCAACTCGACGTACGGCTTCGACACGAGCTCGCCCTCAACGGACAGGACGGTCCGCTCGCCGGTCAGCGGCAGCGCGATGAGGAGCCCCGTGACGAACTGGCTCGAAACGTCGCCGCGCACGCTCACTTTGCCCCCGGCTCGGATTGCCGCCGGATGGATGGCGAGCGGCGGGAAGCCGTCCTTCCCGAGGTAATCGATGCGGGCGCCGATCTGGCGCAGGGCATCGACCAGCTCGCCGATCGGCCGCTCGTGCATGCGCGGCGTGCCGGACAGCCGGTACTCTCCGGCGCACAGTGCCAGCACTGCGGTGAGCGGCCGGAAGGCGGTGCCGGCGTTGCCGAGAAAGAGCTCGGCCTTCTTGTCAGGGAACGCCCCGCCCGCTCCGCGCACCCGCAGCCCCCGCGCGCCCTCGTCCACGCAGCTCACGCCCAGCGCGCGCAGCGCGACGAGCAGGACCTCCGTGTCCTCGGATTCGAGCAGGTCGCGAACCCGCGTCTCGCCCTGCGCGAGCGCCGCGAGCAGGAGAATGCGATTGGAGATGCTCTTCGACCCCGGCAGCTTGACCGTGCCGCGCACGCGCCGGATCGGTGCCAGGTCAAGGTGATCCGAACTCATCGCCTGCCGCTGCGAGCTTTTCCGACGAGCCATTTCTCCCGTGCGTCGCGCGCCCGCTTGAACAGCCGCCTCAACTCGTCGGCGTCCGCGCGCTCGATCGCCGCCCGCGTCTCCTCGAGCTCGTTCTCGTAGTCCTCCAGCGCGGCGAGCAGCGCGTCGCGGTTCGCCACGCAGATGTCGGCCCACATCTCCGGGGAGCTGCCGGCGATGCGCACCGTGTCGCGCAGTCCTCCCGCGGACAGGCCGAACAGCTGCGCCGGATTGCGCCGCCCCGCGAGCAGGTTGACGAGCGCGAATGCGATCACGTGCGGCAAGTGGCTCACGGCGGCGAGGATCTCGTCGTGGGCGCCGGCATCCAGGCGCACGACGCGGGCCCCGCACGCCTCCCACGCGCGCTTCACCAGCGAGACGGCGCCGGGAGCGGCTCCCGGTTGCGGCGTGAGAATGACGTTGCGGCCCCGGTAGAGATCCGGAAACGCCGCGGCCGCGCCGGAGAGCTCGGTGCCGGCGACCGGGTGCCCCGGCACGAACCGCGGCAGCCGCGCCCCGAGGAAGCGCCGCGCGCAGGCGATGACGTCGCGCTTGGTGCTGCCCGCGTCAGTGACCACCGCATGCGCCGGCACGTGCGGCGCAATGGCGCTCATCACGGCCGGCATCTGGCCCACCGGCGTCGCGAGCAGCACGAGATCCGCGTCGCGCACCGCGCGGGCGGGGTCCTGCGCGGCCTCGTCGATCGCCTTCAGCCGGAGCGCATCGGCGAGATTGGCGCGGGTGCGCCCCACGCCGACGACCCGCCGCACCGCGCGCGCGCGCTTGAGGGCAAGCGCGAACGATCCGCCGATCAGGCCTACGCCGATCACGACGAGCTTGCCGATTTTCAGTCTGGCGGCCATCTCTATTGGGCCTGGGCGAGCGCGGCGAGGAAGCGCGCATTCTCCGCTTCCAGGCCGACCGTCACCCGCAGGTGCTGGGGCATCCCGTAGCTCGCGATCGGGCGCACGATCACGCCTGCCCGGAGCAGCTTCCGGTAGACGCCGCCCGCGTCATTGACCTTGAAGCTCACGAAGTTGCCGTGGGACGGAATGTATTCGATGGCGAGCCGCTTGAAGCCTTCCGCCAGCTGGCGCATGCCCGACCGGTTGAGCTCGAAGCTCTCCCGCACGAAGGTGGTGTCGTCGAGCGCAGCGGTCGCGGCGGCGAGCGCGACGCTGTTCACGTTGAACGGCTGGCGCACGCGGTTCATCAGATCGGCCACGCCGGCCTCGGCGAGCGCATAACCCACGCGCAGCCCCGCCAGGCCGTACACCTTGGAGAAGGTCCGCGTCACCACAAGGTTCGGGAAGCGCGCGAGCCAGCCAATAGTATCCGAGCGGTTCTCGGGCGCCAGGTACTCGTTGTAGGCCTCGTCCAGCACCACCAGCACCTCGCGCGGGAGCCCCGCGATGAAGGCCTCCAGCTCGCGCGCCGGCACGAGCGTCCCCGTCGGATTGTTGGGGTTCGCGATGAAGACGAGGCGCGTGGCAGGCGTCACCGCGCGCCGCATTCCCGCGAGATCATGCCCGAAGTCCTTCGCGGGGATCTCGATGCCGGCTGCGCCCGCCGCCTGCACCGCGAGCGGATAGACCGCGAACGCGTGCTGCGAATAGATCGCGTTGAGCCCTGGCCCGAGGAACGCGCGCGCCGCCATCTCCAGCACGTCGTTCGAGCCGTTGCCGAGCACGATGCGCTCCTGCGGCAGGCCGTGGCGGCGGGACAGCGCCTGCTTCAGGTCGAAGCCGTTGCCGTCGGGGTAGCGTGCGAGCTCGGGCAGCACCGCCGCGATTGCGCGCTGCGCGAGCGGGGAGACGCCGCGCGGGTTCTCGTTGGAGGCAAGCTTGATGATGCGCGCCTCGTCCATCCCCATTTCGCGCGCGAGCTCCGAGATCGGCTTGCCCGGCTGGTACGGCGCGATGGCGCGGATGTAGCCGGGAGCGAGATCGCAGATGTCCATAGAAGAGTGACTCGTTGCTCGTTTCTTGTTACTGGTCCGCGTTTTTCGCCGCTTGTCCCGGAAATGGCGCGGGTCCTACCCGCGCAACTCAGCATATCCGCGGGCCGGGTGGCAGGGCGGTTGGGATCTGGTTCCGGATTTCCGGTACGGGTACTGACTGTCCAGGTGAGTTGTCCTGATCAATTGACCAAGTGGGCTCGGAAATCCGGAGAAGATCACGACCGCTCTGACAGGACCCGTCCCGCGGCCTGCGCGCTACGCTCAGCATGAACGGTCGCAGGCGAAGGGCAAGCGAGCTGGTTGTTGAGATGGGTTCGAGCCACTTCTCTACGCCACGGCGGCGGGGTAGGAGCCGAGGATCTTCAGGAGCGAAGCCTTCTGCTTCAGCTCGGCAAGGGCGCGCTCGACCCGGGGATCCTTCTGGTGCCCTTCGACGTCCACGTAGAACACGTACTCCCACAGCCCGGTGCGCGACGGGCGCGACTCGAGCCGCGTCATGCTCACCTGGTTGGCGGCGAGCGGCGTCAGCAGCTCGTGCATCGCCCCGGGGACGTTGCGCGTGGACATGACGAGCGAGGTCTTGTCGCGCCCCGACGGCGCGGCGTCATGCTCGGCGATCACCAGGAAGCGCGTCGTGTTCTTCGCTTCGTCCTCGACGTTGCGCGCGAGGAGCCTGAGCCCGTAGAGCGCAGCCGCGGTCCGCGGGCCGATCGCGGCGGCGCTCCCCTCGCGCGCGGCGAGGCGCGCCGCCTCGGCGTTGCTCACGACCGCGACACGTTCCGCGCGCGGCAGGTTGCGCGCGAGCCATTGCTGACACTGCGACAGGCTCTGGGCGTGCGAGTAGACCTTGCGGATGCCGGCGAGCCGGTCGCGCTTCGCCATCACGCATTGCCGGATCGGAAGCATGATCTCGCCACAGACCTGCGCCGGGGTCGAGAGCAGCAGGTCGAGCGTGCGCCCGATCGCCCCCTCGGTGGAGTTCTCTACCGGCACCACGCCGTATCCCGACGAGCCGGTCTCGACGCGGCGGAACACCTCGTCGATCGAGCCGCATGGCGTGAGCGCCGTCAGCCCGCCGAAGTGCTTGACCGCCGCCTCCTGGCTGAAGGTGCCCGGCGGCCCCAGATACGCCGCGGTCATCGAGTCCTCGAGCGCCCGGCACGCGGACATGATTTCCGTGAACAGCCGCGTGAGAGCGGCATCCGGCAGCGGGCCGCGATTTTCCGAGAGTATTCCGCGCAGGACCTGCGCCTCGCGCTCCGGACGGTAGGCCGCGCCCTCCTTCAGCCGGCCGATGCGCTGCGCGAGCCGCGCCCGCGCCGAAAGCAGCTTCACGAGCCGCCGGTCGAGGGCGTCGATGCGGCCGCGGATGGACTGGATGCTGCTCACGCCTTGTCGACGGGAAGGTAGCGCACCGCGAGCACCCCCTCGATCCCCCCGATCTGCTCGATCAGCTTGGCCGGCACCTTGGTGTCCACGTCCACCAGGGTGTACGCCATCTCGCCCTTGGACTTGTTGATCATGTTGTGGATGTTGAGGCCCGCCTTCGCCATCGCGGTGGAGATCTGCCCCACCATGTTCGGCACGTTGGAATTGGCGATGCCGACGCGAAACGGCGCCTCCCGCGCCATCACCACGTCCGGGAAGTTCACGGCGTTCTGGATGTTACCGTTCTCGAGGAAATCCCGCACCTGATCCACCACCATCACCGCGCAATTTTCCTCGGCCTCGCGGGTGGAGGCGCCGAGATGCGGCAGCGTGATCACCTCGGGGCGCGCCGCGAGCCTGCGCGCCGGGAAATCGCAGACGTAGCAGCGCAGGCGCTTCGCCTCGAGCGCATCCACCACCGCGTCGTTGTCCACGATGCCCTCGCGCGCGAAGTTGAGCAGGATCGCCCCGTGCTTCATGAGCTTCAAGCGCGCGGCGTTGATCATGTTGCGGGTGTCCTTCACCAGCGGCACGTGCACCGTGACGAAGTCGGCGGCCTTCAGGACCTCCTCGATGCTCTGGGCCCGCTTCACCTGTGAGGGCAGGCTCCACGCCGCGTCCACCGTGATCTCGGGGTCATAGCCGAGCACGCTCATGCCGAGCTTGATCGCCGCGTCGGCGACGAGGCTCCCGACCTTGCCCAGACCGATGACGCCGAGCGTATGCCGCGGCAGCTCGACGCCCGCGAACTGCTTCTTGCCGTCCTCCACCAGCTGGTTGAGCGTCTTGTCGTCGCCCTTGAGGCCGTGCACGAAGCGCAGCGCCGGCACGAGGTTGCGCGACGCGATCAGCAGCCCGGCGATGACGAGCTCCTTGACGGCGTTTGCGTTCGCGCCCGGGGCGTTGAACACCGGCAGGCCGCGCAAGGAGAGCTTCTCCACCGGGATGTTGTTCACCCCCGCGCCGGCGCGCCCGACCGCCTTCACCGGGGCGCCGATCTCCATGGCGTGCATGTCGTGCGAGCGCACCAGGATCGCGTCCGGGTTCTCGACGGCCGTGCCCACCACGTAGTGCGCGGCGGGAAAACGCTTCAGGCCGACGCTGGAAATGGAGTTCAGCGTCAGTATCCGGTATTGCCTAGCCATGCGTGCGCTCGAACTCCCGCATGAACCCGACCAGCGCCTGCACCCCCTCGATCGGCATCGCGTTGTAGATCGAGGCGCGCATGCCGCCGACCGCGCGATGGCCCTTCAGCTCGGCGAGCCCGTGCTCCCGCGCCTGCTTGAGGAAAGCCTCGTCGAGCTTGTCATTGCGCAGCCAGAACGAGACATTCATCCGCGACCGGTCCTCCCGCGCAACCGGCGAGTGGTAGAACTCGGTCTGGTCGAGGTAGTCGTAGATCAGCTTCGCCTTGGCGATGTTGATCTCCTCCATCTTCGCGAGCCCGCCCAGCCGCTTCAGCCACTGGAACACCAGGCCCGCGAGGTAGATGGCGTAGGACGGCGGCGTGTTCTGCATCGAGTCCGCGGCGGCCTGGACCTTGTAGTCGAATATCGTGGGCGTGTAGGGAGCGGCCTGTCCGATCAGGTCATCGCGCACGATCACGATCGCGAGCCCCGCGGGGCCCACGTTCTTCTGCGCGCCCGCGTAGATCAGGCCGAAGCGGCTGACGTCGAGCGGCCGCGACAGGATCGTCGAGGACGCGTCGGAGACGAGCGGCACCCCGTCGGTGCGCGGGATCCAGTGAAATTCCACCCCGCCGATGGTCTCGTTCGGCGTGTAATGCACGTACGCCGCCCCGGGATCGATTTTCCACTGCTCCTGCTTCGGCGCGTAGGTGAACTTTGCATCCTCGGAGCTCGCCGCGATGCTCACCGTGCAGTAGCGCTTCGCCTCGGCAATCGCCCGCGTCGACCAGTGCCCGGAGTTGACGTAGCTCGCCACCTTCCGGCCGCGAAGCAGATTCATGGGAACGATCGCGAACTGCCCCGCGGCCCCGCCGTGCATGAACAGCACCTTGTAGTTCTTCGGGATCGCCAGCAGCTCGCGCAGGTCCGCCTCGGCCTGCGCATGGAGGGCGATGAAGATCTTGCCGCGGTGGCTCATCTCCATCACCGACATGCCCGCGCCGTGCCAGTCGAGCAGCTCCTCTGCGGCCTGCCGCAGCACCGGCTCCGGCAGCGCCGCCGGCCCGGCCCCGAAATTGAATACCCTGGCCATAGGACTACCGCTCACTCCTCACCATTGTCGGATTCAACGATCTTCTCCAGGCCCGCGAGCGTCTCGCCCTCGTCGACGAGGTTGATCAGGCGCACGCCCTGGGTGGACCGACCCTGCTCGCGCACTTCCGCGACGCGCGTGCGGATCAGCACGCCGCCGGTGGTGATCAGCATCATCTCGTCCTCCGCGCCCACCAGCTGGGCGGCGATGAGCTTCCCGTTGCGATCGCTGCAGTCGATCGCGATGATGCCCTGCCCGCCGCGACCGTGGCGGGTGTACTCCGTCACCGGCGTGCGCTTGCCGTAGCCGTTCTGCGTGGCCGTGAGCACCGAAAGGCTCTCGTCGCTGACGGTCAGCAGCGACACCACGCTCTGGTCCTTCTGCAGCTTCATGCCGCGCACGCCGGCGGCATTGCGCCCCATCGGGCGCACTTCGTCCTCCGTGAAGCGCACCGCCTTGCCGGCGTCGGAGAACAGCATCGCGTCCTGCTTGCCGTCGGTCAACGCCACCCCGATCAGGTGGTCGCCGCCGTCGAGGTTGACCGCGATGATGCCCTTCGCCATCGGCCGCGAGAACGCGGCGAGCGAGGTCTTCTTCACGGTTCCCAGCGCAGTGGCCATGAACACAAAATGGTTCTCGTCGAACTCCTTGACCGGAAGCACGGCGGTGATCTTCTCGTGCTCCATCAGCGGCACCAGGTTCACGATCGGCTTGCCGCGGGAGGCGCGGCTGCCCTGCGGCACCTCGTAGACCTTGAGCCAGTAGACGCGCCCGCGGTTGGAGAAGCACAGGATGTGGTCGTGCGTATTGGCGATGAAGAGCTTCTCGACGAAATCGTCCTCCTTGGTCGAGGTCGCCTGCCTGCCGCGCCCGCCGCGCTTCTGCGCGCGGTAATCCGCGACCGGCTGGCATTTCATGTAGCCGCCGTGGGAAAGCGTCACCACCACGTCCTCGGCCGCGATCAGGTCCTCGGTCGAGAGCTCCTGCGTCTTGGTGACGATCTCGCTCCTGCGCTCGTCGCCGTACTGCTTCTTCATCTCGGCGAGCTCGGTCGAGATGATCTGGGTCACGCGCGCAGGATTGGCGAGGACATCGATGAGGTCCACGATTTTGTCCATCGTCTCCCGGTATTCCGAGGTGATCTTGTCCTGCTCGAGCGCGGTCAGGCTCTGCAGGCGCATCTCGAGGATGCGCTGCGCCTGCACGTCGGAGAGCTTGTAGCCCTGCTTCTGCAGCCCGAACCCGGGGGCGAGCCCCTCGGGGCGCGAGGTCTCGCCCCCGCTGCGCTCGAGCAGCGCCTCCACGAGCCTGGAACGCCAGAAGCGCGCCATCAGCTCGCGCTTCGCGTCGGCCGGGGCGGCCGCGCCCTTGATCAGCGCGATCACCTCGTCCACGTTGGAGAGCGCCACCGCCAGGCCCTCCAGGATGTGGCCGCGCTCGCGCGCCTTGCGCAGCTCGAACACGGTGCGCCGCGTGACGACCTCGCGGCGGTGGCGCAGGAAGGCGTCCAGGAACTGCTTGAGGTTCAGCAGCCGCGGCTGGCCGTCCACCAGCGCGACCATGTTCATGCCGAAGGTCTCCTCGAGCTGCGTGTCCTTCCACAGGTTGTTGAGGATGACCTCCGGGTTCTCGCCGCGCTTCAGCTCGATCACCGCGCGCATGCCGCTCTTGTCGGACTCGTCGCGGATGTCGGAGATGCCCTCGAGTCGCTTCTCGCGCACCAGCTCGCCGATCTTTTGAAGCAGGCTCGCCTTGTTGACCTGGTAGGGCAGCTCGTCGATCACGATGTTGGCGCGGCTGCCCTTCTCCGCCTCCTCGAAATGCGTGCGCGCGCGCATCACCACCCGGCCGCGCCCGGTGCGGTAGCCTTCCTTGACGCCCTGCACCCCGTAGATGACGCCGGAGGTCGGGAAATCCGGAGCGGGGACGATCCGGATCAGCTCGTCGATGTCGGTCTCGGGGTTTGCCAGCAGCGCCTGGCAGGCGTCCACCACCTCGGAGAGGTTGTGCGGCGGAATGTTGGTCGCCATCCCGACCGCGATGCCCGAGGAGCCGTTCACCAGGAGGTTGGGAATGCGCGTCGGCAGCGCCGTCGGCTCCTGCTCCTTGCCGTCGTAGTTCGGCGTGAAATCCACCGTCTCCATGTCGATGTCGGCGAGCATCTCCGAGGTGATGCGCTCGAGCCGGCATTCCGTGTAGCGGTAGGCCGCCGGGGAGTCGCCGTCGACCGAGCCGAAATTGCCCTGCCCGTCGATGAGCGTGTAGCGCATGGAGAATTCCTGCGCCATGCGCACCAGCGCCTCGTAGGTGGCGGCGTCGCCGTGCGGGTGGTACTTGCCGAGCACGTCGCCCACCACCCGTGCGCACTTCACGTACGGCCTGTTCCAGACATTGTTCGCCTCGTGCATCGCGAAGAGAATGCGGCGGTGCACCGGTTTCAGCCCGTCGCGCACATCGGGCAGCGCCCGCCCTACGATCACGCTCATGGCGTAATCGAGGTAGGAGCGCCGCATCTCCTCTTCGAGGCTGACCGGAACCGTTTCCTTGGCGATCTGATCCATGAAAATGCAGGGAAATCCGGGGGGGTTCCGGGGCCGTTAAAAAGGCCAAATTTTACCATGCGCCGGGGTCTCTTCCGGTCCCGACCGGACCCCTTCAGCCGGCTCGGCAGCCGCTTCCGGCGACTCACGGTCGGGCGCACAAACTGGAGCCGTCCCTGGGCGCGAAGCCCCCGGCTTCGACGGTCGTGTCGTGCATGCTCGCGCTCCGCCTGCCCCGGGCCGGACGCGCGGCGGGAGCAATTTTCAGTCCACCTCGTGAAATGCCCGGCCGCGCCGAGCGCGCTCCAGTTTCCTCAGCGCAACAGTCAGATAGCCCTTCCCCGGTGGAAGCGTGCTAAGATGCCCGCATCATTTGCCTTGCCCGTTCCGATGTGATATTAGTAGCCGCGGGGAGACTCCATAGTGGTTAACCGGCACTTCGGCGGGTCCCTAACCATCGCATAATCAGGAGGATCAAGAACATGAATTCAGTACAGCGCAAGATCTACACCTTCGCCGGCATGCTGGCCGCGGTCAGCCTGTTAGCAGCCTGCGCGACGGAGCCGGAGCAGAAGCCCGCGGAGCCCATGATGAAGCCCGCGCCGGCGCCGAAGCCGAAGCCGGAACCCAAGCCGGAGCCGAAGCCCGAGCCGGCGAAGAAGGCCAAGCCCCAGTTCCTGAACATCGAGCAGAAGATCGAGCTGCAGGGGATGCCCTTCGCCAAGGCCGAGATGACCGCCGACAACAAGGCCGAGCTCGACAAGTTCATGGCTTCCCTGCGCAAGGCGACCAAGGCCCGCGGCGTGGTGAACGTCAGCGCCGTGGTCGTGACCGGCCACACCGACCGCATCGGCAGCCTCAAGTACAACATGGGGCTTTCGGAGCGCCGCGCGGTCGTGGTGAAGGACTACCTGGTCAGCATGGGCGTCGACCAGAAGGTGATCTTCTGGGAAGGCAAGGCGTTCAAGCAGCCGATCCCGGTCACCAAGTTCTGCGACAACAAGATGAAGCGCAAGCAGCTGATCGAGTGCCTGGCGCCGAACCGCCGCGTGACCGTGGAAGTCGTCGGCCGTGCGATCAACCTAAAGCCGAAGCCGGCCGCGAAGAAGCCGGCCGCAAAGAAGCCCGCAGCCAAGTCCGCGCGCTGAAATTCAGTCGAACGCAGACGTTCGAGCACTAGAACCACCCAGGAGCCCTGCCGCGAGGCAGGGCTCTTTTGTTTCCGGAGGCGCTTCTGGCTGATTCCGCAGCGCATATCGTGGAAGCCGGCTGGATCATCCCGGTCGATCCGCCCGGGACGATCCTCGCCGACCACGCGATCGCGGTGATCGATGGGCGCATCCGCGAAATCCTGCCCGTCGGCGCGTCGCGCGAGCGGTATCCCGCCGCGCGGCGCACCGCGCTGCCCGGACACGTCCTGATACCGGGACTCGTCAACCTGCACACGCACGCCGCCATGACCCTGATGCGCGGCCTCGCGGACGACCGCGCGCTCATGGACTGGCTGCAGAACCACATCTGGCCGGTGGAAACGAGACTCGCATCCGCCGAGTTCGTGCGCGATGGCACGTTGCTCGCGTGCGCCGAGATGCTGCGCGGCGGCATCACCTGCTTCAACGACATGTATTTCTATCCGGACGCCGCCGCGCGCGCGGCGCTCGCCGCCGGCATGCGGGCGGCGCTCGGCATCATCGTCATCGAGATGCCGTCCGCCTATGCCTCCGATGCCCAGGACTACCTGAGCAAGGGCCTCGCGGCGCGCGATGCGCTGAAGAACGAGCCCCTGCTCTCCTTCTGCCTCGCGCCGCATGCGCCGTACACCGTCAGCGACCGCGCCTTCGAGCGCATCGCGATGCTGCAGGGCGTGCTCGACCTGCCCCTGCACATCCACCTGCACGAGACGCGCGACGAAATCGAGCAGAGCCTCGCCCGCCACGGCGCGCGCCCGATCGCGCGGCTGCAGAACTTTGGGCTGGTGGACGCAAATCTCATCGCCGTTCATGCCGTGCACCTGACCCCGCAGGAAGCGAGCCTGCTCGGTGCCGGGGGCTGCCATGTCGCCCATTGCCCCAGCTCGAACCTCAAGCTCGCCAGCGGCATCGCGGCGCCCGCGGACCTGCTCAAGGCCGGCGTCAACGTGGGACTGGGCACCGATGGCGCCGCGAGCAATAACCGCCTCGATATCTTCACCGAGATGCGGCTCGCCGCCCTTCTCGCCAAGGGCCGCTCCGACGACCCGACGGCCCTGCCCGCGCACACGGCGCTGGAGATGGCCACGGTCCGCGCGGCGCGCGCGCTGGGCATCGACGACCGCGTCGGCACGCTGGCCCCGGGCAAGTGCGCCGACATGACGGCGGTTGACCTCAATGCGCTTGAGCTCCAGCCGTGCTACGACCCGCTGTCGCACCTGGTCTACGCGGCCGGGCGCGAGCACGTCACGCACGTGTGGATTAACGGCGAGCTGTTGGTCGAGGAAGGCCGGCTCACCCGCCTCGACACCGGAGAGCTCGCCGCCAAGTCGGCCTACTGGCGGGAGAGGATCAGGGACTAGGATTCAGGATTGGGGATTGAGGATTGCATTGGACCGAATACGACACGGGTTACTGTATCCTTTCTCTGAATCCTGAATCCTCGATCCCGATTCCTGCATTCATGATCAACGTCGACCCCCTCGAGCTCGAGAAATTCAGCCAGCTCGCGCACCGCTGGTGGGACCCGGGCGCCGAGTTCAAGCCGCTGCACGACATCAATCCCCTGCGCCTCGATTACATCGACGGCATCGCGGACCTGCGCGGCCGGCGCGTGCTCGATGTCGGCTGCGGGGGCGGCATACTGGCCGAGGCGATGGCGGCGCGCGGCGCGCGCGTCACCGGCATCGATCTCGCCGAGAAGCCGCTCAAGGTCGCGCAGCTGCACCTGCTCGAGTCGGGGCTCGAGGTGGAATACCGGCTGATCGCGCCGGAGGCGCTTGCGCGCGAGGCACCGCGCAGCTTCGACGTCGTCACCTGCATGGAGCTGCTCGAGCACGTGCCCGACCCGGCGCTGACCGTCCAGGCCTGCTCCGATCTCGTGCGGCCCGACGGCCACGTGTTCTTCTCGACGATCAACCGCAATCTGAAGTCCTACGCGCTCGCGGTCGTGGGCGCCGAGTACGTGCTGAAGCTGCTGCCGCGCGGCACCCACGACTACGCGAGCTTCGTCAAGCCTTCCGAGCTCGCGGGCATGTGCCGGCGCGCGGGCCTCGCGGTCGCGCGCGTGACCGGGATGACCTACAACCCGTTCACGAGGGTGTATTCCCTCGGCAGCGACACGGACGTCAACTACATCCTGCACGCCACCAAGCCGTGATCAAGGCGGTCCTGTTCGACCTCGACGGCACCCTTGCCGACACGGCGCCCGATCTGACCTATGCGCTCAACCGGGTGCGCGGCGCGCGCGGGCTGCCGCCGCTGCCGCTCGCGGCGACCCGTCCCTACGCCTCGCAGGGCGCGCGCGGATTGATCGGGGCGGGATTCAACGTGCATCCCGGCGACCCCGGCTACGACGCGTTGCGCGACGAGTTTCTCGCGATCTACGCCGACAACCTTTGCCGCGAGACGCGGCTTTTTTCCGGTATCGCCGAGCTCCTCCATCGCCTGCAAGCCCGTGCACTCCCGTGGGGCGTCGTCACCAACAAGGCGGAGCGCTTCACGCTGCCGCTGCTGGAGCTTCTGGAGGTGCGGAGCCGCGCGGCCTGCGTGATCGGAGGCGACTCGACCGGCAGGATCAAGCCGCATCCCGAGCCGCTGCTCGCCGCGAGCCGCGTCCTGGGGCTCGCTCCGGAAGGCTGCATCTATCTCGGTGACGACCAGCGCGACGTCGACGCGGGACGGGCCGCCGGCATGCAGACGGCCATCGCGATGTGGGGCTATCTCAACGGCCAGGCCCCGGAGACCTGGAATGCAGATTTCACGGTCGAGATGCCGCTCGACCTGCTGCGATTTCTGGATTGAACTCCGCTCCCGCGCCCATATCTGAGATAATGGCGACACCCTGAATTTTCAGTCATGGGGGCGACCAGGTTTCGACGCAGGTAGCGAAGCAGTACGGGGCATGCCAAGGTCCAGTCACCTTGTAAAACCGCTGGAAACCACTAAACGCAAACGACGAGCGTTACGCTCTAGCCGCCTAACACCGGCTAGACGCTGCACTAGCTTGCTGATGGGCTAGGCCGAGGGGTCGCGAGACGCAAGTCCCGCTCGCTCCAAGGTGCAGCGTCATTCACATCAGCCTCTCCGCGCGGCCTGGTCGCTTGGCCGCATGGATCCGTCGAAGCGACTGGCCGAACGTCAGCCTGCCGGCCGGCGGGCGCGAGGCGAGATCCAAACGACCAGGCTAAGCATGTAGTCCCGGCTGTGTAGGACTTGCGGACGGGAGTTCGATTCTCCCCGCCTCCACCAACAAAAAACGGCCACCCTGAGGTGGCCGTTTTTCTTTGCGGGCCGGGGCTCGCGCCCCAGCTGTCGCATCGGTCGTTACTGCGGCTTGATGCCCGTGGCCTTCATGCCCTTGGGGCCGCGCGTCACTTCGTAGCTCACGCGCTGCTTCTCCTTGAGCGACTTGTGCCCGTTGCCCTGGATCTCGGAGAAGTGCGCGAACACCTCCTCGCCGCCGTCATCCGGCGTGATGAAACCAAAACCCTTGGCGTCGTTGAACCACTTTACGGTACCTGTTGCCATGCAAACTCCTATACGAAAATGAACAATCACGGGATCGCGCCCGTGCCCTGCAAGCGATTCAAAGCGAGTGGTTGAGAACTGAGACCCCGCCCGAACGGGCGGAGGTACGGGTCAGCAATACGCCGCTTGAAACGACTGCGGGGCGAACGATACCTGCAATCGGGGGAGTTGGCAAGTTAGCTCCCACCACCCCCGCCGCTTCGCGTCGACCCCGTCCGTCCCGCCGCGCTGCATCGCGTCGGTCGTTCGCCGGCTCGGAGGCATGCTCCTCGAAACCCCGGCTCACCCTCGGGCAGGAGGGGAAGGCCGCGCTATGGCTTGACGTAGCGCTTCGCGAACTGCCCGGCGAGGGCGGGGTCGAGCTTGCGCAGCTGGCCGTGAATGTCCTGCACCCTTTCGCGCAATCCCTGGCCGTAGTACGCCGCCCCCAGGTTGTAGGTCGCGCGCGCATGGCCGGGCCGGATGCGTAGCGCCTCCTGGATCGCCTCGATTGCCCGGTCGTACTGGTTCAGCGCGAGGTAGGTCCATCCGAGATTGTGCCAGGCGTCGAACGATTCCGCGTCGTAGCGCACCGCCTGCTGATAGGCGGGGATCGCGCGCCGCGGCCGGTTGGTGGCCGCGTAGGCGTCGCCCAGCTCCTGCCAGGCGCGCGCGCTCTTCGGCATGACGCGCACCCACTGCTGCGACAGGCTGACGACGTTCGGCCAGTCCTTTCTCGCGCGCGCCTCGCTCACCCGGCGCAGCCACCGCGCCTCCGCCGGCTCCTGCGGGGGTGCCGCCGCTCGTGCGCGGATGCCGCGCTCGAGCTCGACGATCCAGGATGCGGGCAGCGCGAAATTGAGATTCGGGCCTTCCCCGACGAAGAACGAGGTGATGCCGATCAGCCGCCCCTCGGTGTCGAACAGGCCGCCCCCGCTCGAGCCTTGCGAGATGCCGGCGGAAGTCTGGATGTACTGGGAGCCGTCGAATTCCCGCAGGCTCGAGATCAATCCCTCGGTCAGCGTCAATTCCAGCCCTTCCGGTGCGCCGATCGCGTACACCCTCTGGCCTACCCGCACCCTGCCGGCATTTAGCGTCACCCGCGGCGCGGGTAGCTGCGGCACCCGGACCTGGCACAGGTCGCGGTCCTCGTTCGCCGACGCGGCCGTCGCGGGATAGGACTGCTGGCGGAACAGTACCTCGAGGCTTTCGGCGCCCTCGATGACGTGGCAGTTGGTCGTGACGATCTCGCGCGCGGTCACCACGCCGCCGCCCTGGTTGACGAGATTGCCCTCGTTGTCGGTGGCGTGAATCACGACCACGCTCTGCGAGGCCTGCTGGAATATCTGCTCCGGCGTCTTGGCGGCGATGGCCGCCGGCACGACGGAAGCGGCGAGAAGCAGCGCCATGCCGCAACGACGGGCCATCATCCCTCCTTTTGCGCCGGGCCGGCGTTGATGAGAGCGCCGATCTGCTCGCGCCGCGGCAGCTCCGCGGGATTGATGCGGACCACCCGGATGCCCGCCTGCTTCAGCAGGTCGGACTTGAAGCGCTGGTCCCCCGCTGCCTCGGCGCCGGCCGAGGTCTCGACTTCGACCACGGCCACGACCCGCATGCTCTTGTCGCAGACGACGAAATCGAGCTGGTACTGGGAGAGACGGCGCAATTGCTGCTCGCGATCGCGGCCGTTACCCGTCGCGCCGAGGACCCGCGCAAGCGACACGCCGGCAAAGACCTCCGCGTCCGGCAGCCCGGACCGGAGCAGGTAGTAGAGCAGCGACTCGGCCTTTCCGAGGAAGCGCTCCGCCGCCACCGGCTGCGTGGCCGCTGTGGCGGGAGGCGCTTTTGCCGATGAAGAGGGCTCGGCCGCGGACGGGATGGGCGGCTGCAGGCCCGAAGCGAGTTGCGCCTGTTCCTTGAGCAGCTTCTCGAGGCGCGCTTCGCCGGCGGCTTTCCTCGCGGCGGCTTTCTTGCGGTAGCTCCAGACGGCATAGACGGCGACGCCGACCGTCGCCAGCAGGAGCACATACCACAGCAAAGAACTACCTCTCCGCGGCCCGTGCGGTGTCGAGGAGCTTCAATCCGGGCCGCACCGGCTCTGTCACCCGCACCGGCAGATCGGGCGCGTGCAGATGCTCCGTCGAAAGTTCCGAGACGCCGTTGCACCCCAGGAGCGCAATCACGCGGTCGATCTCGCCACGGAACAGCGCAATGGCCCGGCGCGCCCCCTCTTCTCCGCCGGCGGCGACGCCGTAGAGCGTGGAGCGGCCGATCATCACCGCTTGCGCGCCCATCGCGAGCGCCTTGGCGACATCGGTGCCGCGCCGGAAACCGCTGTCCACCAGCACGGTGACGCGCTTGCCCACAGCGTCCACGATCTCGGGCAGCGCCTCGATCGGAGAGATCGCCGTGTCGAGATTGCGGCCGCCGTGGTTGGAGACGATCACCCCGTCCGCGCCGCAATCCGCCGCCGTCGCGGCGTCCTGGGGATGGAGCATTCCTTTCACCAGCAGGCGGTGCGGCCAAATCTTGCGCAGAGCGCGCAGGTCATCCCAGTTGAGCGAGTCGTTCCGCATGCTCGACCGCCCCATCGGTCCCGCGGTGATGCGGTACTTGAGGTCGGTCGGATAGTTCTGGTAGCGCGGCATGCCCGTGGTGAGGAGATAGCGGATCAGCACGCCGCAGAACCAGCGCGGGTGCAGCAGCACGTCCACGATGTTTCCGCGCGTGAACGTGAACGGGATGGTGAAGCCGCTGCGAAGGTTGTACTCGCGGTTTCCGGGAACGACGCCGTCCACCGTCACGACCAGCGCCTCGTAGCCCGCGGCGCGCGCGCGCTCGACGAGCTTGTGGGAGAGCGAGCGGTCGGGCCACATGTAGAGCTGGAACCAGAGCGTGCCCCCCGCCTCCTCGGCGACCCGCTCCATCGCCGTCATCGAACCCGTGGCGAGCGTGAAGGGAATGCCCGCCTCCGCCGCAGCGCGCGCGAGCGCGATCTCACCCTCGTACCACATCAGCCCCGCGGTGCCGGTGGGCGCGATCACGATCGGCATCCTGTGCTTCTTGCCGAAGAGCGTCACCTCCTGGGTGCGCTTCGAGACATCCACCAGGGTGCGCGGCTTGAGCCGGATGCGCTCGAAGACGGCGCGGTTGTTGCGCAGCGACACCTCGTCCTCGGTGCCGCGGTCGACGAACTCGAAGAGCCCTTTCGGCACGCGCTTCAACGCCATCCTGCGCAGGTCGAAGATGTTGTACGCCTTCGCTACGGACGCCATGGCTTCCACTCCGTGGACCGCCCCATGCTCCTCCGCGGTCGCGTGCCCGAATTCTAAGGTAAAGGCCGCGGCCGCGCCATCAGGCGGGCTTGCGGTCCATCCACTTGCTGACCTCGGGCAGCGGCGTGGACGCGAGCCGGTCGATGACGGCCTCGGCGTCGCGCTCGACGATCAGCATGGCGCGATGCTGCGGCGTGATGAACCGCTGCGCGACCGCGTGGTCGAGAAACGAAGCGAGCCTGCCGTAGTAGTCGTCGACGTCGAGCAGCGCGCACGGCTTGCGGTGAATGCCGAGCTGGCTCCAGGTCAGCATCTCGAAGAGCTCGTCCAGCGTCCCGAGCCCGCCCGGCAGCGCGATGAAGGCGTCGGAGAGTTCCGCCATCAGGGCCTTGCGCTCGAGCATCGTCTCGACCACGCGCAGCTCCGTGAGGTTGCGCAGCACGACCTCCTTCTCCAGCAGGCGCCGCGGCGTGACGCCGATGACGCTTCCCCCTGCGGCGAGCGCCGCCTCCCCCAGCACCCCCATCAGGCCGATGCTGCCCCCGCCGTAGACGAGCCGCAGGCCGCGTCCGGCGATGGCCTGCGCGAGTTTGCGCGCTGCCTCGGCGTAGGCCGTGCCGCTGCCGGTATTCGACCCGCAAAACACGCCAATGCTCTGCATCGGGTCATTTTAAGGCAACCCCGTTAACCCCATTCCGCGGCGACGCCCGTTTATGGCGTGCGGCTCAACCTTTCAAGGAGACACGCAATGAGCACCTTCGTGAAGTCCCTCACGGCGCTTGCCGTCACGGCGGCGCTGTCATCGGCGCAAAACCCGGCCCATGCGGGCGATGCGCTCACCATCTACAGCAATGCCCGTCCCGGCGCGATCGCACCCGAGCACTACCGCCACGGGGGCCGCGGCCAGCTTCCCGGCTACGCCATGGTGCGCCACGAGCGCGAGCTGACGCTAACGCGCGGGCGCAACACGGTGCGCTTCACCGACGTAGCGGCCCTGATCGATCCCACGACCGTCACCTTCGAGTCGCTTACCGATGCAGCGGGAACGAGCGTCATCGAGCAGAATTTCCAGTTCGATCTCGTGAGCACGGAGAAGCTGATGCGCAAATACATCGACCGCGCCATCACCGTGGACCAAGTGCGCGGGACCGGTGTCGAGTCCTTCGACGGCGTGCTGCTCTCGACCGCGGGCGGAATCACGCTGCGGCGGAGCGACGGCAGCATCCAGACCCTTCCCCACAACGCCGGCGTCCGCCTGCCGGAGCTTCCCGGCGGGCTCATTACGCGTCCAACCCTGGTTTGGGACGTCGCAGCGAGCCGCGCCGGCGCGCACAAGTCGCGTGTCTCGTACCAGACGACCGGCATCACCTGGTGGGCCGACTATAACCTCACCTATTCCGAAGGGCGCACCGCCAACGCCTGCCACCTCGACGTAGGGGCATGGGTCAGCATCATCAACCAGTCGGGTGCGAGCTACCAGGACGCGAAGCTCAAGCTCGTCGCCGGAGACGTGCAGCGCACAGCGCAGGCGGGACGGGCAATGCCCCAGACCCTGGCCCGCGCGTCCGTCGCGGAAGATCGCGCCGCGGGGTTCGAGGAAAAGGCGTTCTTCGAGTACCACCTCTACACGCTCGGCCGCCCCACCACCCTCCCCGACAACTCGACCAAGCAGATCGAGCTCTTCCCGGTGGCACGCCGCGTGCCGTGCGAAAAGACGCTCGTCTACTACGGCGCGGTGCCGGCGTACGGCTTCGGGCCCAATCCGGCCATCGACCGCAACTACGGTATCGCGACCAACCGCAAGGTGGATGTCTATCTCGGCTTCAAGAACGCCAAGGCGCAGAACATGGGCATGCCGCTGCCGGCGGGGCGCATCCGCGTGAACAAGCAGGACGGCGCGGACGGGACGCTCGAGTTCATCGGCGAGGACACGATCGACCACACCCCCCAGGACGAGAAGGTGCGAATCAAGCTCGGCTCCGCCTTCGACGTCGTGGGCGAGCGCCGGCAGGTCCACTTCACCGTGGACACCTCGCGCAAGAACATGACCGAGGAAATCGAGGTGAAGCTCCGCAACCACAAGAAGGAGCCGGTCACGGTGATCGTCAAGGAAAATCTCTACCGCTGGACGAACTGGCAGATCACCTCGAAGAGCCACGAATTCGAGAAGCAGGACGCCCGCACCGTCCACTTCCCCGTGAAGCTCCCCGCCGGCGGCGAAGCCAACATGCGCTACACCGTCCACTACTCCTGGTAACGGCTTGAGCCAACTCGGCACTCCCCTCCTCGGGCAGGAGGGGAAAACATCTTGCAGACCAGTTCGGCAGTCTCCCTGGCGTCTGCCTACTGCCCTTTCATGCCGTTGGTATAGAATCACCGCAGGCATTCGCCTGCAAAGGAGCATGCATGGGCATGGGAACGATCATCGTGCTGGGTCTGCTGGCAGCGATCGCGGCGTACGCGATCATGCTCTACAACAACCTGGTCCAGGTGAAGCACAACGTCACCAAGGCGTGGGCCAACATCGATGTCCTGCTCAAGCAGCGCCACGACGAGCTGCCCAAGCTCGTCGAGACCTGCAAGCAGTACATGAAATTCGAGCAGGACACCCTCACCAAGGTGATGGAGGCGCGCTCCAAGGTATTCGCGGCGCGCGAGGCGCAGAACATCCCGCAGCTCGGGCAGGCCGAAGGCGCGCTGCGCGCAACTCTCGGCAGCCTCTTCGCACTGGCGGAGGCCTACCCTGATCTCAAGACCAACCAGACCTTCCAGCAGCTGCAGACGCGCATCTCGAGCCTCGAGAACGGCATCGCCGACCGGCGCGAGTTCTACAACGAGTCGGTGAACGTGAACAACGTGCGCATCGAGCAGTTCCCGGACTCCATCATCGCCGGCATGTTCAACTTCAAGGCGGCGCAGCTCCTCGAGTTCCAGGCCGAGGAGAAGGCCGACGTCGACGTCAAGAAGCTGTTCGGCTCCTGACGCGCATGTCGATCAAGAGCATCCTGGGAATCGTTGTCGCGGCCGCCGTCCTGGTCGGCGCCTATGCCCTGCTCGTGGCCCACTGGAGCTACTCGAGCGGCGAGCGCGCCGGCTGGGTGCAGAAGTTCTCGAAGAAAGGCTGGCTCTGCAAGACCTGGGAAGGCGAAATGGCCATGGTTTCGATGCCGGGCACGACAACCGAGAAGTCCTTCTTCACCGTGTGGGACGATCGCATCGCCGATGACATCAACAAGCACATGGGCAAGCGTGTCTCGCTGCACTACGAGGAAAAGGTGGGCATCCCGACGAGGTGCTTCGGCGAGACACGCCATTACGTGACGAAGGTGGTCCAGGTCGCCGAGATCCCGCTGGCGCCGGGAATCATGGTGCCGACGACGCCGACCGCGCCCGCCGCACCGGAGAAGAAGTAACGGATACGTGGGAATAAGCTTCGGCCGGTCCGCGCGCCTGCACCAGCCCGTCTGGCTGTCGGGCATCATCCACTTCATCATCCTTGGCGTCGCCTTGAAGGCCGAGAGCGCGGCGGCCTGGCCCTATGCGCTTCTCGCCATGTCGGCGGTGAGCTTTCTCGCCTGGATCGCGAACTACCGGCGCTACCGCTTTATCCACGATCTCCCCACCTCCAGGGTCGCCTCCGCCGCGCAGGGCTACGTCGAGCTCTTCGGGCGCGCCGAGAACCTCCCCGGCGAGCCGGTCAAGAGCAAGCTGAGCGCGTCGCCGTGCTGCTGGTATTCGTACCAGGTCGAGGAGAAGGGCTCGAACAACAAGTGGCAGACGGTGGACAGCGGCTCGAGCGTCGAGCAGTTCCTGCTGGTGGACGACACGGGCCAGTGCGTCATCTCGCCGGAAGGCGCGGAAGTGCTGACGCACGACCGCAAGAACTGGGAGGAGTTCGACCGCCGCTACACCGAGTGGCTGCTGCGCTCCAAGTCCGTCATCTATGCCATCGGCGAGTTCAGCACCACCACCGCGGCGGCGGTTGCGGGGGGAGACGAGCGCGCCGACATCGGTACGCTTCTGGCGAAATGGAAAGCGGACCAGCGGCAGCTGCACGAGCGCTTCGACCTCGACCGCGACGGCAAGATCAGCATGAAGGAATGGGAGCTCGCCCGGCTGCAGGCGCGGCGCGAGGTGCGCGTGCTCCACAGCGAAGTGCAGTCCCGGTCGACGGAAGGCGTCCATGTCCTGCGCAAGCCCGCAGACGGGCGCCTGTTTCTGCTCGCCAACGAGCTGCCCGACAAGATCGGCGCGCGTTACCGCTGGTGGAGCGTGGTGCACTTCCTGATCTTCCTCGGCACCGGGGGTGCCGGGCTGCTCATGCTGTGAACGCAGGCTAAACTCCTGCGCGCCCGGAACGGTCCAAGCGAAACATGAGAGACGATCACCTGCTGTGCCTGTCCACCGGGGGCTTCCACCGGATGCGCTACGTGGAGTGGGGCGACCCCGATGCGGAGCGCGTGGTGGTCTGCGTGCACGGGCTCACCCGCAACGGCCGGGATTTCGACTTTCTCGCGCAGGCGCTGCTGCCGGATTTCCGGGTCGTCTGCCCCGATGTCGCCGGCCGCGGCGCGAGCGACTGGCTGGCCGTGAAGGAGGACTACGCCTATCCGCAGTACTGCGCCGACATGACCGCGCTCATTGCGCGGATCACCGGCGGGGGCAAGCGGCGAGCGATCCACTGGGTCGGCACGTCGATGGGCGGCATCGTCGGCATGCTGCTCGCCTCGCGTCCCAACACGCCGATCGTCAAGCTGGTGGTGAACGACGTGGGCGCCGTCATCCCCAAGGCCGCGCTCGAGCGCCTCCGGGCCTACGTCGGCAAGGATCCGCGCTTCAAGAGCCTGGAGGAGCTGGAGGCGATGGTGCGACTGGTGTCGGCGCCTTTCGGCCCGCTCACCGATGCCCAGTGGCGCCACCTGACGGTGACTGGCGGAATGCAGCACGAGGATGGCTCCTGGGGATTTCGCTACGATCCGGGGATCGCGGTTCCATTCCAGAAGCAGGCAAATGCCAATGCGGACCTGTGGCCGGTGTGGGATGCCATCACCTGTCCCACGCTGCTCATCCGGGGCGCGCAATCGGACCTGCTGCTGAAGGATACTGCGGATGCCATGAGCCGACGGGGCCCGAGGCCGCGGCTGGTAGAATTCGCGGGCGTCGGGCACGCCCCGATGCTGATGGCAGATGACCAGATCAAGGTGGTGCGGGACTTCCTGCTCCAGTGACGGTGACCGAGAGCGAGAAAACGGCATGAGGAGCCCCGGATTGTCCGTGCAGCGCGCCCTGCGAAGCGTACTGGCGCGCGTGGCACTGGCGGCGTTGCTCGCCCACGCGGGCGCTGCATGGGCCTATTTCTCCCCGTCGCAGTCCTCGGCCTCGGCCGTGCACGCGCGGGCCGCGTTCTCCACGAACCAGGCGACCCGGAAGGACGCGGCACCCGGTGCGGGAAGGTCCGTGACCCGCCGACCGGCGGCGAAAACGGCTCCAGCGCGGGCATCGGCCCCCGTGATCACCGCAACCGGGCCCGGGCCCGGCCAGAGCGGCTACGTGCACTACTTCGTCATCGACACGCCGGACGGCGAGCACGAGACGCAGATCGGGATCGAGATGCCGGACGGCATGATCGCCTGGTCGTTCCCCGAGCTCGGCGTCGTGGTATCGCCCTTCATCTCGTCCGGCGAGATGACCGTGAACGGCAGGCGCTACGCCGTCAAGCATCTCTACGGCATCCGCCCATTTCCCGACAACGCGTCCATGCGCGCGCTGCAGAAGGATCTCGTGAACCGGGTCGTCCTGTGGGTCGACGACGGCACGCCCTACTGCAACACGACGGCGCGCTCCAACGAGCTGTGCCACAGCTGCCTCGGCTTCGTGATGCGGATCCTCTATCCCTCGCGCGCCGGGTTCCTCGTTGACCTGCCCAGGGACTTCATGGGCGCGTCCAGCGGCATGTACATCACCACCGAGGACCTCCTCCTCTACCACGCCGGGCTGCACGACAACCGGTCGCGCCAGGGCAAGCTCAATCGCATCGAGCGGCTCGCCATTCCCCAGCGCCTGCGCAACGATCTCATCGAGCTGGTGAATGCGATGGAGCCGGACACAACTGGCGGCAGCGTCGCCGCCGACGTGAAGAAGAAGGACCCCGGGAAGAAGCGCGCCGGAACGCGCCCCGATACCAGGATTCGATGAGCGCCTGGGATGCCATTGCCGAACGACGCATCAGCGAGGCGCAGGCCCGCGGTGAGCTCGATAACCTGCCCGGCGCGGGCGCTCCGCTCGCGCTCGACGACGATGCGCTGGTGCCCGAGGACCTGCGGGTTGCGCACCGCATTCTCAAGAACGCCGGGCTGCTGCCGCCGCAGCTCGAGCCCCACCGCGAGATCCGGGAGATCGAGGCACTGCTGCTGCAGGTCGACGATGGCGAAGGGCGCACGCGGCTGATTTCCCGCATCAACTTCCTGCTCGCGCGCAGCGCCGCAGGGCGCCGTCAGGGGGACCTGCGCGTGGAGCAGTCGTATGCCGAGAAACTGAGCGAGCGGCTTGAGCAGCGCCGCCGCCTCACTGTTTTTTAAGCTTCTGCTGGGCCTGGAACCGCCGCAGCCGCAGGAATTCCTCCGGTGAGACGCGGCCGTCGCCATCGCTGTCCACGCGCTCGAATTCGCGCTCGATGCCGGGGAACCGGCTCCGCGCCTCGTCGCGTGAGAGGTAGCCGTCGGCGTCGCGGTCGCCGGAGCGGAACTCCTGCAGCACTTTCTTTCGCAACTCTTCCGGCACGGGGCGCTGCTTGTCCCCGGGGCGGTCGGCACGCTCACGCTCCGGGCGCGCTCGCGGATCGAAGGACGGCTCCGCCGCGGGCTTGAGCCAGGGCTTCGGCGTCTGCGCCTGGGGTGAGGCAGAGCCCGCCGGCGCCCCCGTCTGCGCCGGGCGCTGCTTGTTCCACGCGCTGATGGCGAGAACTGCGACCAGCAGGAAGGCGGCGATTCCCGCCCATCGCCATCCCGAACCGGATTTCCCGCGCGCGAGTGGCGCGTTCGGCGCCGGCGGCACGGAAATCACCGTCGGGGCGGATTGCAGTGCGATGCGCGTCGTGGAGGTCGCCGGCATCCGGCCCTGCAGCGCCTGCTGCCATTCCTGAACGCTTTGCGGGCGCTCCTTCTCGTCGAGTGCCAGCGCCCATTCGACCGCCTTCAGGAACGGCTCGCTCACCTTCCCGCGCGCCCGGGCGAGCTTGCCGGGAAGGGTGTCGGCCTTCATCCGGCTCACCGCGTCCGGCGGATTGTCATCAACCAGCGCGCGGTAGATCACGCCGGCCATCGCGTAGATGTCCGACCACGGCCCCTGGTGACCGTCGCTCGAATACTGCTCGAGCGGCGCGTATCCGGGCGTCAGCACCGCGGTGAGGCTGCGGGTAGCGCCGCCGACGGCGTGGCGCGCCGCGCCGAAATCGATCAGCACCGGGCTGCCGGATTCGCGGACGAAGATGTTGGAGGGCTTGATGTCGCGGTGGAGGAATCCCGCCGCGTGCACCGCCTGCAGGCCGTCGAGCAGCGGCAGCAGAATGCCCTTCAGCTGCGCCTCGTCCGGCCGCACGCCGCGCTTCAGCATCTGGTAGAGAGACTCCCCCTTCTCGTAGTCCATCACCATGTAGCCGGTTCCGTTAGCCTGGAAGAAGCGGTTCACCCGGACGATGTGGGGGTGGCTGAACTTCGCGAGGGTGCGCGCCTCCTGGATGAAGCGCTCGAGCCCCCACTGGTACTCGGCCTGCAGCTCGCTCGTGATCGGCATGATGCTGCCGTCGAGCGCGCGCACGACGAGATCGGTGGGAAGGTACTCCTTGATCGCGACGAGCTTCTCGAGGTGGGTGTCCCGCCCGAGATAGGTCATCCCGAAGCCGCCGGCGCCGAGCACCCCTTCCAGCCGGTACTCCAGCAACAGGCTCTGGAGCGGGAGTGCGTTGCGGTACGAATCACCGGCCACTGTCGTGCAGTGCCTGCTCCATGGCGTCGAGCAGCGTCTCCGGATCCTGCGCGCCGGAGACGCCGACCTTGCGGTTGAAGATGAAGAACGGAACGCCGTTGATGCCCGCGCTGCGCGCCTCGACATCCGCGCGGGCGATCGCGTCGCGGTCGGCGTCCCCGGCCAGGTAGTCCGCTGCCGCCTTGCGGTCCATGCCCGCGCGCTCGGCAATGCCGGCGAGCGTCTCCCGGTCGGTGAGATTGGCGCCTTCCGTGAAATGGGCGCGGAACAGCGCCTCTGCGAGCTCGTCCTGCCTGCCGGCGTGCTCCGCGAACAGCATGAGCCGGTGCGCGTTGAGCGTGTTGGGCTGGACCTGCATCTTCTCGTACGCGAACGGGATGTCGACCTGGCGGCCAGCCATGGTCACCCGCTCGTTGACGCCCTTGCCGCGCGCGCCGAACTTCCGCGCGACGTACTCCTCGCGGGGGATGCCGGCCTCGGGGAGGTCGGGATTGAGCTGGAACGGCAGCCAGCGCACGGCCGGCTCAGGCCCATCGGGATGGCGCTCGCGGTAGAGGGCGATCGCCCTCTCCAGCTTGCGCTTGCCGATGAAGCACCAGGGTCAAACCACGTCGGACACGATGTCTATGTTAAGTCTCTTTTCGTCCATTTCCTTCTCCGATTGCGCCCAGCGGAATCTTAATCCAAGTTGCCGTTTGTTGGGCACGCCGAATGTATCTAACATGCGCCCAGGGGACAGGGGGAACTCGAATGGACCTGGAGATCAAGGGCAGGCTCGCGCTCGTCACGGGCTCGACGATGGGGATCGGACGCGCCGTCGCGGAAGCCCTCGCAGCCGAGGGCGCGCGGGTGGTCGTCAACGGCCGCAACGAAGCCGCCGTGAACAGCGCGGTCGCCGCGCTGTCGCGGCACGGCGCGGCGCATGGAATCACGGCGGATCTCGCGACTGCCGCCGGCGCGCGGAAAGTCGTGGATGCGCTGGCGCAGATCGGACCAGCTGACATCCTGGTCAACAACGTGGGCTACTTCGAGGTCAAGGAATTCGGCGCGATCTCCGACCGCGACTGGATGGACATGTTCGAGCTGAACGTGATGAGCGGGGTGCGCCTCGCGCGCGCGCTGCTTCCGGGCATGCTGGAGCGCGACTGGGGCCGGATCGTGTTCATCGCCAGCGACCAGAGCGCCAAGCCCAACCCCGGCATGGCGCACTACGCGATGTCGAAGGCGGCTCAGGTGTCGATCGCGCGCAGCCTGGCCGAGCTCACGCGGGGCACGCGCGTGACTGTCAACAGCGCTCTCGTCGCCCCGACCTGGACGGAAGGCGTGGAGGCGTTCCTCGCGAAGGTTGCGCCCGGGCTCGGCAAATCGGTGGACGAGCTGCGCGCCGCGTATTTCGAAACGACCGGCGCAACCTCGCTCCTTCAGCGCTGGGCCGAGCCGGAGGAGATCGCTGCGCAGATCGCGTTCCTGTGCTCGGAGCGCGCCTCCGCGATCAACGGCGCCGCGCAGCGCGTCGACGGCGGCATCATCCGCTCGCTCTTTTGACCGAAAAGGTTCCTGACACCTTATTCGTCGTGCGCGAGGCGGCGGGAGTCTCCGGCGTCCAGGTCCGCAAGGAGGCTGACGCCGTGCGCGGCGACGCGCCTCGCCGCCGCGAGCGCGCGCGAGTCCTTCTCCTCCTCGAGCGACCACTGCGCGTGGCGCGCGAGCAGAGCCAGCTCCACGGCGCGCCCAAGCGTCATGGCAAAGCGCCGTGCCCCGGCCTCGAGCGCGTCGCCTTTCGCCCCGGCGGCCCAGCCTTCGGCCTGCTCCACGGCCCGCTCGATGAGCGCCGAGATCTTCACCAGGTCCGGCTCCCGCACCTCGCGCAGCAGGATTCCGATCTCGCGCCCGAGCACCGCGAGCCCTCCGACCGCCTCCAGCGCCCTCAAGGTCTCGAGCGACAGCACGTTGGTCGTTCCTTCCCAGATCGGCAGCACCTGGGCGTCGCGCAGCAGCAGCGGCAGGCCGGTGTCCTCGACGTAGCCCGCGCCGCCGAGCGCCTCGATCACCTCGGACAGGATCTGCACCGACTGCTTTGCGGTGAGGAGCTTCGCGATCGGAGTGAGCAGCCGCAGCAGCTTCCCCTGCTCCGGGCTGGCCCTGGAGGCCTCCTCCCGGCCCATCAGCTCGACGACGAAGAAGGTGAGATGCAGGGCGCCCAGGAATTCCGCCTCGAGCCCTGCGAGCGTATCCACGTGCAGCGGCTTCTCAGCAAGCGGCGCGCCGAAGGCCTCGCGCTTCCTGGCGTAGTCGTGCGCAAGCGCAAGCCCGCGCCGCGCGAGCGCGCAGGCGCACACCGAGTTCCACGTCCGCGTGACGTTCAGCATCGGTGCGATGAGCTTCACGCCGTCCCCGGTCCCCGCCACGAGCTCCGCCGGCGTGCCGTCGAGCGTCAGCTCCGCGGTCGGCACCTTGCGCGTGCCGAGCTTGTCCTTCAGGCGGTTGACCAGGATGCGGTTGGGGCGCCCCTGCGCGTCGCGGGTCTCCACGTAGAACAGCGCCAGCCCCTTGCCGCCCGGCGGATTGCCGCTGGGCCGGGCGAGCGTCAGCGCCATCTGCGAGGTGATGGCCGAGGTGAACCACTTGCGCCCGTAGAGCCGCCAGCGCCCGTTCTCCTGGCGCGCCACGGTCTCGGTCAACCCGACGTCGGAGCCGCCGGCCGCCTCCGTCATCCACTGGCCGCTGGTCCAGAACGCGCGCGGGTCGCGGCTCGTCAGATGCGGCACCGCGCGCTCGATCAGCGCCCGGTTGCCCGCGGCGATGAGGGCGCTCGCTGCGCCATCGGTCATGGCGAGCGGGCAGCTGTAGATATCGGTGGACGGGGTAAAGAGATAGGCAAGCGCGAACTGGTGCACGCGCGAGTACGCGCCGTGGCTCCGCTCGTAGGCGGTGGCGATGATCCCCCGCTCCGCCGCGATCCGCTCCGCCTCGCGCCACAGCGGCGAGACCTCGATGCGATCCACGCGGTTGCCCCACGCGTCCCACTGGATGAGGACAGGCTCGTTCTCGCGATCAGCGAGCTGGAATCGGTAGAGCTCGCCGCCTGCAAGCGCGCCCAGCGTGACGAGCTCGGGCTCGATCTCGGCCAGCACGTCGGCCGGCAACGCGCGCACGAGGTAGGAGCGCAGCGCACGGTCGGCGGTGTACTGGTTGCCCAGCTCGGGCGGCGCCTGGACGAAAGGCATCAGTCAGGAACTTTACGCAAACGCTTCCCAGCGCCCGTAATTCCAGAGATAGACGGTCTTCGACACCGCGTCCTTGCCGGCCGAGGAGTGAATATCGATGGCAAGCTTCTTCAGCAGCTCGACGTTGCCGCGCGCCGAGCGGTCCGAGAACATGAGCACGTCGCGGGCCGGCGCGGCGGCGACGATTGCGGCTGCCCGCCGCTTGCTCTCCTGCTCCCAGAAGGCGGCATCCAGCATGAGGCAGGGCTCGAGGTCTCCCGCATCCGTGACGAGCGAGATCTCGGGTGTCGGTTGCTCGATCTTCCGTCCGGGATAGAGGCGCCGGAAATTCTCGATCGAGAGCGCGAGCAGCTGCTCGCGCTTGAGCCCGAGCCGCTTCAGGTCCCGGGCGCTCACGCTGGAGACGAACTTCGGATCGTCGAAGGAATACCGCAGGTGGAGATCGCCGACGAAATAGTCCATCAGGGGCAGCTGGTCCGGCTGCACGGCGATCCCGGGGATGCTGACCTCGGCGATCGGCTCGATCTTCTGGATGTGGCGCAGCGCCCGGGGATCGTCGGCCGGGAAGGCCCGCACCAGCGCGACGATCCTGTCCCGGGTGCGATCCGCGTCGCGGAACACGGGCTTCTGCGCGAAGGCCGCGGCACGGTGCAGCCCCAGGCCCGCACCTGCCAGTGCTCCGCCAGCGAGCTTCAACAACTGCCGGCGGCCGGTCTTCATGCGCGGACCGGGGAAAGATCCAGCGGCGCGTCGAAGAACGCGGGCACGGAATCGAGAACGCGCTGCGCGCGCTCCTTCGGCCAGCCGCCGTGCTCGCAGTTGCCGCGAAACTTGGCTTCGATCTCGGCGCGCGTGAGCGGCTCGTGTGCCCCGCCCCGGATGTGCGGCTGCCGCTCCTCGAATACCTTGCCGTCCTTGAGCGTCATGAGCACGTGGCCGGTATAGGCCCTGGGGTACGGGTTCTTCGGATCCACGATGTAGTGCACTTTCGATGCCAGCGCCAGTATGCGCTCATCCTGCGCCGTATTCTCCGTGAAGGCGGAGAGCCCCGCCCCGCCGGTGACGAATGCCACCGCGATGTTGAACGGCGTGCTGAACTTCGCAGCGTAGGCGTTCGCGGGGCGATGCTTGGAGGCGAGCGGCTCCCACAGGCGGTGGACGTAGCCCTCCGCGGTCTCGCACAGGATCTCCTTCACGTCCTCCGGCCGGATGCCGCGCGAGCGCAGCCGCAGCGCGCAATCCACGTAGGGCTGGTTCATGGTGCCGGTCGCGTAGGGCTTGAAGGTGATGGCGTCCATGAACCACTTCTCGCCGAAGCCCTCGGTCAGAACGCCGTAGTCCCCCTCGACCGAGCGCGCGAATCCATGGAAGAGCCCGTGGGCACCCTCGAGCACCGTGCGCGGCCCGAGAAAGCCCTGCTGCCCGAGCCGCGCTGCGGTGAGGCCCGCCTGCGCCGCCCAGCCCGGGTGCATGCGCTTGGTCCACGCGCCCTCGGCGAGATACTCGATGATGCCGCCCGCCATGCTCCCGGCGATGCCAAGCGCATCCACCGTCTGCCGGCGGTCGAGGCCCATCGCGACGGCGGCCGCCAGCGCAGCACCGATCGTCCCCAGCACGCTCGTCGGATGGAAGCCCGCCTTGTGGATCGCCTTGGGAATGATCATCGACAGGCGGCAGGTCGCCTCGACTCCGGCGGCGACGCCGGCGAGCGCGGCGCGCCCATCGCGCCCGAAGCGCTCGCATGCGGCAAGCACCGCCGGAATGACGACCGCGCTCGAATGCACGGGCCCGCCCTCGAAGGTGTCGTCGAAGTCCTCGCCGTGCGCGGCGGTGCCGTTGATGAGGGCCGCGGTCCCGGCGCCGTAGGTTGCCGAATGGCCGATCGCCGTGCAGCCGCCGCCGGTGTCCGCGGCGGCGACGAGCGCCTTCATGTAATCGGTGCCGCGCGCCGCGACGCAGAGCCCCACGACGTCGATCAGCAGCTGCTCGGCGCGCTCCCGCACCGCGGCCGGGATCGCGTCCCCGCGCAGCCGGAGTGCCTGGTCAGCAAGGACTTCCGCGACCGACTGCGCGGACGGGGCGTTCATTCAGCCCTCAAGCGCCGATCGTGCGCTCAGCGCACGACCTTCACACCGCCTTCCTTGAGGATGCCGCGCGTCACTTCCATCTGCCGCTCGAAGAACTGGCCGAGGTCCGCGCTGCGGACGAAGCCTTCTTCGAACAGGTTGTCGTCGAGGTACTTGCGCCAGGTCGCGGTCTTGGTGAAGCGCGCGAACAGATCCTCGTAGAACGCGACCACGTCGGCGGGCAGCCCGGGCGGCGCGACGATGCCGCGCACCTGCGGCACGTTGGGAACGTCGAATCCCGCCTCCTTGATCGTGGGGACGTCGGGATAGGCGGCGAGGCGCTGCTCGGACACCTGCGCGATCACGCGCAGGTTGCCGGCGCGGATGTGCTCGCCCGCCTCCTGCGGCTCGATCAGCATCATGTTGACGTGGCCGCCGAGCAGCGCCGCGATGCGCTCGCCGCCGCCGGGGAACGAGATATACGCCCAGTTCGCGCCGGTGTTCGTCATGAGGAGCTGACGCACCACCCAGTCGCGCGCGCCGATCGAGCCCGCGGACTGCTTCAGCTGCCCGGGGTTGGCCTTGGCCGCGTCGATGAAATCCTTCAGCGTCTTGAACGGCGAGTCGCTCTTCACCACGAGCATCGCCGGCTCGCGCACCAGGCCCGCGATCGGCGTCAGGTCCTTCACCGTGACCTTCGCCTCCTTGCGCATCAATGGATTGCTGATCCACAGCCCCGTGTAGACGGCGATCGTGTGTGCATCGCCCTTCTTCTCGACGAGATAGGCCATCGCGGTCGCGCCGCTGCCGCCGGTCTTGTTGACGACGTTCATTCGCACTGGCGCGATCTTCTCCTTCTCCATTCCGGCCGATATGGCGCGCGCGATGACATCGCCTCCTCCGCCGGGCCCGGTGTGCGTGACGAACTCGATCGGCTTGCTCGGCTTGAATCCCTGCGCGGCGGCCGGCGAAACAGCAGCAGCCAATGCGATCGAAACTGAAAAGAATATTGTCTTCATGCTTCCTCCTAGAGAATCCGTAACCCCCCTTCATCAAGGGGAGGGTTATTCAGGAAATGGCCCTGATACGCCAGGCGTTAGCCCGCCTGAACAGGGGCGAAACGAGAATCAGGACCGCCAAAGCTAGCATTACCGCCGAAATCGGTCTAGTGACGAGTATCGTGAGGTCGCCCTGCGACATCATCAGGGACTGGCGCAGCGCCCGCTCCATCGCGTCGCCCAGCACGAAGCCGAGTATGAGCGGCGCCGCAGGGTATTCGAGCCGCCGCATGGCATACCCGAGCAGCCCGAACCCCGCGAGCATCCACACGTCGAACAGGCTCCCCGAGACGCTGAAGACCCCGACGATGGCGATGCCGAAGATCGCCGGGAACAGCGTGTACGGCGGCAGGCGCAGGATCTGGGCGAACAGCGGGACCAGCGGCAGGTTCAGCACGAGCAGCATGACGTTGCCGATGTACATGCTCGCGACGAGGCCCCAGAACAGCGTCGGGTTGTCCTGGATCATGAGCGGCCCCGGCCTCAAGCCCCACAGGATGAATGCCGCGAGCAGGATCGCGGTCGTTCCCGAGCCGGGAATGCCGAGCGTGAGCAGCGGCACCATCGCTCCGCCGGTCTCCGAGTTGTTGGCGCCCTCCGGAGCGGCCACTCCCTCCGGCACGCCGGTGCCGAACTTTTCCGGGCGCCTCGAGACCGCCTTTTCGATCCCGTAGGAGATGAAGGAGGCGATGGTCGAGCCCGCGCCGGGCAGGACGCCGATCAGGAAGCCGACCACCGAGCCGTTCAGGAACGCAAAGCGGCAGTCCTTGAGGTCCTGCCATGTCGGCATCAGGTTGCGCAAGCCTTTCGGCACCGGCAGTATCTGCGCGCCCTGCCGGGCCTCCAGGTTGCCGAGCACTTCGCCCAGGGCGAAGACGCCGATCGCCACCACCACGAAGTCGATGCCGTCCAGCAGCTCCGCGCTGCCGAAGGTGAAGCGCGAGGTGGCGGTGAAGAGATCCGTGCCCATGCCGGCGAGCCACAGCCCGACCAGCATCGCAAGCAGCGCTTTCAGCATCGATTCGCCGGCGAGCAGCACCACCATCGCCAGCCCCAGGGCCATCAGGCCGAAATACTCGGGAGAGCTGAAGGACAGCGCCAGCTTCGCAAGCGGCGGCGCGACCAGCATGAGCCCGATCACGCCGAACGTCCCGGCGATGAACGACGCGATCGCCGCGATGCCGAGCGCCGGTCCGCCGCGCCCGTGCTTCGCCATCTGGTAGCCGTCGAGGCAGGTCACCACCGAAGCCGACTCGCCCGGCACGTTGAGCAGGATCGAGGTCGTGGAGCCGCCGTACTTGGAGCCGTAATAGATGCCGGCGAGCATGATGACCGCGCCCGTCGGATCCATCTTGAACGTGAGCGGCAGCAGCATGGCGATCGTAGCCGCCGGCCCCAGCCCGGGCAGGATGCCGATCACGGTGCCGAGGAAGACGCCGATGAAGCACCACAGGAGGTTCAGCGGCGAGAGCGCGACCGCGAAGCCTTGCAGCAGGTATCCGAGCGCGTCCACGGCTCAGAAGCCGAGCTTGCCCACCGGCAGCGCGACGTTGAGGGCGAGCGGAAACAGCACGTAGAAGCCGGCGGCCATCCCGACCGAGACCGCGAGGGAGGTTCCGAGCGGGCGGCGGTACATCACCGCGACGAGAAAGAAGCTGAACAGGCCGAACGCCAGCAGGAAGCCGAGGATCTTCAGAAATCCCACGCACAGGGCGAGGCCGGTCCACGCCACGAGCGCACGGCCGACCTCACCCCAGTTGACCGGCTTCGCGGGCGCGCTCGCGCGCTGCACGACGCTGGTCACAACCAGCAGCAGCGCGAGCGCAACCATGCACACGCCGTACCACAGCGGGAAGAATCCCGGCCCCGGGCCGTCCGGGCCGAGGTAATCCCAGGCGCGCGCTTCGACAATGATGAAGACGCCGACGCCGGCGAGCACGGCACCGGAGACGACATCGCCGGTCTTAATGGTGCCCCCTCCTGGCCCCGTCATTCTTCAAACTCGTAGCCCGCCTGAGCGAGAATCGCGCGCGCCGAGGGCGCGGTCAGGCGCGTGATGAACTCCGACGCTCCGCCTGGATTCTGCGCCCGCGCGGCGAGACCTGCCGCGTAAACCGTCCTCAACCCCAGGTCGCCGGGCAGCGGGCCGACATATGTTACACCCGGGTTAGCAAGGATCTCGGTGGCTTGAGTGATGCCCATCTCGCGCGTGCCGCGGCTCTCCGCGAGCCATCTCATGGCTGCATAGCCGTTGGGAAAATACTGCATCCGCGGCCGCACCTGCGCGTCGATGCCCAGCCTGTCGAGCAGTTGCATCACGGCCTTGCCGGCGGTCGCGGTTGCCGGATCCGGGCAGACGACTTTCGCTGCAGCCAGCAGGCTTTCTCGGAGTGCTCGGGTCTGAGACACATCCGGAAGCGGCGTGCCGGCGCGCACCGCGACTCCCGTGGCAACCGCGCCGAGATCCCGGCGCGAGCCCGGGGCGATGTGCCCGGAGGCGATGAGCTCGTCGATCAGGGCTCCGGTGAGCACGATCACGTCCACGGGCTCTCCCTTAAGAACCCGCGCTTTCATCTCGCCCACGGCGCTGAACTCGGCCTTGACCTCGTTTCCCGTTTCGTTCGTGAAGGTCGCGGCGATCTTCTGCACCACGGCCTGCGCCGCGCCCGCGCTCAGTATTCGTACCATCGCCCTGAATCCCCCGTTTCCGAAGAGTCCGAACTTTAACACCCGCTACCCGTGGTTTAAGATGGACGAACTCATCCCTGATGGAGCGGGTTCCCGATGGATTCCGTCAACAAGCTGTCCGCCACCGACGCCGCTGCCCGCATCGCGACTGGCAAGCTCACGTCCGAAGCGCTCGTTGCCGCCTGCCTGGATCGCATCAGTCAGCGCGAGAAGGATGTGCAGGCCTGGGCCGCCATCAACCCGGATCTCGCACTCGCCCAGGCCCGTGCCCGCGACAAGGAGTCCCGCCGCACGCGTCTGCACGGCATACCCGTCGGGGTGAAGGACGTATTCGACAGCGCGGATCTCCCCACCGAGTACGGCTCCCCCATCTATCGCGGCAACCGGCCGGCATGTGATGCGGCCTGCGTGGCGCAGGTGCGCGAGCTCGGCGGCGTTATTCTCGGCAAGACCGTCACCACAGAGTTTGCCACTCGGTATCCGGGCAAGACGCGCAATCCGCACAACCTCAAGCACACGCCCGGGGGCTCATCGCAGGGCTCCGCCGCGGCAGTCGCCGACTGGATGGTGCCGCTCGCCTTCGGAACCCAGACCACCTCGTCCGTCATCCGGCCGGCGGCATACTGCGGCGTCGTGGGCTACAAGCCCACCTTCGGCCTGGTGAATCGCGCCGGGCTCAAAGTCCTCTCGGACTCGTTCGACCACGTCGGCACGCTGACGCGCACCGTCCCCGACGCGGCGCTCCTCGTCGAGGAGCTGAGCGGTGCGCCCTCGACTTCCTTCGACGCCGTGCCGCGCATGAAGCCGCGCATCGGCTTTTGCCGCACACCCTATTGGGACAAGGCTGACCGTCCGACACAGGAAGCGCTCGAGCAATCCGTGCCGCGGCTCCAGCGCGCCGGCGCGCGCGTCACGTCAATCGCTCTCGACGGAGAATTCGCGCGCCTGGTCGAGGTCCATACCTCGATCAGCACCTACGAGATGTTCCGGGCGCTTGCCTACGAGCGCACGCGCTTTCCCGAGCAGATCTCGGAGATGCTGATGGGGCGGCTGCTCGGCGGGGGCCGCGTGACGCGGGAGAAATACGAGGAGGCGCAGGCGGTCGCGCAGCGCTGCCGCGCGCGCCTCGCCGACGTGTATCGCGATTGCGACGCCCTGCTCGTGCCGAGCGCGATGGGCGAGGCTCCGGAAGGGCTCGACTCCACCGGCGACCCGCTTTTCGGCGCGAGCTGGACGGTGCTGCATGTCCCCACGGTCACGGTCCCGGTATTCCGCGGTCCCAAGGGACTACCCATCGGCGCGCAGATCGTCGGCCCGCTCGGAATGGACAGCCACACGCTGCAGTGCGCCGAGTGGGTCCACCGCGCGCTTACTGCATAAATGAAACAGATCCACGTCGCCAAGCACGCCCCGGAAGCGCATCTCGTCAAGGGCTTCCTCGAGTCGAACGGCATCGCCGCCGTGGTGCGCGGTGAGTTCCTGACCAGCGGCTGGGGCGAGCTGCCTGTGGACCTTTGCTCGGTGTGGATCGAGAACGATGCGCAGTACGAGCAGGCCAATGCCTTGCTCGTGACATATCTCCGCGGGGATCTCGCGCGCGAATTCCGTGATCAGAATTGGCGCTGCCCCCAATGCGGCGAGCAGCTCGAAGGCCAGTTCACCGCGTGCTGGAAGTGCGGCGCCCGCCGCCCTGCCTGAAAAAAGGTGTCAGGAACCTTTTCTTCAAGCGAAAAGGTTCCTGACACCTTTTTGGGGGTCGCGCGGTCTCTATCACCTATGCCATCGCGCGCACCTCGGGCGTGACGTCGATCTCCATCTCCGTCAGCCCGATCACTTCCCGCGGCGTGAAGCCGGGCGCCACTGCGTCAAGAACGAACCGCTTCCCGTCCCAGCGCAGCAGCGCAAGGTCGGTCACCACGTAGGTCACGCAGCCTTTCCCCGTCAGGGGGTAGGTGCAGCGCTTGCGCAGCTTCGGGCGGCCCTTGCTGTCGGTGTGCTCCATCACGATGACGAGATCGCCCTTGCCCGAGAGGAGGTCCATAGCGCCCCCGATGCCGCCGCGCTTCGCGTCCGCCGTGCTCCAGTTGGCGACGCTCCCGGTCTCATCCACCTCGTAGGCGCCGAGGATCACCGTGTCGATCCGGCCCCCGCGCGCCATCTCGAACGAGGTCACGCTATCGAAGAACGAGGCGCCCGGCTTCAGCGCGACGTACTGGCCCGCGGCGTTGTAGATATCGGGATCGACGTCCTTCCCCTCCGAGAGCATCCGGCCGTAGCCGAGGACCCCGTTCTCGGCATGCAGGATGACGTCGCGGTCCACGAGGTAGTTCGACACCATCGTGGGGATGCCGACGCCGAGGTTCACGTAGGTCCCGTCGCGCACGAGCCGCGCCGCGTTCTTCGCGATGCCCTGGCGCGTCAGTCCCGGCTTGCCGTTGTAGAGGCGCGGCTGGTCGGCCGGGCGCCGCTCCGGGCGCAGCCAGAGCTCGAACTTCTGCGTCGTCTTCACGACGCGCGAGACGAAAATTCCCGGCAGATCGATGAGCTCCGGGGCAATGGCGCCGGGCTCCACGATCTCGTCCACCTCGACGATCGCGACGCGCGCGGCCTTGGCAAAGCTCGGATTGAAGTTCTGGCTGCCGCCGCGGAACTGGACGTTGCCGAGCCGGTCCGCCCGGTGCCCCCTCAGGAAGGCGTAGTCCACGTGGATCGCGTGCTCGAGGACATGCGGCTTGCCGCCGAACTCGCGGATTTCCCTGTTCTTCACGAGATCGGTGCCGACGCTGGTCGGCGAATAGAACGCGGGAATCCCCGCACCGCCCGCACGGCAGCGCTCGACGAGTATGCCTTGCGGAACCAGCTCCACTTCCATCTCCCCCGCTCCGATCTGCGCTTCGCTCGCCGTCGGCGTGCCGGGCCGCACCGAGAACGCGGCGATGAGCTTCTTCACTTGCCTGTTCTCGGCGAGGATCTGGCCGCGCGTCGCCCCCGGGTCGCCGAGCGAATTGCAGACGAGCGTCAGCTGTTTCGTTCCCTTTTCGCGCAGGGCAATGATGAGGCTCGCCGCAAAGCGGTGCGCCACGCTGAATCCCGCGATCGCAATGGTCGCCCCGTCCGGTATGTCCGCGACTGCCTGCTCGGGTGATGCAAAGACCTTGTCCATGGCCAGTCCCTAAAGGTGTCAGGAACCTTTTCCCTGCCGAAAAGGTTCCTGACACCTTTAATTACTTCATCAAGTCCCGCGCGCGCTCGCGCAGCACGAATTTCTGGACCTTGCCCGTGGCATTCTTCGGCAGCTCGCCGAATACTACCCGCTTCGGCGCCTTGAAATGCGCGATGCGCTCGCGCGCGTAGGCGATCAGCTCCGATTCGGTCGCGGCCACGCCGGCCTTGAGCGCCACGAATCCGACGGGCACTTCGCCCCACTTCGGATCCGGGCCCGCGACCACCGCGGCCTCCATCACCGCGGGGTGGGCGCAGAGCGCGCGCTCGACCTCGATCGAGGGGATGTTCTCGCCCCCCGAGATGATGATGTCCTTGGCGCGGTCCTTGATCTCGATGTAGCCGTCGGCGTGCATCACGCCGATGTCCCCGGTCCGGAACCAGCCGTCGGGAATCGCCTTGCGCGTGGCGATCTCGTCCCGGTAGTAGCCGAGCATCACGTTGTTGCCGCGCAGCGCGATCTCCCCGAGCGTCCGGCCGTCCGCCGGCACGTCCTTGCCATGCCCATCGACCACGCGCAGGAGCTGCGAGATCACGTTGCCCACGCCCTGGCGCGCCTTGATCCGTGCCTGCTCCTCGATCCCGAGCCGGCTCCATTCTCCGCGCCATTCGCAGATCGCCGCGGGGCCGAAGGTCTCGGTGAGTCCGTACAGGTGCGTCACCTCCATGCCGAGCTCGGCCATGCGCTGCAGGATCGCCGGTGTCGGGGGCGCGCCGCCGGTCGCGACCCGGATGGAACGCGCGAGCCGGCCCGCGTCCGGATGCCACGCCAGCATGACGAGCACGGTCGGCGCACCGTTGAGGTGCGTGACATTTGATCCTTGCAGGTGCTTCCACACCACGCCCGGATCGAGCTTGCGCAGGCAGAGGTGCACCGCGCCCGCGGCGGTCACGCCCCACGGGAAGCACCAGCCGTTGCAATGAAACATGGGCAGCGTCCACAGGAACGTGCTGTCGCAGTCGAGTCGCGTTTCCATGGCCATCGCCAGCGCCTGCAAATACGCGCCGCGGTGGTGGTACATCACGCCCTTCGGCTTGCCGGTCGTGCCGCTCGTGTAATTGATCGAGAGCAGCCCGCGCTCGTCGGTCACCGCGCGCTGATACGGTCCGGTTGCGGCAAGCAGGTGCTCGTACTGGTCATCGGGCCGCCCGGCCCGCACCAGCCGCAGTCCCTCTCCCACCTGGCCCTCGATGTCGCGGGCGACCTGCTCGAGCTCGTAGTCGTAAATCAGCACCTGCGCGCCGCTGTGGGAGACGATGAACGAGAGATCCGCGGAGGTGAGCCGCGTGTTGAGCGCCACCAGCACCGCTCCGGAGAACGGCACGCCGTAGTGCGCCTCGAGCAGCACGTGCGTGTTGGGCGCGAGCACCGCGACGCGACCGCCCTCGGCGACCCCCATGTTGCGCAGCGCGCCCGCGAGCCGCAGGCAGCGGTCGAGGAATTCGCCATAGCTGAAGCGGCGCTCGCCGTCGATCACCGCGGCGCGATCGGCGTAGACGCTGCCCGAGCGCAGCAGGAAAGAGGTCGGTGTCAGGGCTTCGAAGGAGGCCGTCGTGCCCATGCTCCGTCCGCGGCTTGCGATCCGCCGTCAGAAAATATTGCCGCGCTCGTACTGCGAGGGCCAGGGAATCTTTGCTTTCAGCGCCTTGGCGGCGTGCAGTGGCCAGTACGGGTCGTTCAGGAACGCGCGGGCCATGACGATGAGATCGGCTTTCCCCTCGGCGATGATGCTCTCCGCCATCTCAGGCGCCGAGATCATGCCCAGGGCGCCCGTCGCGATGCCGGCCCGGCTGCGGATCGCGGCGGCGAACGGCACCTGGTAGCCGGGGACGGCGCTGAGCTTCTGGCGGGGATCCACTCCGCCGCTCGAGCAATCGATGAGATCGACCTTTCCGCCGCTCTTCAGCACCTGAGCGAGCTTCACGCTCGCTTCCAGGTCCCAGCCGCCCTCCATCCAGTCGGTGCAGGAGATCCGCACGAACAGGGGCTTCTCATCCGGCCACTCCGAGCGCACGGCATCGATCACCTCGAGCAGGAAGCGGATCCGGTTCTCGAAGCTGCCGCCGTAGCGATCGGTGCGGCGGTTCGTGATCGGAGAAAGGAACGAGGAGATCAGGTATCCGTGCGCGCCATGCAGCTCGATCGCGTCGAATCCCGCCTCGCGCGCACGCCGGGCGGATGCGGCGAACTTCGCGACGATATCCGCGATCGTCGCCGCGTCCATTTCCTGCGGGACCGGGTGGCCCTCGCCGAACGGAATCGCGGAGGGCGCGATGATGGGCCAGCCGCCCTGCCCCGGCGCAAGCCCCTTTCCGCCTTCCCAGGGTCGCGTCACGGAAGCCTTGCGCCCGGCGTGGGCGAGCTGGATTCCGGCCACCGCTCCTTGCGCCTTCACGAAGCACGCGATGCGCGCCAGCGCATCGCGCTGCGCGTCGTTCCACAGGCCCATGCAACCCGCGCTGATGCGGCCGCGCGCTTCGACGTTCGTCATCTCCACGAACACCAGGCCCGCGCCGCCCACCGCCCGCGAGGCGAGGTTCTGGAAATGCCAGTCGTTCGCGACGCCGTCCCCCGCCGAGTACTGGCACATGGGCGAGACCATGATGCGGTTGCGCGCGGTGACCGAGCGGAACGCGATCGGCCGGAAGAGCTGCGGAAGGGTGGCCGCGGAGGTCGGCGCAGCCTGCGATTTGGTGTCCACGATCAGGATGAAGGCTTTCGTAACGACGGGCTATTCTAGAACAAACGTCCACCCCGTCCGTTAGAATTCGCGCATCAGCCGGTCTTTCACTGAGGATCCTGCCGTCATGAGCACCCGCAAATCCATCCGCACGGATATCGCCTGGAGCACGCCCTCCACGATCACGGTGAAGGGCTTCGACCTGTGCAAGGACATCCTCGGCACCCTCTCGCTCGGCGACATCGCGTTTCTCGAGCTGACCGACCGCCTGCCCACCACGCGGGAATCGGTCGTGTTCAACGCCATTGCAGTGACGCTGGTGGAGCACGGCCTCACGCCGAGCGCCATTGCAACGCGAATGACCTACACCGGCGCGCCCGAAGCGATGCAGGCGGCGGTGGCGGCAGGGCTGTGCGGGCTGGGAAGCGTTTTCGTCGGCAGCATGGAGACCGCGGCGCGGATGCTGCAGGAGGCGCTACCCGATCCCTCGAAGCAGGCGGACCTCGATCAGCTTGCGCAGGATATCGTTGCGCGCTTTCACGGCCGCAAGCAGGCCGTTCCCGGAATCGGGCACCCCCTGCACAAGCCCGAGGACCCGCGTGCGCCACGGCTGTTCCAGATCGCCGCCGAGAACGGCTTCGACGGGCCTTACATCAAGCTCATGAAGAAAGTGGCGAAGGAAGCGGAGGCGGTTTATGGCAGATCGCTACCGATCAACGCAACCGGCGCCATCGCGGCGATCGCGAGCGAGCTGAAGCTGCCGTGGAAGATCGTCCGCGGCATCGGCGTCATGGCGCGCGCAATCGGGCTGGTCGGCCACATCCTGGAGGAGATGCGCGCGCCGATGGCCCGCGAGATCAAGACGCGCGCCGAGGAAGACGCCACAGCCCATCTCCGGAAATCTTGATTCCCGCCTTCGCGGGAATGACCGGCAATTTCTAGACGGACTTGCGCCGCTCGAACGAGATCGCGGCAGCGGACTTGAGCTCGGCGATCTCCGCCTTGGTCAGACCGATCTCGAGCAGGATGGCCTCGGTGTGCTCGCCGACCTCCGGCACCGCGCCCATGCGCGCCTCGAAGCCGTCGTGCGTCGCCGGCGGCAGCAGCGCCGGCAGCTTGCCCTTGGGCGAGCCCATCTCGCGCCAGCGGCGCCGCGCCTTCAGCTGCGCGTGATTCCACACTTCCTCGGGTGAATTGATGTGCGCGTTGGCGATGCCCGCGGCATCGAGCTTCTCGATCACCTGCTCCGTCGTCAGGTTCGAGAACACCTTGTCGATGAGCGCGTTGATTTCCGCGCGGCGCTCGTTGCGCTTCGAATTGGTGTCGTAGCGCGGATCGGCCGCCAGCTTGGGCTGGCCGAGGACCTTGTCGCAGAAGCTCGTCCATTCGCGCTCGTTCTGCACGCCGAGCATGACGCTCTTGCCGTCGCCTGTGAGATAGCGCCCGTAGGGAACGATCGTTGCGTGGTCCGGGCCCGTGCGCGGGGGCGCCGCGCCGCTGAAGTGCGTGTAATAGAGGGGATAGCCCATCCACTCGGCCAGCGCTTCGAGCATGGTGACCTCGACGCGCCCGCCCTTCCCGGTCTTTTCTCGCTGCAGGAGCGCCGCCAGTATCGCCGAGTAGGCGTACATGCCGGTCGCGATGTCGGCGATCGAAATGCCGACCTTGCTGGGGGTGTCCGGCGTACCGGTGACGGACAGCACCCCGGCTTCGCTCTGGACCAGCAGGTCATAGGCTTTCTTGCTGGCGTAGGGGCCGCTTTCCCCGTAGCCCGAGATGTCGCACACGATGAGCCGCGGGTGCTTCGACTGCAGATCATGCGCGGCGAGGCCCAGCCGTGCAGCCGCGCCGGGCGCGAGGTTCTGGATGAAGACGTCGGCGCGCGCGATCAGCCGGGCGAGAATCTCCCTGGCCCGCGCGTGCTTGACGTCGAGCGCCAGGCTCTCCTTGGAGCGGTTGAGCCACACGAAGTGCGAGGAGAGCCCCTTCACGGTCTGATCGTAGTCGCGGGCGAAGTCTCCGACCCGCGGCCGCTCGATCTTGATCACGCGCGCGCCGAGGTCGGCGAGGTGACGCGAGCAGAACGGCGCCGCCACCGCCTGCTCCAGCGATACCACGGTGATTCCGTCTAGCGGGCGCGCACTCGTCACCATTAATCGTCACCCATCCTCATCACCATTATCTCGTCACGGTTCAAAACGAGCGGGGCATGCCGAGCACGTGCTCTCCGAGGTACGACAGGATCAGGTTCGTGGAGATCGGCGCAATCTGGTAGAGCCGCGTCTCGCGGAACTTGCGCTCGACGTCGTATTCCGCCGCGAAGCCGTAGCCGCCGTGAGTCTGGAGGCAGGCGTTGGCCGCCTCCCAGGACGCATGGGCGGCCAATAACAACGCCATGTTCGCTTCCGCTCCGCAGGGCTTGCCGCCGTCGAAGAGCGCCGCCGCCTTGTAGCGCATGAGGTCCGCCGCCTGCACGTTCGCGTAGGCGCGTGCAATCGGGAACTGGATGCCCTGGTTCTGGCCGATGGGCCGGTCGAAGACGACCCGCTCCTTCGCGTAGGCCGTCGCCTTGTCGATGAACCAGTAGCCGTCGCCGATGCACTCCGCGGCGATCAGGATGCGCTCGGCGTTCAGGCCATCGAGTATGTACTTGAGCCCTTTCCCCTCCTCGCCGATCAGGTTCCCGGCGGGAACCGGGAGGTTGTCAAAAAAGAGCTCGTTGGTCTCCTGGTTCGCCATGTTGCGGATCGGCTTGATCGTCAGACCCTTCCCCACCGCCTGCCGCAGGTCGACGATGAATACCGAGAGCCCTTCCGACTTCTTCTTCACGCGGTCGATCGGGGTCGTGCGCGCGAGCAGGAGCAGCAGGTCCGAATGCCGCACGCGCGAGATGAAAACCTTCTGCCCATTCACGACGTAGCGGTCGCCCTTCCTCACCGCGACGGTCTTGAGCTTGGTCGTGTCCGTGCCGGCGGCGGGCTCGGTCACCGCCATCGACTGCATGCGGAGCTCGCCGCTCGCGATCCCGGGCAGATAGGAGCGCTTCTGCTCCTCGGAAGCGTGCCGCAGCACGCATCCCATGACATACATCTGGCCGTGCACCGCGCCGGCAAAAGCCCCCGAGCGGCTGATCTCCTCCAGGATGATCGACGCCTCGGTGACCGTGAGCCCCGAGCCGCCGTAGGCCTCGGGTATGAGCGCCGCGAGCCAGCCCGCCTCAGTCAGGGCTTTCACGAACTCATCTGGATAGGCGCGCTCCTCGTCGATCCTGCGCCAGTACTCGCCGCCGAACCGCTTGCACAGCTCTCGCACCGCGTCGCGCAGCTCGCTGTGGTCGTTCTGTCCGGAGTCGGCCTTCATTGACGCGCCGCAGGAATGCTGGAAAATACGGCTGATTATAGATGGAAACGGCGCACGGCCGTCTCCTGGGGAGGGAAAGCCCGATGTTTGTCACCACCAGCAAGCGACTGACGCTCGCCGGCGCGAAAAAGATGATGGAAACCGCCGTCGCGAGAGCGGAAAAGTCCGGGCACGCCATCGCGGTCGCCATCGTGGACGCCGGCGGCCATCCCCTGCTCATCCAGCGCATGGACGGCGGCCGGTTCCACACTGTGCACTCTTCCACCACGAAGGCCGTGTGCGCCGCCTCGAACAAGCGGCCCACGACCATGAAGGGCGCCGCCGGGCAGTCGCTCGACACGATGCATGCCCTCGGGCTCGCGCTCGCGGCGGGCGCCGAGCGCTGGACGGCGATGGAAGGCGGCTACCCGATCATCTTCGAGGGCGAGTGCGTGGGCGGCATCGGGGTCTCGGGCGCGACCTGGGAGCTCGACGACCAGCTCGCGCGCGACGCGGTGGAGGCGATCGGCGCGGGCTGGCAAATCGAAAAGAAGTAACCCTATGGCCGAGAAACCTCTGCGGGTTGCATGTATCGGGATGGGCTGGTGGTCGGATGTCCTCGCCGACGCCATGAAGCGCTCGGGACGATTCGAGATCGTCTCCTGCTACACGCGCTCGACCGACAAGCGGCAGGCATTCGCGAAGAAATACGGCTGCATGGCGGCGCCGAGCTACGAGGCGATCCTCACCGACCGCTCCATCGAGGCGGTCGTGAATACCACGCCGAACAACGTTCACCGCGAGACGACCGGCCAGGCCGCGCGCGCCGGCAAGCACGTCTTCCTCGACAAGCCGATCGCCAACACGGTCGCCGACGCGCGCGCGCTCACGGCGGACTGTCGCAAGGCCGGCGTCGTGCTGGCGCTGGGCTACCAGCGGCGCAAGGAGAGCCACTTCCGCTGGATCCGCAAGCAGATTGACGACGGCGCCTTCGGAAAACTCGTAAATGCCGAGGCCAACATCTCGCGCGACCGGCTCGGCCAGTTCCAGCCCGGATCCTGGCGCTACACCGCGGAGGGCATGCCCGGCGGGGTGATGCTGCAGATCGGGATCCACTACACCGACGTGCTCGAGTTCCTCCTGGGTCCCATCAAGGCGGTGCGGGGCAGCCTGGCGCAGCTGGTCCTGCCTGGCGACAACCCGGACATCGCGAGCCTCATCATGGAGCATGAGAACGGCGCGCTGTCCACGCTTAACGCGTGCTATGCCTCCGCTTCCGAGTACTACCTCATGAACATCTACGGCAAGGAAGCCAGCGCCTATTACGACCTGCACCAGGGCCTGCGCTTCCTCAAGCGCGGCACGAACGCCGCGAATCCGGTCGCGTCCCCGAAGAACGACACGATCGTCGAGGAGCTCGACGAGTTCGCGGATGCCGTGCGCGGGAAAGGCAAGCCCGAGATGGATGGCGTGAAGGGGACCGATTCGCTCGCCGTGCTGCTCGCGGGCATCCGCTCGGCCCGCGAAGGGCGCCGAGTCGAAGTTGCCGAAATCCTGAACGGGTAGAATCCCGGATATGCAAAAAAGAGTCGAGCCACGAGCAGCGGGTATCGCATCGCGCGTTTCGGCGTCGTGGCCCGAGGACATCCACCACGTGCTGGTAGAGATGGACGTCAAGCAGGTCGGCTACGTTCCGGATTCCGGGCACGCCCGGCTGATCAACCTAGTGCGGGCGGACCGGGGCATGCGGGCCGTCCCGCTCACGACCGAGGAAGAGGGCGTTGCGCTCGCGCTCGGCGCCTGGCTCGGCGGCGAGAGGAGCGTGCTGCTCATGCAGTCGAGCGGCGCGGGCAACTGCATCAATATGCTCGGCATGGTCAACGAATGCCGCGTGCCGCTGCTCGCACTCGTCACGATGCGCGGCCATTGGGGTGAATTCAATCCCTGGCAGGTGCCGATGTCGCGGGCAACCGTGCCGTCACTCGAGGCGATCGGCGTCGTTGTGCAAACGGTGGATCGCGCCGCCGAGGTCGGTGATACCGTGGCTGCCGCCGCGCGGCTTGCGTTCAGCACCTATCGCATGGTCGCCGTCCTCATCTCGCAGCGCGTCGTCGGAGCGAAACAGTTCAAATGAAGCATGGAAATCCCACTCTGGATCGCCGCAGGGTCGCGGCCGACATCCTGAAGCCGCGCGGCAATGCGCTGGTCGTCGCCGGCCTCGGCGCGCCGGTCTGGGATACCGCCGCGGCGGGCGACTCGCCGCTCAACTTTCACACGTGGGGCGGCATGGGCGGCGCGGCGATGATCGGCCTGGGGCTTGCGCTCGCCCAGCCCCATCGCCGCGTGCTCGTGATCACCGGCGACGGCGAGCTGCTGATGGGTCTCGGATCGCTTGCGACGATCGCGGTGCAGAAGCCGCGTAATCTGGTAGTGATCGTCCTGGACAACGAGCGCTACGGCGAGACCGGCATGCAGGATACTCACACCCGCTTCGGCGTGGATCTCGCGGGCATGGCGAAGGCGGCGGGCTTCCGTGCGTCGGGAACCGTTTACAGCGCGGCGCAGCTCAAGACCTGGATCCCGCGCTTCTACCGCCAGCCCGGGCCCGTGTTCTGCGACGTCAAGGTGTCCACGCAATCCGCGCCGATGGTGCTCCCCCCGCGCGACGGCCCCACCCTCAGGAATCGCTTCCGCGAGGCCTTGCTCGGAGCCGCGCAAGCCTACAAGTAGCCTCCCTCATGGATACGCCCGCCACCCCGCTTGCCCGCTACAAGATGTTCATCGGGGGCGAGTGGGTGGACGCGGCTTCCGGCGAGACCTTTCCGAGCGACAACCCCTTCACCGGCAAGCCGTGGGCGCTGATCCCCAAGGGCGGTGCCGCGGACGCCGACCGCGCGGTGCGCGCGGCGCACAAGGCGTTTACCTCCGGCGAGTGGCCAAAGCTCAATGCCTCGAAGCGCGGCGCCCTGCTGCGCAAGCTCGGCGACCTCATCGGCGAGAAATCCAGGTCCCTCGCGGAGATTGAAGTTCGCGACAACGGCAAGCTCTACGCCGAGATGAGCGCGCAGACCGCCTACATGGCGCAGTGGTACTACTACTACGGCGGGCTCGCCGACAAGATCGAGGGGCATGTCATCCCCACCGACAAGCCCGATATGCTCAACTACACGCGCTACGAGCCCCTCGGCGTGGTGGCCGCGATCACGCCGTGGAACTCCCCTCTCCTCCTCACGGCTTGGAAGCTCGCGCCCGCGCTCGCGGCGGGCAACACGGTCGTGCTCAAGCCCTCGGAGTTCACCTCGGCCTCGGTACTCGAGTTCATGAAGCTGATCGAGCAGGCCGGATTCCCGCCAGGAGTCGTCAACGTCGTCACCGGGTTCGGGCCGGACGTTGGCATGCCGCTCGTCGAGCATCCCCTCGTCGCAAAAGTCGCGTTCACGGGGTCGGACCGCACCGGCACGCTCATCTACCAGACTGCGGCGAAAGGCCTGAAGCGCGTCAGCATGGAGCTGGGCGGCAAGTCCCCCAATATCGTGTTCGACGACGCGCACCTCGAGAACGCGATCAAGGGCGTGGTCTCCGGCATCTTCGCCGCAACGGGCCAGACCTGCATCGCGGGCTCGCGCCTCCTGGTGCAGAAGAGCATCCATGACCGGTTCGTCGAGCAGCTCGTCGCCTTCGCGAAAACCGCGAAGATGGGCAACCCGATGAGCCTCGACACCCAGGTCGGCCCGGTCACGAACCCTCCTCAGTTCAGGAAGATCCTCGACTACATCGACATCGCCCGCGGCGAAGGGGCAAGACCGGTGCTGGGCGGCGCCAAGGCGGCGCGCCCCGAATGCGGCGAAGGCTGGTTCGTCGAGCCCACGATCTTCACGGGCGTGAGGAATTCGATGCGCATCGCGCAGGAGGAAGTCTTCGGTCCGGTGCTCGCCGTGATTCCGTTCGAGGACGAGGACGATGCGGTCGCGATCGGCAACGACGTGGTGTACGGGCTCGCGGCGGGCGTGTGGACGCAGAGCATGCGCCGCTCCATCATGATGGCTGAACGCCTGCAGGCTGGAACGGTCTGGGTCAATACCTACCGCGCGGTGTCCTACCTGTCGCCCTTCGGCGGCTACAAGCGCAGCGGCCTCGGGCGCGAGAGCGGCCAGGAAATGATCAAGGACTACATGCAGGTGAAGAGCGTCTGGATCTCCACCGCCACCGAGGTCCCAAATCCCTTCATCCTGAGGTAATCACTTCAGGGTGATGTTGGCGGCCTTGATGACCTTCTTGTACTTGTCCAGCTCGGCCGTCATGAGCTTGGAGAGCTCCGCCGGCGTCGTCGTCACCGGGTCCGCTCCATTGCGCTCGAACGGCTCCTTCATCTCCGGCGACTTTGCGACTGTCGTGAGCTCGCCGTAGAGCTTCTTCAGCACCGGGGCCGGGGCGCCCTTCGGCGAAAAGAAGCCGAGCCACAGCGACACCTCGAACCCCGGAAAGCCGGATTCGGCGACGGTCGGCACGTTCGGAAGCGCGGAGGAGCGCTTGCCCGTCCCCACAGCGATCGGGTGGAGCCTGCCCGCCTTGGCGTGCGGCAGCACCGCCGGCATGCTTCCGAATAGGGCCTGCACCTGCCCGCCCATGGTCGCGGCGCCCGCGGGGCCGTTGCCCTTGAACGGCACGTGCACGATGTCGATGCCGGAGGCGAGCTTCAGCATCTCCATCGCGATCTGGGTGGTCGTGCCCGACCCTGCCGACGCGTAATTGAGCTTGCCCGGCTGCGATTTCACCAGCGCGACGAATTCCTTCAGCGTCCTTGCCTTGACGCTGGGGTGCACTACGAGGAGATAAGGCGTGCTCGCGACGAGCGTGATCGGCGCGAAATCCTTCACCGGATCGTACTTCACGTCGGGGAAGATCGCCGGCGCGATGACGTGGGTGCTGGTCGTGCCCATGGTGAGCGTATAGCCGTCGGCGGGCGCCCGCGCCGCGATCTCGGTGCCGATGGTGCCGCCCGCTCCCCCGCGATTGTCCACCACGACCTGCTGGCCAACGCGCTCGGAGAGCTTCTGCCCGACCAGGCGCGCCACGATATCGGTCGAGCCGCCGGGCGGAAACGCCACGATCAGCCGGATCGGCTTGGTCGGATAGGCCTGGCTCGCGCCTTTCGCGGGTGCTTGCGCATGCACCGCGAGTGGCATCGCGGCAAGTAAGGCGCTCAACAGCAGAGTGTGGACGATTCTGTTCATATTCTCCTCCCGTGAGATCGCTCGCTGCGACGCGGAAACGCCGCGGGGGCAGCGAGGCGAATTATGCATCAAAAGTATGCCCGCGCCTCAGTCGAGCCAGCCGCTGGAACGGGTCTCCGCGAGGATCCGCTCGACGATCCGGGCGGCGTGGCCGGTGTAGGTCGCCGGGTCGAGCGCGGCGCGCACGGCATCGGGGGTCAGAGCCGCCTTCACTTTGCCGTTCTCCAGCAAGGCCTGCTCGAAGCTCAACCCGTGCTCGATGCCGTGCATGGAGGCTTCGTACACCAGCTCGTGCGCGGTCTGCTTGCCGACCTTCTCCGAGAGCGCAAACATCACGCGCTCCGAGAGCAGGAAACCGCCGAGCAGGTCGAGGTTGCGGCGCATCCGCGGCGCATCCACCGCGAGACCGGAAAGCACGCCGTTCATCATCGCAAGCAGCCCCCCGGCCATGAGGCAGGACTCGGGCAAGGCCTTCCACTCGCCGCGCCACGCCGAGCCGTCGCGCTCGTGCTCGATCACCATGCACTCGAGCATGAACGTGGCGTTGTAGCGCAGCGCCCGGCTCACGGCGACCGCCGCCTCGCAGGTGGAGGGGTTGCGCTTGTGCGGCATGGTCGATGAGCCGACCTTGCCCGCGCTGAAAGGCTCGAAGACCTCGCCGATCTCGGTGTGCTCGAGATTGACGATCTCGTTCGCGATCTTGCCCAGCGTCTGGCCCGCGATTGCCAGCACGCAGACGTACTCGGCGAAACGGTCGCGCGCCGGCTGCCAGTTGATGTCTGCCACGCCGAGGCCCAGCCGCTTCATCAGGCGCCGCTCCAGCTCGAAGGCCTGCGGCCCGTACGACGCCTGCGTGCCGACCGCGCCCGCCATGCCCCCCACGAACACGCGCGCCTCGAGGCCGCGCAGGCGCTCGTAGTTGCGGCCCATCTCGGAGAGCCAGACCGCCGCTTTGTGGCCGAACGTGATGGGCAGCGCCTGCACGCCGTGGCTGCGGCCGGCCATCGGCGCGGCCTTGTGCGTCTCCGCCAGGCGAATGAGCGCGCGCCCGATCGCCTTCATCTCGCGAAGATAGATCGCGTGCGCGTCGCGGATCTGGAGGACGACGCCGGTGTCGAGCACGTCCTGCGTCGTCGGCCCGAAATGGATGTACTCGCCGTGACCGTCCCGGCAGAGCTTCTCCACCGCCTTCAGCGCCGGCACCAGGGGGTGCCGGATGCGCCGGATCTCGGCGGCGATGGACTCGATGTCGACGTTCTCGACCTTTGCCCGGGCGGCGATTTCCTGCGCGGCCGCGCGCGGGATGATGCCGAGCTCGGCCTGCTCCAGCGCGAGCGCCGCCTCGTAGTCGTACCACTTCTGGACGCGGTTGCGATCGCTGAAGATCGCGCGCAGCTCGTCCGTGCTCCAGAGGTGCTTGATCAGCGCATCGTCGAAGACCCCGGAGGCCATGGTCAGTTGACCGTGATGCCGGCCTCCTTCACCACCTTGGCCCACTTCGCGATCTCGGACTTCTGGAAGGCCGCGAACTGCGCGGGCGTCATGCCCTCGGGCTCGGCGCCCTGCTTCGTGAGCGTATCGACCACGTCGCTCTGCCCCAGGATCGTCACCACCTCGCTGCTCAGGCGGACCACGTTCTCCTGCGGCGTCCCGGCCGGCGCGAAGAGACCGTACCACAGGGTAGCCTCGTAGCCCGGCAGGCCGGCCGCGACCGCGAGCGGCGGCACCTCCGGCGCCGTGGCCGATGCGCGCGGGGTGGTCACCCCGATCGGCCGCAGCTTGCCGGCCCGCGCGTGCG
>DATBMB010000101.1:0-7159 GCA_036555035.1 Burkholderiales bacterium | reverse complement strand
GCCGCGCCGGCTTCGGCCACCACGTCGAATGAGAAGGGAACGGGCAGCGGCGAGAGCCCGTAGCCCGGCGCATCCCACGCCACCACCCGGTAGCCGCGCGCGACCAGCCGCTCGGTCTGGTAGCGCCAGTATTCCTTCGAGCCGTAGATTCCGTGCAGCAGAAAGACGGTCACCCTGCCTTCGCCGGTGACCGTGTAGTCCGGCAATCTCATCGTCTATTCCCCTCCTGCCCGAGGGTGAGCCGGGGATTCGAGGAGCATTGCTCCGAGCCGGCGAACGACCGCCGCGATGCAGCGCGGCGGGATGGGCGGGGTCCCCGCGCATGCGGGCGGGGTGGTGGGAGCATTAGGCAAGCACGTCCGTCGTCTGCTCCTGGCGCAGCATCTCGTAGACGAATTCCTTCAGCTCGGGACCGAGCGCGTCGCGGGCGGACACCAGCCCGACCGGCCGGCCGTTCTCGACCACCGGCACGTTGCGGAATCCGCCCTCATACATCATTTGAAGCGCCAGCGTGAAGGGGCTGTCGGCCTGGACCGTCTTCGGGTTCGGGGTCATGACGGACCCGAGCTCGGTGGCGGCCGCGTCCCGGCCCTCCGCGACGACCCGGAACAGCGCGTCGCGCTCGGTGAAGACACCGGCCAGCTTGTCGCCCTCCACCACCAGGATCGCTCCGACGTTGTGGCTCTTCATCAGGCGCGCCGCTTCGCTTACCGGCGTGTTCTTCGGCGCCAAGACAAGTTCCTGTCCCTCGATTACGGATCGGATGGTTCGTACCGACATATCGAACCTCCATGAGCGGATGGACTGCCGGACGATGCTACGCCCGCCGTACGGACGGGTCAACGACCGCCGGTCCGCCCCATCGTCCTGCGACCCTTGGACCGCGGGTGGCGGTGCGGCTGGTCCGGCCGCATGCCCTTCGGCCGCTGGGTACGCTCATGCCCTGGCATCCTCCCCTTGACAGGGCAAGTCTAGGCGTAACTCCGCAGGTGCTGTGAAAATTCCATCAACGGCCGGATGCCGCTCGCTTCCGCCCGCCGGCACCAGTCCTGAAGCTGCTTGACTAGCTGCTCGCGCGTGGCCGTCGAGCGCTTCCATACCGCCACCAGCTCGCTGCGCATTGCAACCATCGTGAGCAGCACGCGCGACTTCGGCAGCACTTCCGCGAGTCTCTCGCGTTCGGATTCGCGCAGCATCTTCTCATCGCGATCGAGCCAGGGCTTCAGGGCTTCCAGCGCGCTCGCGTCCGCCGGTGAAACCTTCCGCAGCTTGCCGATTTCCTCGGCGAGGGCGCGCCGGACCGTCTGCGCATACCTCGCCAGGACGTCGTAGCGGTTCGTGACCACCGCCTGCAGCGTTTGCGGATCGACGGCTGGCCGGGGCGCCGTGAAACGCGGCATGGGCGCGACGTGCTTGACCCTGGCAAGACCCACTAATTCGAGAATTCGAATGTAGAGCCATCCGATGTCGAACTCGTACCACTTGTAGGAGAGCTTGGCTGAAGTCGGGTAGGCGTGATGATTGTTGTGCAGTTCCTCCCCGCCGATGAGGACGCCCCATGGCACGATGTTGGTGCTGGCATCCGGCGAGGCCCAGTGGCGATACCCCCAGTAGTGGCCGATGCCATTGATCACGCCGGCCGCCCAGAACGGGATCCAGACGATCTGCGTGAGGAGGATGAGCGCGCCGGGAACGATCCCGAACAGGAACACGTCCGCCGCGCCCATCAGGATCAGCCCCAACGCGCTGACCTTCGAGTAGACATGGCGCTCGAGCCAGTCGTCGGGCGTGCCATGGCCATAGCGTTCGAGGGTCTCGGGCTTGTTGGCTTCCTTGACGTACAGGAAGACACCGCCCCACAGCACGCGGTTGAGACCCAGCACCTGCGGGCTGTGCGGGTCCTCGGGGGTCTCGACCTTGGCGTGGTGCTTGCGGTGCACGGCAGCCCATTCGCGGGTGACCATGCCGGTCGTCAGCCACAGCCAAAGCCGGAAGAAGTGACTCACCGCCGGATGCAGATCGAGCGCGTGGTGCGCCTGGTGCCGGTGCAGGAAAATTGTGACCGACGCAATGGTGACGTGGGTGAGCGCCAAGGCCACGATCACGTGACCCCACCACGGAAGGTCAAATACGCCGGAAAAGAGCATCAGTTCCACATTGGTCTCCACCTTCGAGCTCGTGCGCCGCCGTCGCGGTGCCCTAAAATCAACAATAAAGGTACCCGCGGACGGACGGCTTGATCCACGTCAAGATGCTGGTGGTAATCACCGGGCTGATGCTTCTCGGCGCGCCGCTCGCCGGCGTCTGGCTCGCCGGGCAACCGGTCGGCGAGTACTTGGAGCTGCCGCCGCGGCCTGTCCCCCGGGCTGCAGCCGGATTCTCCTGGATTGCCTTCTGGCTATTCGCTGCGTTTATCGTGGGGGCCGTCACGCCGTTGGTCCGGCGCTTTCTGCGGACGCCCGCCCCGCCACGGCGCCCGGTAGCTGGTCAGCGCGCATTCCCGGTCTGGGGCTGGGTGGCGCTCGCCTGGCTCGCCGCGAGCTGGACCCTCGCCTGGACCCGTTTCCCCTGGTTCGAGCCCTTCCAGCAGCACACCTTCACGCCGCTGTGGCTCGGGTATATCGCCGTGGTGAATGCGCTGACGATGCGGCGCGCCGGAACCTGCCTCCTGGTCCGGGCGCCCGCGCGCTTCGCCGCGCTGTTCCCGCTGAGCGCCCTTTTCTGGTGGTTCTTCGAGTACCTGAACCGCTTCGTCGCCAACTGGCGCTATACCGGCATCGCGGACTTCGATGCGCTCGAGTACACCTTCTTCGCGACGCTCGCCTTCTCCACCGTGCTGCCGGCAATCGCGAGCACCGCGGAATGGCTCGGCACCTTCCCGCGGCTCGACGCCGCGTTCGCGCGCTGGCGTCCGGTGAGATTGCCGCACCCGCGGCTCGCAGCCGCCATTGTGCTCATACTCACCGCCGCGTCGCTATCCGTGCTCGGCGTATTTCGCGAGTTCGTGTTTCCGCTGGTGTGGATCTCGCCGGTGCTCGTCATCATCAGCCTGCAGGGGCTCGCGGGCCGGTCCACCGTGCTTGCGCCGCTGGCGGGCGGCGATTGGCGCGGCGTCGTGAGCTTCTCGGCGGCGGCGCTCGTCTGCGGCTTCTTCTGGGAGATGTGGAACTCCGCGAGCCTCGCCCGCTGGGAGTACAGCATCCCGCACGTTGACCGGTTCCGCATCTTCGAGATGCCGCTGCTCGGCTACGCCGGCTACCTGCCCTTCGGCATCGAGTGCGCCGCCATCGCCGCGCTGGTGCTGAACGACCGGCTCAGGCGGCGCGCAGAGTGAGCGCGTCCGGCTTTCCGGTTCCCCCATTCACGCGAAACTGGCGCTCCGAAAGGTAGCGCCGCACGGCGCCGGGCTCGAGCCGGGTCCCGGCCAGGCCGACGTGGCCATCCGGGCGCAGCAGGTAGAACGCCTGCCCGGAGATTCCTGCTCGCGCCAGCTCGGTCTCGTTGGCGGGATCGTCGGGTACCGCGTGGACGTGCAGCATACCGTCGAGCCCGATTGCGTCCGCCGACGGCGCAGGCTGCCCGATCACGAGCAGGTTGAAGCGCGTGTCCTCGAGCTTCTGGTAGAGGTCCTCGACCGGGCCGTTCGCGTCCAGCTTGAGCTGCAGCCACGGAAAGCGGTCACCCGCCACGGGCGCGCCCTTGGGCAGGCCTTCGTGCGTTTGCGACAGCGGGCTCTTCCGATAGCGGATGCCGATCTGCGAGATCGTGCGGAACGCGAGCCTGCGCACGCGCTCGATGGTCATGGCGCGGGCCAGCACCCGCGCGATGATCTTCGTGCGAAAGAGTCCCGCGAACCGGCTGTCGGAAACCAGCAGCGTGAAGATCCGGTCGGTCGTTCTAAGCAGGCGCTGGGCCACCGGGATGCGCTCCTGCTCATAGGTGTCGAGAAGGGCCGCGTCCGCGCGACCCTGGACGACGAGCGCGAGCTTCCACGCCAGGTTGTAGGCATCCTGCAGGCCGGTGTTCATGCCCTGCCCGCCAGCGGGGCTGTGCACGTGGGCGGCGTCCCCGAGCAGGAAGCAGCGCCGGTCACGGAAGCGCTCGGCGCAGCGGTGGTGGATGCGGTAGGTCGAGAACCAGTCGCAGGACCTGAAGGCGAGGTCCGCGCCGGCTTCCCTGCGCACGGCGGGGATCACGTGCTCCCAGGTCAGGTCACCCCTTCCCCGCATGGCCCTGGGCAGGATGCCGATGACGCGCCAGCGATCCTTGCCGCGCATCGGAAAGAACAGGTGGAAGCCGTCCTGCCACAAGTAGACGTTCAGCTCCGCTGGAACCATCGGGCCGGTCGCCTCGGTGTCCGCGACGAAGAAGACATGCTCATACGGCGCCCCGGGGAAGGTGATGCCGGAGAGCTCGCGCACCGGGCTGCGCGAACCGTCGCATCCGGCCAGCCAGGCAGCCGTGATCCCGCGCAGGGTGCCGTCGGGCTGCCGAAGCGTCGCGTTGACGTGGCCGGGATGCTGCTCGAAGGCGATCAGCTCCGTGTTCCACTGCACGGCCATGCCGTAGTCGCGCAGCTTCTCGCCCATGATTCGCTCGTTGTCGTCCTGGCCGAGCGCGAGAACGAATGGGAAGGGGCTCAGCCCTTGCCCGATTTCCCCGAGCGGGATACGCGCCATCTTCCTGCCGTTCGCCCACAGGTTCGCGCCGTTGCCGCGGGCGCCCAGCGCGAAGGCCTGCTCCATGAGGCCCATCTTCGAATAGATCTCCATCGTGCGGGCCTGAACGGCCATGGCGCGCGACTGCTGGGCCGGCCCTGAATGCCGATCCACAATCAGGGCGCGCACGCCGCGCCGCGCAAGCTGGTTGGCGAGCATCAGCCCGGTCGGGCCGGCTCCCACGATCAGGACGTCGGTATCCACTCAGACGAGCGGGACGAAGTCGTACTCGCCGATGCCCTGCAGCACGAGGAAGGTGGCCGAAGCGTCCCCGCCGTTCGCGACGAGATGCGGACGGCGCGGCTTGACGGTGTAGGTGTCACCGGGGCCGAGGCGCACCTCCTCCTTGGGGTCGCGCAGGAACAGCCGCAAGTTGCCCTTGAGCACGTAGAACGTGTCCTGGACGTTGTTGTGGTAGTGCCAGGGCACCTTCTGCGTCTTCGAGATCTGGATCTCCTGGATGCGGAAACCGGGCCGCGCCGCGTGCTGGTCCCGCCGCTCGACTTCGTAGAGGTGCGTGCCGTCCTTTACCGCGTCCATGGGTGCCTCCCTCCTTGGCTGCATCGATTATCGGGGGTTTTCCGGGGTCACGGTGTAGAAATCGTGCACCTCGCCCTCGGTGTAGGGACTCATCAGCCGGCTCAGCGAGAACACGACGTAGGATCGCCGCGTGGCCTTCACCGCCGCCTGGCGCCCCTCGACCTCCACGGCCGCGAGGTCGAGCCGGCTGCCGTAGGTCGAGATCGCGACCTCCCCCTCGATGCGCCCACCGGTCATCACCACCGTGGAGCCGCGCACGAGCATGCCCGTCTTGCCACCTCCGATGTGGCTGTCGTCGATCGTGACCGTGGAGCTGAGGATGAGCAATTCGCGCACGCGCGCGTTGCGGATGACGGCCTGCTGGCAGCTCTCGAGCGTCAGCCTGTCGTACTCGCCGCCAAATTCCCGGCCGCGCTCGCGCCGGCAGCGCCCGTTGCCGTTCCTCGGAAGCGGGGCGGGATCGTCCGCCGCGGGCGGCGGCAGGCCGCGCTCGAGGAACGGCTCGAGCGCGGACCGAAAGCGCTCGGGTGTCTCCTGCATCGGCGTATGCCCGGCTCCCTGGATGACTTCGAGGTGCGCGCGCGGAAGCTTCTGCGCGAGCACCCTGGCGTTACGCAGGGGCACGAGCGAATCCTCCCCGCCCCAGAGGACGAGGGTCTCGGCCCGGACCTCGGGCACCTCGCGATGCAGGTCGTCGTCCACGACCGCGAGACCGGCGATCTTCGCGGGATCCCCGCCGAGGGCGCTTGCGCGCTGCTCGGGGTCCGCGAGCACCGTTTGCGGGTCGAAGCCGAGCCGCTCGAGCGGCGTCAGGAGCTTGCCGGAGAGCCGGCTCAGCCATCCGAGCGAGTCGAATTCGCTCTGCGAGACGCCCATCAGGCCGGCCAGGTAGCGGCTCGCGGTGGAGTGGCGATGCAAAACGCCCGGCGCGGAAATCAGCACGAGCCGTTCCACCTCGCCCGGATAGGCCGCGGCGTAGCGCAGCGACACCACAGCACCCAGCGAGTGCCCCACCAGCACGAACGGCGGCTTGAGCAAGCGGTCGGCGACGTGCTTCAGCACCCCCACGTAGTTGGCGGGGGAGTACAGATAATTCCCCTTGTCGGACTGCCCGAACCCGGGCAGATCCACGGCGACCACGTGGAACGACTCGCGGAGCCAGGCGATCTGATCGCTGAAATCGCGGGCGCCATCCGAGCCGATGCCGTGCACCAGCAGGATCGAGCGTGCCATGCCGCGCCCGGCCTCGTAGACGGCGACGCGGCCCTTGAACACGGGCTCCTCGATGCGCTGCATCGCCATCCCCGGTATCCCCGGCTCGCCACCGGGGACCTGGGCGACCGCGTGCGCGCACGCAGCCGAAACGAGCAGCGCAACGATGAACCGGACGGAAGCCAATTCCGGCGCGGGAACGTCGCGGCTCAGCGGACCCTGACCGGCTTTCCGGTCTTCGCGGACTGAACGATCGCCTCGAAGACCGCGACTCCGTGAATGATCTGATCGGTGGTGACTGGAAATTGTGCCTTACCTTGCGCCGCCTGCGCAAATGCCTCCATCACCGCCTTCACCAGGTTGACGCCCTTGTGCTCGATCACTTCCGGCTGCGCGGTGGCGTGGGGCCCGCCCTGGGCTGCGACCGGCATGAAGCGGAAGGTGTCGAGGCTCGGCCGCGCCGTCTCGGCGATGCCGTTCTTGCCGAACACGGCAATGCAATAGCTCGCCGCGCTCGCCAGCGTGCAGTAGTTGGTCGAGATCACGCCGTTCTTGTGCTTCATCGTGAAGACCGTCGTGTCGTCCACGAGCGGCGCCGCGCGGCGGGCGTTGATGCAGTAGACCTCGTCCACCTCGCCGCAGAGATCGATGAAGGCGTCCACGAGGTGCACGCCGAGGCCGGTCATCGC
>DATBMB010000097.1:0-28027 GCA_036555035.1 Burkholderiales bacterium | reverse complement strand
GAGATCCTCTCGCCGCTCGCCGACGCCTCCCGCTACCCGGGGAGCCTGATCGACTTCAATGTGCGCGCCGAGCGCATGGGGTGGCTGCCCTCCGCGCCGCAGTTGGCCGCCAACCCGCTGCAGGTGGCGAAGGACGCAGCGGCCGCCGGCATGGAGGCGAAGGACTACGTCGCGAAGAAGCTGAAGGACGGCTCGCTCAAGCTCTCGTGCGAGGATCCCGACAACCCCGTCAACTTCCCGCGCAATCTCTTCGTCTGGCGCTCGAACCTGCTCGGCTCCTCGGGCAAGGGCCACGAGTACTTCCTCAAGCATTTCGTCGGCGCCCAGCACGGTGTGCAGGGCGGGGACCTCGGCGCGACCGGCGGCGCGAAGCCGCAGGAAGTCGCCTGGCGCGACCCCGCGCCGGAAGGCAAGCTCGATCTCCTGGTGACGCTCGACTTCCGGATGTCCACGACCTGCCTCTACTCGGATGTCGTGCTGCCGACGGCCACCTGGTACGAGAAGAACGACCTCAACACCTCCGACATGCACCCCTTCATCCACCCGCTGTCCGCGGCGGTGGACCCGGTGTGGCTCACCCGGAGCGACTGGGACATCTACAAGGGCATCGCGAAGAAGTTTGCGGAGATCGCGGCCGGCCACCTCGGCGTCGAGAAAGACGTCGTGCTCGTGCCGCTCCTGCACGACACGCCCTCCGAGCTCGCCCAGCCGCTCGAGGTCAAGGACTGGAAGAAGGGCGAGTGCGACCTCGTGCCGGGCAAGACAGCGCCGCAGATTGTCGTGGTCGAGCGCGACTATCCCAATACGTACAAGCGCTTCACCGCGCTCGGGCCGCTGATGAAGAAGCTTGGCAACGGCGGCAAGGGCATCAACTGGAACACCGAGAAGGAAGTGGACGGGCTCGCCGCGCTCAACTACGCCGTGACCGAGGATGGCCCCACGAAGGGACTGCCTCGCATCGAGACCGATATCGACGCGGCGGAAGTAATCCTCTCGCTCGCGCCCGAGACCAACGGTGCCGTCGCGGTCAAGGCATGGCAGGCGCTCGGCAAGATCACCGGGCGCGATCACCTGCACCTTGCCGAGACGCGCGAGGACGAGAAGATCCGCTTCCGCGACGTGCTGGCGCAGCCGCGCAAGATCATCAGTTCACCGACGTGGTCCGGCATCGAGAGCGAGCACGTGAGCTACAACTCCGGCTACACCAACGTGCACGAGCTGATCCCGTGGCGGACGTTGACCGGCCGGCAGCAGTTCTACCAGGACCACGCGTGGATGCGCGATTTCGGCGAGGCGCTGTGTGTCTACCGGCCGCCCGTGGACACGCGCGCCGTCGCGCCGATGATGGGCAAGCGCCCCAACGGCAACCCCGAGGTGGTGTTGAACTTCATCACCCCGCACCAGAAGTGGGGCATCCATTCGACCTACACCGATAACCTCCTGATGCTGACGCTCTCGCGCGGCGGCCCGATCGTGTGGCTGTCGGAGACCGACGCGAAGAAGGCCGGCATCGAGGACAACGACTGGATCGAGCTCTACAACGTGAACGGGGCGATCGCCGCGCGCGCGGTGGTGAGCCAGCGCGTGAACGAGGGCATGTGCCTGATGTACCACGCGCAGGAGAAGATCGTGAACGTGCCGGGGTCGGAGGTGACCGGTCACCGCGGCGGCATCCACAACTCGGTGACGCGCGCGGTGGTGAAGCCCACGCACATGATCGGCGGCTACGCGCAGCTCTCCTACGGGTTCAACTATCACGGCACGGTGGGCTCGAACCGCGACGAGTTCGTGATCGTGCGCAAGATGGCCAAGGTCGACTGGATGGATGTCCCGTCGGCCGCGGCCGCGAAGTGAGGAGACGGCGATGAAGATCCGCGCGCAGATCGCGATGGTGCTGAACCTCGACAAGTGCATCGGCTGCCATACCTGCTCGGTCACGTGCAAGAACGTGTGGACCTCGCGCCTCGGCATGGAGTACGCGTGGTTCAACAACGTGGAAACCAAGCCCGGCATCGGCTATCCCAAGGACTGGGAGAACCAGGAGCGCTGGAAGGGCGGCTGGGAGCGCAAGTCGAGCGGCCGGATCGTGCCGAAGCAGGGGGGGCGGCTCGGGCTCCTGATGAAGATCTTCGCCAATCCCCACCTGCCGCAGATCGACGACTACTACGAGCCGTTCACCTTCGACTACGAGCACCTGCAGACCGCGCCCGAGATGCCGACCGCACCGGTCGCGCGCCCGATCTCGGTCATCACCGGGCAGCGCATGGAGAAGATCGAGTGGGGCCCGAACTGGGAGGAGATCCTCGGCGGCGAGTTCTCGAAGCGCTCGCAGGACGCCAACTTCGAGCACATCCAGAAGGACATCTACGGCCAGTTCGAGAACACCTTCATGATGTACCTGCCGCGCCTGTGCGAGCACTGCCTGAATCCGACCTGCGTCGCGTCCTGTCCCTCGGGCTCCATCTACAAGCGCGAGGAGGACGGCATCGTGCTGATCGACCAGGACAAGTGCCGCGGCTGGCGCATGTGCGTGTCGGGCTGCCCCTACAAGAAGATCTACTACAACTGGTCCACCGGCAAAGCGGAGAAGTGCATCTTCTGCTATCCGCGCATCGAGGCCGGCCAGCCCACGGTGTGCTCGGAGACGTGCGTCGGGCGCATCCGCTACCTCGGCGTGCTGCTCTACGACGCCGACCGCATAGAGCAAGCCGCGTCGGTGGAAAGCCCGAAGGATCTCTACAAGGCTCAGCTCGGGATCTTCCTCGACCCGCATGCCGCGGAAGTGCAGGAGCAGGCGCGGCGCGACGGGGTGCCGGAAGCGTGGCTCGAAGCGGCGAAGATCTCCCCGGCGTGGAAGCTCGCCATGGAGTGGAAGATCGCGTTTCCGCTGCATCCGGAGTACCGGACGCTCCCCATGGTGTGGTACGTGCCGCCGCTCTCGCCCATCCAGTCGGCGGCCAACGCCGGCCACATCGGTGAGTTCGGAGCGATCCCCGACGTGAGAAGCCTGCGCATCCCGGTGCGTTATCTCGCGAACCTCCTCACCGCGGGCGACGAGGAGCCGGTGGTCCACGCGCTCGAGCGCATGCTCGCGATGCGCGCGTTCTACCGCGAGCGGCAGCTCGAGCGGCGCGACAACCTGAAGCTGCTCGAGCAGGTCGGTCTGTCGGTGCGCACCGTCGAGGACATGCACCGCTACCTCTCGATCGCGAACTACGAGGACCGCTTCGTCATCCCGACCACGCACCGCGAGTACGCGGAGAACGCCTACCAGCTGCGCGGCGAGTGCGGGTTCTCGTTCGGCAACTCGTGCTCGGACGGCGAGACGCCGGGAAGCCTCTTCGGCGGCAAGATGGCGGGCAAGAAGGTGATCCCGCTGAAGACGATCGCCGCGAAGACGCCCGAGAACGCGGTGGACTACTGACATGCTGACCTTCCGCGCGCTCGGCGCGCTTCTCGCCTATCCCGGCCGCGAGTTGATCGAGGCGCTCCCGGAAATCTCCGGCGTCGTGGAGTCGTCGCGTCTCATCGGAGCAGCCCAGAAGCAGCGCCTGTCGGACCTGGTGTCCGAGCTGCGGCGCGCGGACCCGTTCGAGCTGGAGGAGCGCTACGTTGCGCTCTTCGACCGCGGGCGCGCGACCTCGCTCCACCTCTTCGAGCACGTGCACGGCGATTCGCGCGAGCGCGGGCAGGCGATGGTGGACCTGGGACGCGTCTACGAGCGGGCGGGATTCAATCTCGCGGGGAGCGAGCTGCCGGACTACCTTCCCGCGGTGCTCGAGTATCTGAGCTGCCGGCCGATCGCCGAGGCGCGCGAGATGCTCGGAGATTGCGCGCATATCCTGCGCGCGGTGGGCGAGCGGCTCGCCGGACGGGGCAGTCGCTACGCAGCGGTGTTCGACGCGGTCCTCGCCGCCGCAGGGGAGAGCGGCGTGGACTTTGGCAAAGCACCGGCGCCCGAGCCGGAGCCGCCCACGGACGACGACTGGGCCGAGGCACCGGCATTCGGGCCAGCGCGGCCGCCGAGCGCGCGTGCGGCAATCGCGGTCATGAAATTCGTGCCGCCCCTCACCCGTTCACCCTCTCCCGAGCGGAGAGGGAGGACTTAGCTGGAGCGAAACATGGATGTCCTTCATCAGTTCCTGTTCGGGATCTACCCCTACATCGCGCTCTCGGTGTTTTTTGCCGGCAGCCTGCTCCGGTTCGACCGCGAGCAATACACCTGGAAGAGCGACTCCTCGCAGCTCCTGCGCGCGCGCGAGCTGCGCTGGGGTTCCAACCTCTTCCACATCGGCGTGCTGTTCATCTTCGTCGGCCACCTGTTCGGCCTGCTCGCGCCCCACGCAAGCTACGCGTGGGTGATGAGCGCCGGCGAAAAGCAGATCCTCGCCATGGCAAGCGGAGGCATCGCCGGGGTGCTCGGGATCGTCGGCCTGACGCTCCTCATCCACCGGCGCATCGCGGATCCGCGCATCTGGTCCAACACGCGCGGCTGGGACATCGCGATCCTCGCCATTCTCTGGCTCCAGCTCGCGCTCGGGCTCGCGACGATTCCGCTCTCCGGCCAGCACCTCGACGGCTCGATGATGCTGAAGTTCACCGAGTGGGCGCAGCGCATCGTCACTTTCCGCGGCGGCGCCGCCGATCTCATCATCGGCGCCCCGCTCCTATTCAAGCTCCACATCTTCCTCGGGCTGACGATCTTCCTCATCTTCCCCTTCACGCGCCTCGTGCATGTCTGGAGCGGGTTCGGCGTCCTCGCCTATCTCTTCCGGCCCTACCAGATCGTGCGCACGCGCCGCAAATGGAAGCCCACCGGGGTGCAGGGATGACGGTTGCGGTCAATGGCGTCGTGGTGGATCCGGCGGGCAACGCGTCGCCGCAGGCGGCGGCGGTGCGCGAGCTCCTGCGGCAGCGCGCGGTCGCCGCGGGCCTTGCCGCTCCGGATGTCTCGGGTGAAGCAGCCGATGCGGCGATCGAGCGCCTGCTCGAGAAGGAAGTGACGACTCCGGAGCCCGGCGAGGAGGAATGCCGGCGCTACTACGACGCGCACCCCGCCGAGTTCGCGAGCGGTGAGCTCGCGTTCGCACGGCATATCCTGTTCCAGGTGACGCCGGGCGCCCCGGTGCCCGCGATCCGGGCGAAGGCGGAACTGACGCTCGGCGAGCTCTCGAAGGATGCCTCGAAATTCGAGCCGCTCGCGCGCGAGCTGTCGAACTGCCCGTCGGGCGGGCAGGGCGGCAATCTCGGCCAGCTTGCGCGCGGGGAGACGATGCCCGAGTTCGAGCAGGCGCTGTTCAACGGGGCTTATACCGGCATCTATCCGCAACTCGTGAAGACCCGCTTCGGCTTCCACATCCTGGCAGTGGACCGGCGCGAGCCGGGCCGGAAGATTCCCTTCGACGCGGCCCGGGAACGAATCGCGCAGCGGCTGCGCGAGCGGGTGATGCAACGCGCGCTCCAGCAGTACGTGAGCGTGCTCGCCGGGCAGGCGGAGGTGAGCGGCGTAGATTTGAACGCCGCGGCGACGCCGCTGGTGCGATAGCGTGGGCATCTCGAGTTTCGACGACCTGCTGCGCGCGGCGCGCGAGCAGCCCGAGCCGCAGCGGCTGCTGTTCGTCTTTGCCGGGGCCGAGTTGCCCGGCGACAGCACGGCCGAACAGCGCGCGCGCTTCGACGCCGGGCAGGGCGGCGTGCTTACGCCGCTCATGTCCGTGGACAAGGTTCCGAGCGAACTCGGCACGTTCGCCGCGCTGGTGGAAGAGTCGCGCCAGTTCGGGCACGACTGGGCCATCGTGTTCGTCGCCAGCCTGGCCGGGCGCGGCGGCCGGCCGCCGACCTCCGAAGAAGCCGGCCGATCGCTGCAATACATGATCGAGTCCATCAAGGCCGGCTCGATCGGCTCCTTCCTGCCGTTTGACCGGCAAGGCCAGCCCATGCTGTTGCGGTAAGCCCGGTCCCCCGCAGCCATGGAGATCCCGGGAATCGCGCGCGCCTTGCATGTGCTGGCCGTCGTTCTCTGGATCGGCGGCGTGGCGATGGTCACGACTGTTCTGCTGCCCGCCTTGCGGCGCCATGCCAATGCCGCAGAGCAGATCGAACTTTTCCAGCGGCTCGAATCGCGCTTCGCCGCGCAGGCACGCTGGACGACGTTGCTCGCCGGCGTAACCGGATTCTGGCTCGCCTGGCAATTCAACTTGTGGGCGCGCTTTGCCGAGGCGCGCTTCTGGTGGATGCATGCGATGGTGGCGGTCTGGCTGCTGTTCACGCTGATACTGTTCGTGCTCGAGCCGCTGTATCTTCATCGCAGGCTGCTCGAGCGGCTGCACCGGGACCCGTCCGGCACGTTCGCGCTGATCCAGCGCTTCCACTGGGTGCTGCTGCTCCTGAGCCTCATCACGGTATTCGGCGCCGTGGCGGGCAGCCACGGATACCTGTAAGTCGATGACGATCAAAAATCAATGACCCCGCCACCGATCGATCGATTGCAGCCATCCACGCAGCCTGCCGCCCCCGGCTTCGCGCTGTGGAACCTGGGTTTCCGCCCGTTTTACCTGCTCGCAAGCGTCTTCGCCGCGCTCAGCGTACCGCTGTGGGCCGCGCAATTCTCGGGTTGGCTGCCGGCTCCCTACCTGCACGGACCGCTCTGGCACGGCCACGAGATGCTGTTCGGCTACACGCTGGCGGTGGTCGCGGGCTTCCTGCTGACCGCCGTGCGCGCCTGGACGGGCCAGCCGACGGCGACCGGTGCGCCGCTGATGGCGCTGGCGGGGCTCTGGGTGGCCGGCCGGATACTGGTCCTGATGCCGTGGGGCACCGCGGCGGCAGCCGTCAACGCGGCGTTCCCGCTGGCGCTCGCGATAGCGATTGCGATCCCGCTGCTGCGCGTGCGCAATGTCCGGAATTACTTCTTCGTCGGACTGCTCGCGTTGATGAGCGCGCTGATCGCCGCGCTGCACCTTGCGCTGCTGGGCATGGCGGCGCTGCCGCCGAGGCTCGATCTGGTGCTGGGCCTGGACGTGATGCTGTTCATCATGGCGGTCATGGGCGGGCGCGTGATACCGATGTTCACCAACAACGGCGTGCCGGGCGCCGGAGCGACGCGCCATCCGCTGGTGGAAAAGCTGGCACTGGGCTCCATCCTGCTGCTATTCATCACCGATGCCTTCCAGCCGCAACCCGCGATCGTTGGCGCGATCGCGTTGATTGCCGCGGGCTCGCATGGGGCGCGCCTTTTCCTCTGGAGGTCGTGGCGTACGATCTCCACGCCGCTGGTGTGGACACTGCACGCGGCCTATGCGTGGATCGTCGTGCACCTTCTGCTGCGCGGGCTGTCCGGCATGGGGCTGCCGGTCGAGCCGTTCGCCGTCCATGCGCTGACCGTGGGCGCGATCGGGGGGCTGACTCTCGGCATGATGACCCGTACCGCGCGCGGCCATACCGGCCGGACGCTCACGGCGGACGGCTTCGAGCTCTCGATGTTCGTGCTGGTGCAGCTCGCCGCGGCCGTCCGGGTCTTCGGCGGCATGGCGCCGCCGGCCTACCTGGCGAGCGTGCAGCTCTCCGGACTTTTCTGGGGCGCGGCGTTCGGGCTCTACGCCGTCCGCTACTGGCCGGTCCTTACGCGGCCGCGGCTGGACGGGAAGCCGGGATGATGGAACGCGTGGCGACGGGGTAGTATGTCCGCGTCTTTGCTGGCCAGGGTCTCGGGCCTCGACCTCGGTGCCGCGAAGTCGCCGCTGCTGCGGTAGCGCAACAGTCCCGGCCGGCGCTGCTCCGTTCAATCGGCCGGTCAGCCGCGCAGCTGGCCGACGAAGCCGATCAGCACCAGCGCCAGCAGTATCAGGCCCGCGGCGATGAGGGCGAGGCCCAGCACCCGCGAACCCAGCGTCATGGGCGCCGATGGCGCGTCCACGATATGCCGGGCCAGCTCGCCCGAGGCGGCGAGCCGCCCGTATTCGAGGGGATGCTCGCGCCGGAATTCCTCCAGCGGCACCGTGCCGGTGAACATCACGATGTCCGGCGGCGGCAACTTGTCGGGCCGGAAGTGGTTGTTGAAGAAATGCACGGTGAACAGGAACACCGCGGCGAGGATCGCCTCCTCGCCGTGCACCAGCGTCGCGACGTTGAACACCCACCCCGGCAGCACCGACGCGACGGTTTCCTTGAACGTGAGCACCATGCCGCTGCCGCCGATGATGGCCAGGCCCCAGAATACCGCCCAGTAGTCGAATTTTTCCCAGTAGGTCCAGCGCTCGAACGCTGGCCGCGGCCCCTTGCCGAAGAACCATTTGAACATGCCGACGGCATCACTGAGATCCTTCCACGTCGGCACCAGCGAATTCGGCCCGAACCAGTCGGAAAGTTTCCACCGCGGCACGACCCGCACCGCCATGTAGACGAGGTGGATGAAGAATATCCCCAGCATGGTGGCCGCGCTTGCCCGGTGCAGGAAGGCGGCCGCGCGCGGGCCGCCGAGCATACCCACAAGATTCTTCGCCCAGCCGGTCTCTGCGTAGAGCACCGCCATGCCGGTCGCAACCAGCAGCATCACGCTCACGGCGAAGACCAGGTGGGCGAGGCGCCACACCGGGCCGAAGCGGCTGAAGTGCTTGCCCTGCAGTTGCGGCAGGTCGCCCGTCGCCACGTGCGGCGCATGCTTGCCCTGCTTGCGGTCCCGGTATTCCCGGTAGAACCAGAGCGCGGAGTGCGTCCAGAAAAAGGCGAATACGCCCAGCAGCAGCGCGATCATGAACTTCGAAGTGACCCACATGTAGGGATAGCGCTGAAAATCGTGGGTGTTCGCGTGAGGCTGGAAGGTGACGAAACCCGCGGTCGCGCCGGCATGGCATTTCTGGCAGGTCTGGAGCCGGTTGTTCGAATGCACCGTGGCCCGCGGGTGGCTGACCCGCTGGATGTCGTGATTGCCGTGGCAGTCGAAGCAGCTCGCGGTGTAGGTGTAGCCGAGCGTGGTGACCTGCCCGTGGTAGGTGTTCGAGTAGGACCGCAGGCTTTCCGCGTGGCAGTTACCGCAGTTCCTGGTGATGACGAGCTTGATCCGGTCCAGTTTCGGCCGGTCCACGTCATGGGTCGTATGGCAGTCCGAGCAGACGGGCGCGGCGGGGCTGCCGGCTGCCATCACCAGCCGGCCGTGGACCGAGTCGACGTACTCGGTGCGCTGCGCGCTGTGGCACTTGCCGCAGACGTTGGGAATGTCCAGGCGCCAGTCCGCGCGCGCCGCGCTGCCCGGCGGGTACACGTAATGGGCGTTGTGGCAGTTGTAGCAGGTTGCGTTCGTGCGCGACTGGTCCTCCCGGTTGGGCCGGGCGTGGATGGACTTCATGTAGTGCTCGATCTGCTCGACGACGACTCCCAGGCGGGCGTGTTCCTGCGTCTTGCCTTCCTTCCTTGCGGCCGCCCACAGGTCCTCGTGGCAGGTCACGCAGCTCACCTTCAGCACGCCTTTCTGGTGCGGGACCGCGGTGATGTCCTTGTGGCACTCCACGCACATGCGCTTGCCGTGGACGCTCTGCTCGAAGCGGTCCTTGACGACGTGCAGCGCGCGCATCCTCCCGTCGGGGCCGGGCATGCCGAAGCCTTCGTTTCCATGACACGACAGGCAGACTTCGTTCGGCATCTTTTCCGCGGGCTGCGCAACGGCCGTTCCCGATGCGCCGGCAAGACCCAGCACGCCGGCGAGGACGAGCGCGCGCGGCGAACAGCTGTTGCGCAGAAAGTTCCCAAGGCGCATCAGGATCTTGTCGTTCATGTTGTCCCCACCCTGTCTCGAGTTGCTGCGCGGCCGCGCGAGTCTGCGGTCAGCGCTTGTCGCGCGGCTGGCTCGCGTAATAGGACGCGATGTCATCGATGACCGCGTTGCTGTAGACGATGCTCATCCGGTGCATCGTCGTGCTTTCGCGCTTGTCATCGCGATACGCCCTGAGCGCCATGACCAGGTAATCCTTGTCCTGGCCGCGCAGGATCGGGGTCACCATCTTGGGCGTGTCTTCGGCATCGTGGCAGCGATCGCACTTCGCGGCGAGCTCGCGCGCTGTGCTCGGCACGCTGTCGGCGGGCCGGGACGGCTGCACTGCGTAGAACGCGCTGATGTTCTCGATATCCTTGTCGGTGAGGGCGCCGACGAAGCGCTGCATGCCCCAGTGCTGCCGCGACGTGCGGTAGGCCTTGATCGATTTCACCAGGTACTGGAAGTCCTGCGCGGCGAGGCTCGGCGTCGCCGCATCGCGGCTGACCCCGTTCGGCCCGTGGCAGCCGCCGCACATGGCGGTCCGGGGCTCGCCCGCCTTGGGATCGCCACGCGATGGTGCCGGCCGCTGCGCTGGTGTCCGGGATGCAAAATAAAGGGCGAGGCTCTCCAGGTCGCGCCGGCCGACATCGCGCAGGATCTTTTCCATCGGCGCCGTCCTGCGCTCGCCGCGGTGGTACTCCAGCACGGCTGTCACGAGGTAATAGGGCTGCTGGCCCGCCAGGCTCGGTATGCCAGAAGTCGTGCTGTTGCCTTCTTCGCCGTGGCACTTCACGCAAGTCCCTGCGAGCGCCTTGCCTTGCTCCAGCAGAGTGACCTGGCGGGCGCCCCTTTCGGAAGCCGCGGCGACGGGGGGCTGGCTCGCGTAGTAGGCGACCACGTTGCGCAGCTCCGTTTCCGTCAGCCGCTTGACCAGCTCCCTCAATGCGGCGTGGGTGCGCCGGACTTCGAGATATTCCGTCAATGCCAGAAAGAGGTAGCGCTCCCGCTGCGCCGCGAGGTGCGGAACGCCCGGGGCAACGCCGCGGCCATCCAGCCCGTGGCACGTCCTGCAATCGCGCTCCGCGATCGCCTTGCCCGCCGCTGCGTCTCCCAGCGGCTTCGCGGTCGCGGGCCTGGCGGCCGTTTTCTCCCGTTCGCCGCAGCCCGCCAGCAACGCCGACACCACGATGCCCAGAATGAGCGCTTTTTTCATGGGAGCCCCGAATGTCAGCCGATAACGTGCCCGCCGCCCGACCTCTGCGAGACCGCGGCGGGGGTCCGCGAGAACCACATCTGGTACATGGACACGACCCACATGAACGCGAAACACAGCCCCATGACCGCCCCGGCGGCCATCACTACCCAGGCGAACGGATGGTAGAGCTTGGTGAAGTACCAGGAGCTCACGTCCACCGCGATGGCGAAGAAGGGCAGGGCGATGACGGTGGACTTCAGCCAGACCGGGCGCACATAGGCATGGCTGAAGACGAAGCCCATGATGAAGAAGATGAACGTGAGCCCGAAAAGGTGGATGTGCGACACCCGCACGAGCGTGAAGATATCGGTGCCGGTGTCGCGTTCCGTCACCTTCTTGAGGTTGTCGTAACCGCCGAGGTTCACCAGGTGCGGGTTGCTGCCGTCATGGCACGAGAGGCAGCGCTTGTCGATCGCCGGCCGGATCTGCGCTTCGTAGCGGGCGCGATCGGCTCCTTCCCGCACCCAGGACACGAACGTGTTCATCTCGTCCGGCGGAAGCATGGTGGACATGGGTCCGCGCAGAGCCGATTCGAGGCGCGAGTGCTGTCCCGTCCCGCTGTAGGCGATGACCAGGTCGTCGTACGACAGGGTCATCGGGTTCCCGTCACGTCCGGAATACGTGTGAAACAGGTAGATCAGGCCGAACATGTAGCCCAGGCCCAGGATGACGAGCGCGGCCGTGAACAGCACGCGCATGCTCCACGGCAGCTCCGAATAGTGATGGTAGAGCCTGTGCAGGGGCGCCTGGGTCATGGGCCGGCTCTCCGGCTTCACTTCTTCTTCAGCGACGCGTAGTAGGCAGCCAGATTTGCGAGGTCCTGGTCGCTCAGCGGGTCCGCGAATGTCTTCATGATCGGGTTCGCGCGCTTGCCCGATTTGTAGTCCTTCATGGCCTGCACGAACTTGGCCTCGGGCATGCCGGCGATGGGAGGATTCGGCTTGTTCCCCTCGCCGCTGGCGCCGTGGCACCCGGCGCACGCTGCGGCCTTGGTCTTGCCGGCCGCGGGGTCGCCGCCGGCCTGTGCGATGCCGAACATCGAAAGCAGTGAGAGGGCCGCTGAGATCAATAGCAGGCGTTTCATGGTTGCGCTCCTTCAGGATGGTTGCGTGAAATCCGGGGTATGCCTCACCTGGCCGGCAGCGTCACGTACACGACCGCGCGCGCGCGCTGGCGCGCGTAATGCGCCGCCAGGTTCTCGACGTCGGCCTCGGTCAGCATTTCGGACATGGCGGCCATCGCCGGGCTCTTGCGCGCGCCCGTGCGATAGGCGTGCAGGACTCGCTCCAGGTAATCCAGCCGCTGCCCCGCGATCGCCGGCAGGCGTGGATCGGTGCTGTTGCCGTTGACGCCGTGACAGCGATCGCAGCGCGCCGCCAGCTCCGCGGTGGAGAGCGGCTTGCGCACCTTGGGACGCTGCGGCTGCTGGGTCGCATAATACGCCGCCAGGTCCTGCGTCGCGCGCTCGTCGAGCGCGGCCGCCGGGCCCTTCATCGCGTCGTCCTTGCGCGAGCCATCGGCATACGTCCGGATCGCGACTGCGAAGTACTGCGCGTCCTGTCCGGCGAGGCTTGGCGTCGCGGGATTGACGCTGACGCCCGCCTCTCCGTGGCACGCGGCGCAGGCCGCGGCGGCGGCCTTGCCCGCCGCCGCGTTGCCGGTGGCCGGCGTTTGAGCGCGCGCGGGCTTCTGCAGCGCGTAATAAAGCGCGATGTTGTTGAGCTCCGCATCGCCCAGCGCCCCCAGCAGGGATTTCATCATGTCGTGCTTGCGCTGGCCGCTCTTGTAGGCCTTCATGGCCGCGACGAGATACTTCGGATCCAGGCCCACGAGGTTCGGCATGCCCGGGATCCTGGTGACACCGCCTTCGCCGTGACATCCCGCGCAGCCCGCCGCCGCGGCCTTGCCGGCTGCGACCGGATCGGGCCGGGCGCCGACTTTTGCGGCCTTCGCGACGACCGGCTGCGCCGGATCGAGACTGGCGTAATAGGCAGACACCTTGACCAGCGCATCATCGCTCAAGAATTTGACGGCTGCCGTCATGGCTTTGTCGTCGCGCGCGCCGGACTGATAGGCCTTCAGCTCGAGGTGGACGTAGACCGCGCGCTGGCCGGCGAGGTGCGGCACGTCCTTCGTGGTGCTGATGCCGGTCGGACCGTGACACCGGACGCACGAGGCCTCGGCGACACGCTTGCCGTCCGCGATCTCCAGCGGCCCCGCATACGCGGCTCGGAGGTCATCGCCGGGCGCGGGCTTCACTTTGGCCGGCTGCGCCGCGCCGGCGGGCGCGGCAAGCGCGAGGCCCGCGCCCGTCGCGAGCACGACCGAGGCGAGGAGAAGATTTCGCGCGCTTCGTTCCATTGCCTCCGGCCGTGAATGCTCTAATGCCTGTGCTGGAATTGCGCCTCGACCGGACGTGCCATTCCGGGCCGGGTGATCTTGACGCTGATCGTGTAGGGGTTCTTGCTCGACATCCGGAAATAGTTGCCGTAGCTCTTCATGTTGCCGAGCGTCACGAGCTCGAGCTTCTTGGTTTCGCCTGCTGTCGCTTCCCGCACGCTCGCCTCGACCTGCGCATCCGTGATCGCCGCGCGCGTCTTGCCGTCGAACAGCGAGAGGTTCAGATGGTAATAGCCCTTGCCGGTCGGCACGCCTCCGTGCATCGTGCTTTCCGGGCTCCCCTTGGGGTACTGGTCGCGGATCGATACCGCCGACACGATGCCCAGGTAGATCTCCGTGTCGCCGACGACCTTGTGGTTTGCGTCGGATGCCTTCGGCAGCGCGGCCGGCGCGCCCTTCGCCGGCGCGGGGGCCGGGTTGAACATGTAGAGGATCGCGCCGCGAAGCTCCGAATCCGTGAGGTCGGCCATGCCGCCACGGGGAGGCATCGGCCCGTGCCCGTTAATCGCGGAGCGCACGAGGTAATCGACGCCGCGCTTCAGCCGCGGGGTCCAGGCCGCGCGGTCGCCGATCTTCGGGGCGCCGCTGACCCCGGTCTGGTGGCACTTCGCGCACTGGGCCTTGACGATCTGCTCACCTCTGCGCTCGACCGCCGGCGTCAGGCCGCTGACCGGCTCGGCCCACTTGCCGCCCGACCGGTTCACCATGTAGGTAATGGCGCGCTCGATCTCGATGTCGGTGAGTCCCTTTGCGCCCCCGTGCGCGGGCATCTTGCGCACGCCGTTCAGCGCGCTCGCGGTCAGGCTGCCGAGCCCGCGCTCCGCGAGCTTCGACCAGGCTTTCCTGTCGCCAATCCGCGGCGCGCCCTTCGCGCCGGACTGGTGGCAGGCCGCGCACACGGAATCCACGACTTCCTTGCCGCTGCGCTCGCGCGGCTGCGCGCCGGAAATCTGTGGTGCAATGAACACGGCGAGAACGACGACGGCCGAAGCCGCACGCCGTACCGGCACCCCGGAAAGCGTCTTCGCGCGGGTGTGGCTCCTCATGGAGAAGGTCCTCACGAAATCAAAGTCCAATTCTAATACGGACCGAAGCGATCGCGGTCCGGACTTCGATCATCAGTACAAAAAAAGCTGGCCGCAGCCAGCTTTTCCCGTCGACGTGAGGTGTAATCCGGGATTCACTTCGTGGACAGCACGTGCTGCACCGCCGCCTTGATCTCCGCGTCCGAGGCCGCGGCCTTCGGGTGGCCCTTGCCATCCTTCAGCTTGGCGATGATCTCGGCCTGCGCACCCTTGCGCTTGGCGGCGATGTCCTTGAACGACGGGCCCACCTTTTTCTTGTCGACGTCGTGGCAGTTCATGCAGCCCTTGGCTTTCACGACGTCCGCGCCCGATTGAGCGAACCCGAACCCCGCCGCCAGCATGCTTGCGGCCACCGCAACCAGAACCATTGCCTTCACGATCGCTCCTTTCATGGATCAGAACTTGTAGGTGCCCATCGCGTAGAAGATGTTCGCGGTGTAGGGCTGGAACGCGTACTGCCCCGTCATATAGGAGGCCGAAGCGCCGGCGCCCGCAACGTAGCGGAAGCCATCATAGCCGATGTCGCTGTACTTGTACTTCTCGTAGGCGTAGCCGCCAGTCAGTTCCCAGCTCTTGTTGACCGTGTAGATCCCTTTCAGATTGAACGAGAACCGGGTTGTGTCGTCGACGGCTGCGATCGGCAGCAGGGTTGCGGGTGTCACGACCGGCGCCACGCCGCCGCTAGGCAGCGCCGCGAAGTCGACGCTGCCGTCGGTCTCGGCGTAGATCGCCGAGGCCTTGATGGTCAGCTTGGACGTCGCGACCCAGTCGGTTCCGAGACCCACCATCCAGCTCGTGTCCTTGTTCTTTGCCGTCCAGTTGTAGGTCGTGCTCGGAGGACCACCGGACGGCGGCTGTGACGGGTCGGGGTTACCTGCACCCACGCGGTGATCGGAATTGAATTCCACCAGCTCGATGTCGCCGAAGACGAGGAACCGGAGCTTCTTCGGGTCGCCGAAGGCGAAGCTCAGGTAGTATTCCTGGCGTTGATCGTCGGTGCGTCCGAGCTGCGTGTCCTTGTAGTCGTTCTTCTTGTAGAGCGCCTCGAAGCCGAAGTCGAGGAACGGCCGCGGCGAGAAGTCGAAGGTGAGCTTGACCAGGTTCTGGTCCACGTTCGCGAGGTCGAACCGGCGCACGTAGTCGTCGATGATCGGGGCGCGGGCGGGCGGCGCGGGCGGCGCCGCGGGCCTCCAGGTCGAGTCGCGGGTCAGAAACTGGTACTTGAGCCGCGTGTCGAGCATGTCGAAGGCGCTGTTTTTCCATTCCGCGAAAACCTTCCAGTCGGTGGTCTCGGTGAAGTCGATGCGCTCGCGCTCGGCGTCGAGCCAGTCGATCCCGCCCGAGAGCTTGTTCTGGCGGCTGAAGCGATAGCCCGCCTCGACGCCGAGGTTATTCTTCTCGTACTCGTACGGCTCGGGCGTGCACGCGCCAGCGACTCCCGCGAAGTTGGCGCACTGGAGGTTCGTCCCGCCCGCCGGATTGAACGTGACATGGGTGGAGTTGTTGTCCTCTTTCGCCCAGTTGTAATAGATCCGCGTGTCGAGCGCCCGCGCGGGATTCGAGGAGAATGAGAGAGAAACCGTGCTCTTCACGATCTCGCCGTCGAACGTCGGGGTGCTCGACGCCGTCGCGGGGTTGGTGGACCCCGTGCTCAGCATGGTGGGCTGTATCGCGACGTTGTCGGTCAGCTTGCTGTAAGTCGCGCGTCCGGCAAGGGTCGAGTTCCAGAAGAGCTGCCGCAGGTTGCCGTTCATGGCGACCCGGATCAGCTCGTTGTCGGGCGGCAGCACTGTCGTATCGTAGTTAGTCGGGTTGGCAGGCGAGAGATTACCGTTCGACCAGTTGAGCAGCTCGTTGTCGTTGTAAAACTTGCTGTAGTGCCCGCTGACCGCGATATGCCCCCGCTTGGACGAATAGCCGCCCTCCAGGGACGAGTTGTGGGTTGTGTAGTCGATCGGCGCCGGCAGGTCTATGAAGCCGCCGCCCGGGTTGGTGCCCTGCGCGCCGGCGAAGACGTTGATGCCCTTGCGCCTGACCTCGTTCACGTCCGCGCGCACGTACCACGGCGTGCCCCCTGAGAACTCGATATTGCCGCCGGTGTCGCGGCGCGTGTAGGAATGATCGAACCCGTTCCAGGTGCCCACGTTCACGTTCGGGAACGTGGCTGTGAGCTGGGACGTGCCGATGCCGGAATAGGGCGAGAGCGCGCCCGGGCCCGAGCCGAAATTGTGCCGGAGCTCGTTACTGTAGACCTGATATTTGAGCGTTCCGTAACGCCCCCCGCGCAGATCGAGGTACTGGTCATCGCGGGCGATGTTCTCGCCGAAGGCATCGAAGTACCACTGGCCACCGCGGCCCCTCAACTCAAAATTGAGCAGTCCCCCGCTGTCGAGGTCGCGGTATTCATTGAGCTTGGAGGGATCGGCGGCGTTCTCGTTGACGTGCTGGCCGCCCACGCTCACCGAGCCGGAAACCGTCATGTCGCCCTCGGCGGCAAGGGCGGGCAGCGCGGCGTTGAACAGGTTCGCAACCAGTATCGCCAGCAGTCTGGGTCTCATGGTCAGCCTCTTACCGGAGGAAGTACTTCCCGCGATTGGCCGGGGCGTTGCTGCCGTGGACGTGGTAGTGGCAGTTCACGCAGCCACGCGCGATGAGCCGGGTGTTCGGCGTGCCGCCCGGCGGTATCGTGTTCCACCCGCCGCCGCCGCCGTAGACCGTTCCGGGATGCTTCGCGGCGTCATGGCAGTCCTGGCACACGTTGGGCGCCTTCTCCGCCAGCAGCCGCGCGTGGTTGGAGCCATGCGGGTTGTGGCAGATGAGGCAGTTCTCCTCGACCGGCGGGTGCCCCCAGATGAAGGGGCCGCGCTTCTCCGCATGGCAGGTCGTGCACAGTTGCACGACCGACTCGCTCTTGACCATGGCGTGCGACAGCGCGCCGTGCGGATTGTGGCAATCGGTGCAGTTGATTCGCCCCTCGATGATCGGGTGGTGCGAGGGCCTGAGCAGCTGTGAGCGGATCTGCCGGTGGCACGAGGTGCAGGTTTCGTACTGGAGCTGGCGCACGGTGGTCTCATAGGGCGCGACCTGCGGATTCGGGGTGACCAGTGCAATCGTCGAGCCCTTGCCCGGCGTCCCGTGCAGGCTGTGGCAGTTATTGCAGGAGACGTCGTTCTTCTTGTGCTTGCCCGCGTCCCAGAAGGCGAGGTGGCGGTTGCCCTCGTGGCACGACAGGCAGACCCCGGCTTTCCGGTCGGCCGAAATCGCTTTGTTGTTGAAACCGAGGATGCCGCCGACGCCCATGCCGCCGCCGGCCCGGACGTGCGCTTCGGCATTGCCATGGCACGTCTGGCAGTCGGGCCCCTTCACATTTCCCATTTGCCCGTGCCGGTGGGCGAGGTAGCTTTGGACGTAGTCTGCGTGGCAGGCCTTGCAGACCTCGACGACATCGCGGCCTGCAGGAAGTTGCGCTTCAGCGATTCGAAGCGAGACAACGCCCGCGGCCGACAGGAACAGGGCAACTGCCGAAGCAAGAACGAACCGCTTCCGTGACCAGCGGCCGCGCGAACTGGATTGCATGCTGCACCCCCCCTTTGAGTCCGCCGTCCGAACCTTCGGGGCAATCTACCAAGCGCCCCGTCCAAAATCCTTGATACGAATCACAATCGGAAGGCGTGCCCATTCTGGTACGCCGCCCCCCGCGCGGTCAACGGTCTTCAGGGGCAACCACACGCGGTCCTGCTGCGGTGCACGGAAAAACTTGATCTGTATCAATACGGGGGCGCCCTGACAGCAAATAATCAGGGCGGTTGTTGGCTTGAGGAACCTGAGAATTGGCTATGGATACCGCGGCTTTGAACCTGCGCGGGATGTTGCCCAGGCTGCCGCTCCTGGAGGAGATGGGGAGTGCCGCGCTCGACCGGCTATTTTCTGGCGCGACGCTCGTGAATGCGCCCAGCCGGACCGTCATATTCAAGTGCGGAGACGCCAGCCGGGGCGTCTACATTGTGGTCTCAGGCCAGGTCAAGCTGGCATTGCAGGGTGCCCAGGGGGCCGAGCAGGTCGTCGAGCTGGTGGGACCCGGGGGCGTGTTCGGCGAGATCCCCGTATTCCTCGGCGGGCCGCACGTCCTAATGGCCGAATCCCTCGCCGACTCCCGCGTGGTGCAGATCGCGAAGTCAAACGTCCTGGCGGAGCTGGAGCACACGCCGGAGTTCACGCGCGAAATGCTGGCGATCCTGAGCCGCCGGCTGCAGCACGTCCTGGGGGCGCTGGAAAACTGCACGCTGCGTTCGGGCACCGAGCGCGTGATCGCCTACCTGATGAGCCGGCTTCCGCCCGACGCCATCAACGGTCACGCGGTGCTGACGCTGCCGGCAAAGAAGGGCGTGATCGCCTCGCAGCTCAACCTTACGCACGAGCACTTTTCACGGCTGCTGCACGAGCTCGTGTCCAAGGCGTTGATCGAGGTCGAAGGGCGCCGGGTGCGCATTCTCGACGTCGACCGCCTGCGCGCCTACGGCTTCGACTGAAGGCCGGCCTTCCAGTCCAGCCTTTCTTTAGCGCGGCCGCCAGTGATGGCGGCGGTGCCGACGATCGAGTTACCGATAACGCGGCCGGCCAGCGTGTGGCGCATGGCGCGACCCTCGATGTCCGCCGTGAATGCAAGCGCGATGCGCTCACCCTCGAGGCTGGCCTCCTGGAGCGTGACTTCCTTGCCGCCCGCTCGCAGCGTTCCCGAGACCATCTGGTAGCTCTGGGAGAGCTCGAGCTCGTAGTCCACGGTCCGGCCGCCGGCGGGCAGCTTCCAGCGCCAGGTGCCTGCGACCCGGGCCGGCACGATCCAGTAGTGGATGTAGGTCTTGACCGGCGCATCCGCGCGCACGCGATCCTTGACGTCGAGCATCTCGAAGCGGTCGGCCTTCCAATCGTCCATCGAGCCCGCGTGCGACACGATACGCGTGCCGGGCTTGAGCTGGAGCAGGCGGTCGCGCAGCTTGATGGTGGAGCGCCGCAGCAGGTACATCGTGACGACCGTCGCGCGCGAGAGATCAGCCGCAAACAGATCGCCCTCGACGAAGCTCACGCGATCGCTCACGCCGGCCGCGCGCGCGTTGGCGCGAGCCTGAGACACGAGCTGGGGATCGATCTCGACGCCGTGGCCGCGGGCGCCATGTTTGGTCGCGGCGGTGATATTGATGCGGCCATCGCCCGAGCCAAGGTCGATGACGTAGTCCTCACGTCCGACCCGCGCGATCTCGAGCATGCGCTCGACGACCGACGGCGCCGTGGGCACGTAGGGCGCCGCGATCTCCACCGCGTAACCGCTTCCCGCGAGCGCGAACAGCGCCGATACGAGCAGCGGGATACCGCGATGGAACATGAGTCCTAGAGCACGACCCTGCGCAGGCGCAGTGCGTTGGTGACGACCGACACCGAGCTCATCGACATCGCGGCGCCGGCGAGCATCGGGGAGAGCAGCAGGCCGAGGAAGGGGTAGAGCACGCCGGCCGCGATCGGCACGCCCAGCGCGTTGTAGAAGAAGGCGAAGAACAGGTTCTGCTTGATGTTGCGCATCGTCGCGCGCGAGAGGCGAACCGCTTTCACGATGCCGCGGAGATCCCCCTTGACCAACGTCACGCCCGCGCTCTCGATCGCGATATCCGTGCCGGTGCCCATGGCGATCCCGACGTGCGCCTGGGCGAGCGCCGGCGCATCGTTGATCCCATCGCCCGCCATCGCGACGACGCGCCCACGGGCCTGCAGGGTCCTGATGGTGTCCACCTTCTGCTCGGGCAGCACTTCCGCGATCACGTCCTCGATGCCGAGCTGCCGGCCGACCGCCTCCGCGGTCGTGCGCGAATCCCCCGAGAGCATCACCACGCGCACGCCTTCGGCCTGCAGCGCCCGCATCGCGTCTGGCGTCGATTCCTTGATCGGGTCGGCGACAGCGAGGACGGCGGCGACGCGACCGTCAATTGCGGCGAACATCGCGGTCCTGCCCTGCACGCGGAGCGCGTCCGCCTTTCCGGCCAGCGACTGCGGCACGGCGCCGAGGCGCTCCATGAAGCGCCGGCTGCCGACGGCAACCTTGCGCCCACCGACCTCGCCGCGCGCGCCCTGGCCGGTGACGGACTCGAAGCGCTCGACGGGCTGCAGGTGAATGCCGCGGTCTTCCGCGCCCTTCACGATGGCTTGGGCGAGGGGATGCTCGCTCGCGCGCTCGAGGCTCCCAATGAGGGCGAGCGCTTCGTTCTCCGCGATCCCCTCAGCCACCAGGTCCGTGAGCTGCGGCCGTCCGAGCGTCAACGTTCCCGTCTTGTCCACGACCAGCGTATCCACCTCCCGCAGCTTCTCGACCGCCTCGGCGTTGCGGAACAGGATGCCGTTGAGCGCCCCTTGTCCCATGGCGACGGTGATCGAGATCGGCGTCGCGAGGCCGAGCGCGCAGGGGCAGGCGATGATGAGCACCGCCACGGCATTGACCACCGCGTAGACGAAGCGCGGCTCGGGGCCGAAGACCCCCCACGCGATGGCGGTGACGACGGCGATCGCGACGACCACCTGCACGAACCACGCGGCGACGACGTCGGCCAGGCGCTGGACCGGGGCGCGGGTGCGCTGCGCCTCACCTACCATGTGCACGATTCGCGCGAGGAGCGTATCGGAACCGACGCGCTCGGCGCGGATGACGAGCGATCCTTTGCCGTTGATCGTCGCGCCGGTCACCCGGTCGCCCGGCTGCTTCGGCACGGGCACCGGCTCCCCGCTGATCATGGATTCGTCCACGTTGGACGTGCCTTCGATGCAGGTGCCGTCCACCGGCACCTTTTCGCCCGGTCGCACCCGCAGCTTGTCGCCGACCCGCACCCGATCGAGAGGGACTTCGACCTCACGCCCGTCCGGCTCGACGCGCAACGCGGTGTTGGGAGCGAGCGCAAGGAGCTTGCGGATCGCCTGGCTCGTCTCGCCGATCGCGCGAAGCTGAAGGACTTCTCCGAGCAGCACCAGCGTGACGATCACCGCCGCCGCCTCGAAATAGACGCCCACCGCGTCTCCACGCTCGCGGAAGTCGTGCGGGAACAGGCCGGGCGCGAGCACGCCGGCAGCGCTGAAGAGATAGGCGAGGGCGACGCCCAGCCCGATCAGGGTGTACATGTTTGGGCTCCGGTTCGCGAGGGAAAGCCAGAACTTGTGGAAGAACGGCCAGCCGCCCCACAGGACGACCGGCGTCGCGAGCGCGAGCTGGGCAAACGCGCCCCAGCGCTGGACCGCGGGCGTGTAGACGTGCCCGCCCAGCTGCGGCAGGAGCATCGCGAGCACGAGGACCGGCGCCGTGAGCGCAAGGCTCACCCAGAAGCGGCGCGTCATGTCGCGCAGCTCCGTGTTGTCGTCCTGCGCGCCGGCCATCGGAACCAGCGCCATGCCGCACTTGGGGCAGGAGCCGGGCCCGTCCTGCACGATCTCGGGATGCATCGGGCAGGTGTACTGAACGCCCTGTTGCGCGGGAGGCACCGCGGCAGGCTTCTGCTTCGCGAGGTACTTTTCCGGGTCGGCGCGGAAGAGATTCAGGCAGCCGTCGCAGCAGAAGTAGTAGGTGGTTCCGCGGTAATCGAAGGACTCCTTTGCCGTGGCCGGATCGACCCGCATCCCGCAGACGGGATCCGTCGCCTGTCCAGCGTGATGGGCGTGGCCATGACCGTGGTGGGCGTGGGGCGTCGGGGGGTTCATTGACACTCTTGCGGGCGGGTGTGCGTGCGCTTCAATATTATTCCTTCGAGTCCCGCCCCGGCAAAACGGATTGAATCCGGAACCGCACGGCGCGCGTATACAACGGTCGAAGGGAGTATCAACACATGATTGCCCGACTACTGGCTCCAGTTGTTTTCGTCGCTGCGCTCGGCACTGCGCCCGCCATTGCCCAGAGCCAGCCTGCCGGCCTCGCCAAGGCCACCTTCGCCGCGGGCTGCTTCTGGTGCACCGAGGAAGCCATGGACAAGGTTCCGGGCGTGGTCTCGACCACCTCCGGATACATGGGCGGAATGAGGATGAACCCGACTTACCAGGAGGTCTCCTCGGGCACCACCGGTCACACCGAGGTCGTGCAGGTCGTCTACGATCCGAAGAAGGTGGGCTATGAGCGGCTGCTGCAGCAGTTCTGGCTGAACCACGACCCCACGGTGGCCGACCGGCAGTTCTGCGACGTCGGCTCTCAATACCGTCCCTCTATTTTCTGGCACGACGAGGAGCAGAAGCGGCTTGCCGAGGCCTCCAAGGCGAAGTGGGAGAAGGAAAAGCCGTTCAAGCAGCCGATCGTGACCCCGATCGTCAAGGCCGGCGAATTCTGGCCCGCCGAGGACTATCACCAGAACTACTACATGAAGAACCCGGTGCGCTACAAGTTCTACGTCAACGGCTGCGGCCGCTACGCGCGGCTCGACCAGGTCTGGGGCAAGCTCAGGAAGTGAGCGGCTAGCGGTAGCTGCGGTAAACAGCAGTCTTGCCGTCGGTGCCGACCAGCAGCACCTCGTAGGGGACGCGCCCGCCGCCCTCCATTCCGGGCGAGCCCGCGGGCATGCCCGGGACCGCGAGGCCGCGCGCCTTCGGCCGCTCGGAGAGCAAACGCTTGATCTCCCGCGCCGGGACGTGGCCCTCGATCGCGTAGCCTGCAACCACTGCGGTGTGGCACGCCCCGAGCGCGCGCGGAATGCCGTAGCGCGCGCGGTAGGCCTCGGGATTGCTGACGTTCACGGGCTCCACACGGAAGCCATTCGCTCGCAGATGGTCGATCCACGAGCTGCAGCACGCTCAGCCCGGGTCCTTGTAGACCGTGATGGTCTCCGCCGCGCCGGCAAGAGCGGGCTGGAGCATCAGCGCCGCGGCGATAACGGCTGTTTGCAGTATGGCTTTCATGTGTTGCCCCCTTTATATCAGGTTCCGGCCGGCTGGAAGACGAGGAAGTACTGGTTCGGCAGGAAGGCGTGCTCCTGCGCCAGTGCATAGCCCGCGCGCTTGAGCTCGTCCTTCACGCGCTCCGGCGCGATGCGTGCGCGCTGCGGCGGGCCGACCGGGGATTCCATGCGAAAGTCTATGACGGCGATGCGGCCGCCGGGTTTGAGCGACTTCTGGAGATTGCGGAAGTAGCGCTCGCGATCCTGAACATGGTGATACACGTCCACCAGGACGACGAGATCTGCCTTTTCAGGCAAGCGGGGATCGCCCGGTTTGCCGGCAACGGCCGTCACGTTTTTCAGCCCCTCGCGCTGCGCGCGGTCTGACAGGTACTTCACCATATCCGGCTCGGTATCCACGCCGTAGACCCGCCCCTTCGGCACCATGTTGGCGAAGCGCACCGAGAAATAGCCGGTACCCGATCCGATGTCGGCGATGATCGCATCGGGCTTTAGCGCTAGCGCCTGGATGACTTCGTGGGGCTTCTGCCACGCGTCGCGCTCAGGGTCATCGAAGACCTTCGCCCAGTGCTCCGCGCCGCCGAAGCTGTGCTGGTGGGTTTGCGGGGACTGTGCCGCGGAGGGCACGGGCAGTAGCCCCGCGAATGCGGAAAGAACCAGGGCCGCTGCGAAAGATAATGTCCGTTTCATTCTGAAATCTCCAATGCGCATTGCGCCTCTCAGTGTAACGCGGGACCGCCGGCCATGCGCGACATCATTCCGCGCATCATTGCCACCGGACCTTCCTGCGCGAGTTCCGTCACTTCGGCCGCGTGACCTTGAAGCGCCGCTACGACTTTGGGGTCGGTGGATGTCCGCGTTACGACAGATCCCTTCTCGGTTACCTCGACGACGGACTGGATCTTGTCCCGGTTCTCGAACAGGACCGGCAGCGTTGTGCTGAAGATGTTGAACTCACGCCCATCCTTCAGCCGCTGCGACATGCTGGCAACGTGAGCCTTGATCGTTTGCGCGACCTGCGGATCGTCGGACTCTGTAACCGTCTTGATGCCGTCCGGCAAATTGGTCACCGTGCGCTTGATCTTGGTGTGATTCATCAGCAGATCGTGGACCAGGCCCATGTCGGCCGACGAACCTTCATCCTGTTTCGTTAGCATGCCTACCGGCCCTGCCATCGGTCCATGGCCGCCAGCCGCTGCACCGTGATTCATGCCATGCATCATCCCGGGCCCCATGCCACGCATCATCCCGGGTCCCATCCCGCTGGTCTGGGCGAGCGTGACGGCACCCGCCAAACCAAGTCCTAACGCCGCAACTGCTCCGATTGCCATCTTGCTCGAGCGCTTCATGATTCTCTCCAGATGTTCTGTGAAGGAAGAATGGGGCGGGTTTCCCCGCCCCGGTTTCAGACAGCAAGCCGACTAGTTCGTTGCCGGCGCCTGAGGCCTCGTGCCGGTGCGCGGGCCGAAGCCAGCGTGAGGTCCGCGGTGCTCGGGCAGCGTAACGCCCTTTTCCTGGGCGCGCTTCTGGATCTCGGCGCGGTTCTCCGCGATGACTTTCTGCCGCTCCTCGGGCGTCGTCGCATTGCGCATCTTCCCGATCATGGCGCTGCGCTCTTCCTGCGTCATGAGTTCCGGACCGGCGGCCTGCCGGTGGGCAAACCCCGGGCCCGTGCCTCCTGCCATGCCGTGATGCATGCCGCCCTGCATATGCGGGCCCATCCCGCCGCCCATCTGCCCGGGCTGCGCGTAGGCCGCGGCGACGGCAACACCGAGGCTCAATGAGGCGATGAGGCCTGCCGCGAATTTGTGAGACTGTTTCATGGTCGTATCCTTTCAGTGGTTGGAAGTCGTAACCTCAACCGCCTGCCTGTGCCGGCAGGTTCCGGCGGCAAGGGCGGTCTCAGCACGGTCCATTCAAGCATCAAGATGTAAGCGCGCGATGTCAGAAAGGGGCATATTTGTATCGCAGCCTTGCAGCCGGCGCGCCCGTTACATTGCGTTACAATTTTTTCGCCGCCCGCCGGATGCCTGCGGTATACAGCCGCCATGACAAAGCAGGACCACATCCTGGTCGTTGACGACGACGCGGAGACTCGCGGCCTCCTGAGCGAGTATCTTCAGAAGCACGGCTACCGCGCGACCGTGGTGGCCGACGGGAAGGGCATGCAGGCCGCGCTGGCGACGGCCAAGCCGGATCTCGTGGTGCTGGACCTGATGCTGCCGGGCGAGGACGGATTCACCCTTTGCCGCGCGTTGCGCGCGCGCTCGGGCCTGCCCGTCATCATGCTGACCGCGCGCGGGGAGGAAACCGACCGCATCGTGGGGCTCGAGATGGGCGCCGACGATTACCTCGCCAAGCCGTTCAACCCGCGGGAGCTGCTGGCCCGGATCCGGAGCGTGCTGCGGCGCGCGCGGTCGCTGCCCGAGAATCTGACGCCGGAGAAGGTGAGCGCGTTCCGGTTCGGGAACTGGACGCTCGATGCCGCCACGCGCAACCTCATCGCGCCCGACGGCGTGGTCGTCCCATTGAGCGGAACCGAATACCGGCTGCTCAGGATATTCCTGTCACATCCGAATCGCATCCTGACGCGCGACCAGCTGATCGAGCTCATGAGCTCGCGCGACGCGGCCGCGTTCGACCGCGCGATCGACGTTCAGGTGAGCCGCTTGCGCCACCGGCTGCGCGAAGATGCGCGCGAGCCTGCGATCATCAAGACCGTGCGCAGCCAGGGCTACGTGCTCGCGGCACAGGTGGACATCGTCAACTGATGCGCCTCGTGCCGCGGTCCCTGTTCAGCCGTCTCGTACTGGTCTTGCTTGCCGGGCTCGTCGTCGCGCAGCTCGTGAGCTTTGCGATCCACATGCACGAGCGCGGGGAGCTGTTATCGCAGGCGAGCGGCCGGCAGTCCGCGCAGCGCATCGCGGACGTCGTGGGCTTGCTCGAGACACTCAACCCCGCCGAGCGGCGGAGGATCGTTTCTATTCTCAGCGCGCCGCCGATGACAATCAGCCTCGATCAGCCGCCGCTGGCTGCGGGAGGACAGGACTCCGACATGGGCGCGCGCGCCTTGCTGTTCGAAACGATGCTGCGCCGTTTTCTGGGTGACGGGAGGCCGGTCGCCGTACGGGTGGCGGAAGCGCCGGCCACTCCGCTCAAGCCCGCGATGAAACGCGGCGTGAAGGGCCCGGGGATGCACGGCGACTGGACGCCTCCCTGGGCCGCGATGCACGACGCATCTCCGTCCGGCCTTTCGTTCGTGGCGCAGGTGCGGCTGCGGGACGGCGCACTTATCACTTTCGATGCACGGCCGCCCACGCAGACCGCGAGCTGGCCCTATCGGCTTCTGGTCAGCATCGCCGTGCTGCTGGTCGCGGTCATCGCAGTGTCTCTCATTGCGGTACGGTGGACGACGCACCCGCTTAATGCGCTGGCCGACGCGGCCGACGAGCTCGGCCGCAATATCCATCGCCGACCCTTGGAGGAAAAAGGCCCGCTCGAGGTCGCACGCGCCGCGCGGGCGTTCAATACCATGCAGGCGCGTCTCGCCGGCTACATCCGCGACCGGACCCGTGTGCTTGCCGCGATGTCGCACGATCTCAAGACCCCGATCACGCGCCTCCGCCTGCGCGCGGAGCTGCTCGGCGATCCGCTAATGCGCGAGAAATTCACCAGGGATCTCGACGAGATGGAATCCATGGTGGGCGCAACGCTCGATTTCCTGCGCGGCCAGGAAAGCGGAGAGCCCGCGCAGCCGGTGGACGTCATGGCGCTGCTCGAGAGCCTGCAGGCGGACCTGCGGGAAACCGGCGGGCAGGTGGAGATCGAGGGTGCACCGAGGAAGCCCTATCCCGGCGCGCCGCAGGCGCTCAAGCGCTGCATCGGGAATCTCGCCGAGAACGCCGTGAAGTACGGACGATCCGCGCGCGTGCTGGTCGACGACAACGATGCGCGGCTCGAAATCCGGATCCACGACATGGGCCCCGGGCTTCCCCCGGACCAGCTGGAGAAAGTATTCGAGCCGTTCTACCGCGTCGAGGATTCACGCAGCCGGGAGACGGGTGGAACCGGCCTGGGCTTGACGATTGCCCGCGGCATCGCGGAAGCTCATGGGGGCCGATTGAGCCTGCGCAACCGCGCAGAAGGGGGGCTCGAGGCCACGCTGGAACTGCCCCGGAAGCCCGCACACAGGCCGCCTGCGAGCGATCAGGACGGCGTTGCTGCGAGAAGCACGCGACCGGGTTGATCTGGATCAACCGCCGCCCGCCGCCTCCGTGCGAAAGTTTCCGCGGTTTCCACGACAGGTAGAAAGGAAGGGCTCGGCGTGAGCCTCGTTTCAGCGGTCGAGCTGTCAAAGACCTACCGGGTCGGCGACGTCGATGTGCCGGCATTGCGCGGCATCAATTTCGCCATCGAGCCCGGGGCGTTCGTCGCGTTCGTCGGTCCCTCGGGCAGCGGCAAGAGCACGCTGCTCAACATGGTCGGCTGCCTCGATCATCCTACCAGCGGGCGTATCACCGTGCTCGATACCAACGTTGCCACGCTCGACCGGCACGCCGCCGCCGGATTCCGCGGGGAGCATCTCGGATTCATTTTCCAGGACTTCAACCTGATCCCGGTGCTGTCGGCG
>DATBMB010000013.1:0-38988 GCA_036555035.1 Burkholderiales bacterium | reverse complement strand
AAGGTGTCGCCGTTGGTCGAGAGCACCTCGAACTGGTGCTCGCCCTCGACGTTGGCGATCTCGATGATCGAGATGTCGAAGGTGCCGCCGCCGAGGTCATAGACCGCGATCTTGCGGTCCTTCTTCTCCTGCTTGTCCAGGCCGAACGCGAGCGCGGCCGCGGTCGGCTCGTTGATGATGCGCTTGACGTCCAAGCCCGCGATGCGGCCAGCGTCCTTGGTCGCCTGGCGCTGCGAGTCGTTGAAGTAGGCGGGCACGGTGATGACCGCCTCGGTGACGGATTCGCCGAGGTAGTCCTCGGCGGTCTTCTTCATCTTGATCAGCACCTGCGCGGAAATCTCGGGCGGCGCCATCTTCTTGCCGCGCACCTCGACCCAGGCGTCCTTGTTGGGGGCTTCCGAGATCTTGTACGGGACGGTCTTGATCGCCTTCTGCACTTCAGCGTCCGCGAAGCGGCGGCCGATCAGCCGCTTGACGGCGTACAGGGTGTTCTTGGGATTGGTGACGGCCTGGCGCTTTGCGGGCGCGCCGGTCAGGATCTCGCCGTCTTCCATGTAAGCGACGATGGAGGGGGTCGTGCGCGCGCCCTCGGAGTTCTCGATCACCTTCGGCTGGCCGTTCTCCATCACGGCCACGCACGAGTTGGTCGTTCCCAGGTCGATGCCGATGATCTTGCCCATGTTCTACCTCGTTAATTTCTCTACAGATTCGTCTTAATGCGCATATGGGGGTCGGCCCCCCGGATTCAATGGTCAGGCGCTCCGCCCGCGAGCCTTCGCGACCAGGACGAGCGCCGGGCGTATCACCCGGTCATGCAGGAGATAGCCCTTCTGCAGCACCTGGACGACCGTATTCGGCTCGGCATCCGATTCCACCGCGCTGATCGCCTGATGGCGGTGCGGGTCGAATTTACTCCCCACGGGATTGATCTCGGAAAGGTTGAAGCGCTCGAACACGCCGGAGAGCTGCTTCAGCGTGAGCTCGGCGCCGCTCCTCATGCTCTCCACCGAGGCGCTGTCGGCGGCGAGCGCGGCTTCCAGGCTGTCCTTTACCGCGAGGAGCTCCGAGGCGAAGCTCTCCAAGGCAAACTTGTGCGCGCTGGCGACCTCGCTCCGCGCGCGCTTGCGGATATTGTCGGCCTCCGCCTTCGCGCGCAGCCACGCGTCGTGGTGCTCGGCGGCGGCGAGTTCCGCCTTCTTCAGCCGCTCCTCGAGGCTCGCCGGAGACGCGGAGGCGGCTGCTTCCACGGCCTGCTGCGGGGTACCTGGCTGTGCGGCTTGCGAATCGGGAGCAGCGAGCTCCCCGGCAGGAGCGTCCTGGGCGCGGTGGGGGGCTTCGGGGGTTTCCTGCATCATCCTCTCCCGGCTAACCTTTTGAATGTTGGGCCTGACGTCACCAGTTCAAGGGCCGGACGCGATCGCTAACGGGTTGATCATAATGGCTTTTCTATTCACGCCTTGGCGCCCAACTGAAGGGCGCGCAGGCGCGACAACTCCAGCGATTCGTGGGTCGCCCCGTCCGTCCAGCCGAGCAGGTTGGCCGCGACGATTTCGGCGAGCGCCCGGATCCAGTCGTCGCGCTCGTTCAGACACGGGAGGTAATGGAATTCGTGCCCGCCGGCGCGCAGAAACTCGCTCTTGCCTTCGATGGCGATCTCCTCGAGCGTCTCCAGGCAGTCGCTCACGAAGCCGGGGCAGATGACATCCACCCGGCGGGCACCGCGCTTTCCGAGCTCCTCGAGCGCGCCGGCAGTGTAGGGCTTGAGCCATTCGGCGCGGCCGAAGCGCGACTGAAACGTGACGCGGTACTGCTCCTCGCGCAGCCCCAGCGCCTGCGCCAGCAGCCGTCCGGTCGCCTGGCATTCGCAGTGGTAGGGATCGCCCTGGTCGAGGGCCGCGCGCGGCACGCCGTGAAAGCTCATCAGCAGCACGTCCGGCCGCCCGTTCCTCGCCCAGTAATCGCGCGCGCTGCGGGCAAGCGCTGCGATGTAGCCGGGATGATCGTGGAAGCTCCTCACCGACCGCAACGCCGGCTGGTTGCGCATCTCCAGCAGGCTCAGAAAGGCGGCGTCGACGGCGGTGGCCGTCGTGCTCGCCGAGTACTGGGGGTAGAGCGGCAGCAGCAGGATGCGGCTGCATTGCTGGGCCTTCATCTCGCGCAGCCGGTCCGCAATCGAGGGCGCGCCGTAGCGCATGGCGTAGTCCACGGTGAGCGGCAGGTTTTGCGCCCGTTCCGAAAGGTGGGCGCGCAGCAGTGTCACCTGGCGCTCGGTGTGCACGCGCAGCGGCGAGCCTTCGCTCATCCAGATCTGCGCGTAGCGCTGCGCGGAGGCCTTGGGGCGCGTCGTCAGAATGATGAAGTGCAGGATCGGCCACCAGACGAAGCGCGGGATCTCGACCACCCGCGGGTCCGACAGGAACTCCCGGAGGTAGGCGCGCACTGCTGGAACCGTCGGGGCTTCCGGCGTGCCGAGGTTCACCAGCAGGACGCCGATGCGGGGCCGGGTCCCGTGCGCGTAAGGCGGCTCTGGGGCGAAGCGGGACACGCGCCACCCGCCGATCAGCGTTGCGTGAGCAGGCTGGAAAGCAGCCGGGCGGTGATGTCGACGATGGGGATGACGCGCTCGTAGGCCATGCGGGTCGGGCCGATCACGCCCACCGTGCCCACGACCTGGCCGTCCACCTCGTAGGGCGCCGTGATCACGCTGCACTCATCGAGGGGCGCGACCCCGGACTCCCCGCCGATGAAGATCTGCACGCCCTGCGCCCGGTTGGAGATTTCGAGCAGCTGGAGCAGCCCGGTCTTGCGGTCGAACAGGTCGAACAGCTTCCGCAGGTTGGCCATGTTGGAGGAGAGGTCCTGCGAGTCGAGGAGGTTGCTCTCGCCCGAGATCACCACTTCCTCGGCCGATTCGGTGGCGGCGCGGCTGCCGGCCTCGAGCGCCGCGGTCATGAGCTGGGTCATGTCCGCGGTCAACTGCTTCAGCTCCTCGCGGATGCGCCGCCGGATCTCGTCGAAGTTGAGCCCGGCGTAGTGCTGGTTGAGGATGTTGGCCGCCTCGACGAGTTCCGACGGCGAGTAGCGCTTGTCGGTGACGAGGATCCGGTTCTGCACGTCGCCCTCGGGCGTGACGAGGATCAGCAGGATGCGTGTGTCCGAGAGCTTCAGGAACTCGATGTGCCGAAAGCCGGCGCCGCGTCGCGGCGTCATCACCACGCCCGCGAAGTGCGTGAGGTCGGACAGGAGCTGCGAGGCCGATATCACCAGCCTCTGCGTGCTCTCCGCGTGCAGCTGTCCCTCGAGCTGGCTGATCTCGCTGGTGTCGAGCGGCTTGATGGTGAGGAGCGTGTCCACGAAAAAGCGGTAGCCGCGCGCGGTGGGCACGCGTCCCGCCGAGGTGTGGGGGCTCGCGATGAAGCCCATCTCCTCGAGATCGGCCATCACGTTGCGGATGCTGGCGGGCGAGAGGTCGAGCCCCGAGTAGCGGGACAGCGCGCGCGAGCCCACGGGCTGGCCCTCGGCGATGTAGCGCTCGACCAGCGTCTTCAGCAGGATCAGGGCGCGCTCGTTGAGCGCGGGGGTCTCGACGGGCATCAACTCATTCTACAGAAAAACGGGTGTCGCGCCTTTTGTGGTTAAAATGCGGCCATGAAATCTGCGTTCAAGACCGTCGCGCTGGTCGGCAAGTACAAGAGCCCGGAGGTGGCGGCGCCCCTTCTGAAGCTTGCCCGGTTTCTCGAGCGGCGCAAGGTCGAGGTGCTGATGGACCGCGTCGCCGGCTCGCGCGCGGGCCGCGGCCGCTACCCCGCGCTGTCGCTGGAGGAGCTCGCCCGCAAGGCCGACCTCGCGATCGTCATCGGCGGGGACGGCACCATGCTCAACATCGCGCGCACGCTCGCGCCGCAGGATGTGGCGCTGGTCGGCGTCAGCCAGGGACGGCTCGGCTTCCTCACCGATATCTCGGTCGAGAACATGGTCGCCACCATCGGCGCGATCCTCGACGGCAAGTTCGTCGCCGAGAAGCGGATGCTGCTGGAGGGCCGGGTCCGGAGCAAGGCACGCGAGACGTTCCGTGCGCTCGCGTTCAACGACGTGGTGGTGAGCAAGGGCGCCCGCGGCAACCTGATCGAGCTCGAGGTGCGCATCGACGGGGAGTTCATGTATAACCAGCGCTCCGACGGCCTGATCGTGGCGACCCCGACCGGTTCCACGGCCTACGCCATGTCCGCCGGCGGGCCGATCGTGCACCCGGCGCTCTCGGTGATGGCACTGGTGCCGGTGTCCCCGCACACGCTGTCGAACCGCCCGATCGTCGTCAGCAGCGATTCCGTCGTGGATGTCATCGTCCGCGGCGCCGCCGACCCGCGCGTGCACTTCGACAGCCACACGCATTTCAACCTGCGCGAGGGCGACTGCGTGACGGTAAGGCGCTATTCGCACACCATCCGCCTGCTGCATCCCGCGAAGCACAGCTACTACACCATGCTGCGCGAAAAGCTCAATTGGTACAGGGAATGAGGTGCTGCGGAGCCTCTCCATCCGCGATTTCGTGATCGTGGACCGCCTGGAGCTGGAGTTCTCTCCCGGCTTCACGGTGCTGACCGGCGAGACGGGGGCGGGCAAGTCCATCCTCATCGACGCGCTGGCGCTGGCGCTCGGCGAGCGGGCCGACGCCATCGTCGTGCGCGGCGGCGCCGAGCGGGCCGAGATCGGCGCGGAGTTCGGCGTGGAGGACCGCCCCGATATCACGCGCTGGCTCGCCGAGAACGACCTCGCCGGCGACGAGGGCGCGCTGCTCCTGCGCCGCGTGGTCGAGCCCTCGGGCCGCTCGCGCGGCTTCGTCAACGGCCATCCCGCCACCCTCGTACAGCTGCGGCAGGTGGGCGAGCGCCTGGTCGATATCCACGGTCAGCACGAGCACCAGTCGCTCGGGCGCCCCGCGGCGCAGCGCGAGCTGCTCGACGGCTTCGGGGGGCTCACGGATGCCGCCGGCAAGGTCGCGCAGCTGCACCGCGCCTGGCAGCAGCGCCGTGAGAGCCGCATCGCATTCGAGACCAACGCCGCGGCGTTTGCCGCGGAGCGCGAGCAGCTCGAATGGCAGGTGCGCGAGCTCGAGGCGCTGAAGTTCAGCGCCGATGAATGGCCGGAGCTCATCGCCGAGCATTCGCGCCTCGCTCACGCAGCGAGCCTGATCGAGGCCGCACGCCTCGGCGTCGAGGCGCTGTCCGAGGACGAAAGCTCGATCCTGGCGCAGGTCAACGCCGTATCCGCCCGGCTCGGCAGCCTCTTGGAGCACGACGCGAGGCTGAAGGAAATCCTCGACCTGCTGGAGCCCGCGCGGATCCAGCTCCAGGAAGCCGTTTATGCGCTGCGCCGCTATGGCGAGCGCCTCGAGCTCGATCCCCAGCGGCTGCGCGAGGTCGAAGCGCGGCTCGACGCCATCCAATCCGCGGCGCGCAAGTATCGCGTCCAGCCCGATGTGCTCCCCGGGAAGCTCGAGGCATCGCAGGCGCGGCTGCGCGAGTTGGGGGAGGGCGGCGATGTGGAAGCGCTGCGCAAGCTGGAGGAAGAGGCCCGTGCCGCCTGCCTGTCCGAAGCTGGAAAGCTGTCGGCGGGAAGAAAGAAGGCGGCGAAGAAGCTCACCGAGCAGGTGACGGCCGCCATGCAGGAGCTGGCCATGGCCGGCGGCCGGTTCGAGGTGGCCTTGCATGCGGTGACGGAGGTCGCCGCAACCGGGTTGGAGAACATCGAATTCCTGGTTTCCGCGCACAAGAGCATCGCGCCGCAGCCGCTCGCGAAGGTTGCATCGGGAGGGGAACTCTCGCGCCTGTCGCTCGCGATCCAGTCGGTGGCGAGCCGGGTGGCACAGGTGCCGACGCTCATCTTCGACGAGGTGGACGCCGGCATCGGCGGGCGCGTCGCGGAGATCGTGGGCCGGATGCTGAAGCAGCTCGGCGCCCGGCACCAGGTCATGTGCATCACCCATCTGCCGCAGGTCGCGGCCTCGGCCGATCAGCAGTGGCAGGTGGTGAAGACCACCGTGAACGGAAAAGTGCTCTCGCGGGTGACGATGCTCGACCGCGGCCAGCGCGTGGAGGAAATCGCGCGCATGCTGGGAGGCGTGAAGATCACCGAGACGACGCGCAAGCACGCCGCGGAGATGCTGGGCGTGAAGACTTAACACCAGGAGTCCGATAATGATCCAGAACAGACGTTTCCTCTCAATCTCGTTAACCGCCCTCATATTGGCCGGCGCGTGGAGCGCTGCGACGGGGCAGGACTATCCCGCGAAGACGATCACGTTCTACGTTCCATTCGCAGCCGGGAGCGCGACCGACACGCTCGCGCGCTCGCTCGGGCAGGGAATCACCGGCGAGACTCGGCAGAACGTGGTCGTCGACAACCGGCCGGGCGCGAACGGGATCATCGCCACGCAGGCCTTCATCCGGACGCCGGCCGACGGCTACACGGTGCTGATCGGCACCAACACGACGCACGCCGCCAACGAGCATCTCTACAAGAAGATCCCCTACCACCCGGTGCGCGATTTCACCGCGATCACCACGATCGCGCGTGGCGGACAGGTCATGGTCGTGCACCCGCGCGTGCCGGCGAAGACCGTCAAGGAGTTCATCGCGCTCGCCAAGCGCCAGCCCGGGAAGCTCACCTTCGGCAGCGGCAGCTCCTCGAGCCGCGTCGCAAGCGAGCTCTTCCAGCAGATGGCGGGGCTGAAGCTGGTGCACGTTCCGTACAAGAGCAACCCGATGGCGGTGACCGATCTCGTCGGCGGCCACATCGACATGATGATCACCGACGTCGTCACCGGGCTGCCGCAGGTGCAGGCCGGCAAGGTGCGCGCGCTCGGCGTGAGCAGCCCGAAGCGCCTGCCCAACGTGCCGGAGCTGCCGACGATCGCCGAGGCCGGCGTGAAGGGCTACGAGCTGACCTTCTGGTTCGCGGCCTACCTGCCGGCGAAGGCGCCGCCCGCGGTCGCGGCGCGGCTGCGCGAGCTCTTCATCAGCGCGACGAAGAGCGCGCCCGCCGACAAATTCTTCAAATCGACCGGCATCGAGCCGTGGACCACGACTTCTGCGGAGCTCGAGAAATTCCAGGCCTCGGAATCCGCGAAGTGGGCGCGGGTGATCCAGGCGGCCGGCATCGAGCCGGAATGACCATGATCGCGGATTCTGCGGGAACGAAGGCGCTGGTGTTCGACGTGTTCGGCACGGTCGTGGACTGGCACGGCTCGGTCGCGCGCGAGGTGCGGGCGCTGGCGAAATCGAAGGGACTGCGGGTCAACGCGGTGAAGTTCGCGAAGGCCTGGCGTGCGGGCTACCGGCCCGCGATGGACCGGGTGCTGCGCGGGGAATTGCCTTTCGAGAAGATCGACGTCATCCACCGCGCAATCCTCGAGAATGTGCTGTCGCAGTTCAAGGTGACGACGCTGACGGAGGACGAGAAGACGCATCTCAACCTGGTCTGGCATCGCCTGAAGCCCTGGCCCGACTCAGTGCGGGGGCTGAAGCGCCTCAAGTCGAAGTTCGTCATCGCCACCCTATCAAATGGCAACACGAGCCTGCTCGTGAACATGGCGAAACACGGCGGGCTGCCATGGGACTGCGTTTTTTCCTCCGATACCTTCAAGCTCTTCAAGCCCGACCCCGGCATGTACCTCGGCGCGGCGGGCATGCTGGACCTGAAACCGGGGCAGGTGATGATGGTTGCCGCGCACAAGCCCGATCTGCGCGCGGCCGCCAGGTGCGGTCTCAAAACCGCGTTCGTGAAGCGCCCGCTGGAGCACGGCCGGGGGGCGACGCTCGATCTCGCTTCCGAGCCCGAATTCACCGTGAATGCGGAGAGTTTCCTCGACCTCGCGGACCAGCTCGGTTGCTAGGGCGTTGCCGAGACGCCGGATCTATCCGGCCCGCTGCTGCGCGTACCCGGAGTACAGCGAATCAAAGACCCGGGCCGCCTGCGCGGCGAGCTCCGTATCGCCCGCCGCGTTCTTCTTGAGCCCCCTCAGAATCGTTTCGACACCCTTGGCATCCGCGACCGGGATGCCGCCGGTATCGAGAAAGTGAACGGCCTGGCCGATAGCCGCGAGCGCGGGATCGTCGTCCAGGCCGAAGCTCGCGAGGAGCACCTCGAAGCTCACGCGGCCGTCGACATGCGTGAAATCGGCGCCGTCGAAATCGAATCCGACGGCACCCCTGGGGCGGTCGCGCGGACGATCGATCCAGACGAATCGTGCGCTTTTGTCGATGAAGCGCTTGATGAGCCAGGCGCTCGCCAAGCGGTCCACCCAGAGATCCTTGCGCGTTGCCCACACGCGACCGCGGAAGGCCTTGGGATCGAGCCGCCGCACGCGTCCCTTGGCGGCCCGCGGCTCGCCCCCGGTCAACAGCCGGTGCGCATCCTGCTCGAGAGCCGAAACCGCAGCCCCGGCCTGCTGATGCGCCGGACCGGGATAGAAGTCGGTCTCCGCGAGCGCGTCGTACAATCGGCGCAGTCGCTGGACCAGCGTGTCGGCCCTGCGCTTGCCGAGCTTGGGAAGGGTGCTCTTCGCCGCGGCGATTCGCTCGACGATCGCCCCGTACTCCGTGCTTCGGTCGAAGAGCTTCCGCACGTGCTCGAGCTGCGCGGCGTTCTTCAGCTTCAACTCCACCGTCATGGCAAATCCGCCGGCGGCCTTGATCTCCGACTCGGCGTCGGCCAGGGCTGCGGCCTGGGGAGCCTCGACCGGGAGCAGGTAGACGCCGTCGCGCAGGACACCGCAGCCGGTGCTGCGGAGCGCCCGCCACACCCGCATGCGCAGGGTCGAGTTTCCCGTGGGCAGGCTCGTCATCAGCGCCAGGAATGTGGTCATAAAGGCCGTGGATTCAGAAAGTTGGGGCCCGAGTCGCAGCCACGGAGACGGGCGCCGGCGGGCCGGGGAGGGGAGCCGTTCATAATCAGTGTTGACATTATCACATCCTTGTTATAAAGTGCACGACAAATCGGGTCGGACGCAGACACCCGGTTGACCCAAGGCATCTCGCCCAAGTTCTGCTCAGACCGCGCTCAGACGCGCGGGATAGAGGGGCGAGATGCGTCATCCATCAAGCAACCAGTCGATTCACCGTAGGCGCGCGCGCTGCGTAAAGCGGCGCTCGGGCCTAGCCGGGTCCATTGCAGACACCCGGTCCACAAGGACAATTCCGTCTCAAGCGCTGCTCCTGTCCAAACCTGAAGGAGTGTGCTCATGAGCAAGCGAATCATCATTGCGTGCATCTTGTGGTTCTCGATCCTTGCAGCGGCAGCGTTGACGGGTTGCACCCCGGAGACGGCGCCGGTTCAAGGTCCGGCGGCGTCGCGGGCCGGCGCCGGCGATATCCTGCGCGACAGCTTCCGCGTCCGGCGGGACGAGGCCCGCGACCTGACCTGGGTGCTGGGCCTCGACGGTGTACGGGTCTACGACTCGGTGGACAAGCAGCTCGTCCGGACGATCGCGTTGCCGAACTGGTCCATCGCCCGGCTCACCTGCGACCCCGACATGGTCCTGGACGGCTCGGGATCGGCGATCATTTCCAGCAACGCGCAGTCGAGATTGTGGCGCATCGATGCGAACAGCTTCGAAGTGAAGGAGCACGAGATCACCCTGCAGGGGCGGGAACGGTGGGATGCCGGTTTCGGCGCCCTTGCCCTGGCCGGGGACGGCAGCCTGCTTGCGCTGATGTCGTTCGGCGGGGCGATGTGGAACGTCGACCTCGACAGTGGAACTGCCCGGATGGTCGCCCCGACCCGGTCGTTCTACAACGTGTGCGGGCTCGCGTCGCGGCGTTACGGCCGGGCGGAGAGCGCGCTGGATGCCTTTGTCAATTTTGTTCCCGCCGCCGGCAGCGACTACGCTATGGGGTCCGTGGCTGAAGCGCGGCAGGCAATGGCGTCCGCAGTGCCCGGTGCGCAAAGGAGGGAAATACCATGAGCACGTCCATTACCGCGACAGAACTGAAATCCATGCTGGACGGCAGGGAACCGCCGCTCCTGATCGACGTGCGCCGGCCGCCGGCCTTCCGCGCGGCGCCGGACATGGCCGCAGGCGCGCTGCGGCGCGATCCGGGCGCCGTCGGCGCCTGGGCAAAGACGCTCCCGCGCGCAGCGACCGTGGTTACCTACTGCGTGCATGGCCACGAGGTCAGCCAGAACGCAGCGCAGGCGTTGCGCGAGGCGGGAATTGCGGCGCGATTTCTTGAGGGCGGACTGGAGGAGGGCTGGAAGGCGGCCGGCGGCGAGGTGGCTTCAAAGCCGAAGGAATCCGCCACACGCTGGGTCACGCGCGAGCGGCCGAAGATCGACCGCATCGCCTGCCCATGGCTGATCGCACGGTTCGTGGACCCCGAGGCGGAGTTTCTCTACGCGCCGTCCAAGGAAGTCCTGTTGGTCGCCCGAGCGACGGAGGCGATTCCCTACGACGTGCCGGATGTGCACTTCTCGCACGACGGCGAGCTCTGCAGTTTCGACACCTTCCTCGGGACCTACCGGCTCACCGGAGATCCGGCGCTCGCGAGGCTCGCGGTGATCGTGCGCGGCGCCGACACCGCGCGCCTCGAGCTTGCGCCGCAGGCCGCAGGCCTGCTCGCGGTTTCGCTCGGCCTCTCGCGCAACTTCAAGGACGACCACGCGATGCTGAAGCACGGGATGGTGATGTACGACGCGCTCTATGCATGGTGCAAGGACGGGCAGGACGAGACGCACACCTGGAACCCAGGAGCCGCTCGATGAGATGGCCCGTGACCTGCCGGATGAAGCCGCTGGGCTACGCCCCCCGCGCCTGAACGGTGCCGTGGGAAGCGGCGCGGGATCAGGCGGCCATGCCCGGCTGTGCGGCCGCCGGCAACGCGCCGGTGGATTCGAAGATCCAGTGAGCGATCGTGGCGGCGTTTTGCTGCGACGGCTTGAGCGGGGAGAGCGTCGCCTGCGGCATGAGCTCGCGCAGGGTGTGCGCGCACGACGCCGTGTGCAGCGCATCGTTGCCGGGCATGATGAACGCGGGGACCTGCATCATGACCAGCTGATTGCAGCTTGCGCCGGCGGGCAGCGTGTCGCTGAACAGGTTGTCCCGGCTCTGCTCGACGATCTGCAGGTAGCGATCGAGGTCCTGGCGCACGAACGACTCGGCAAAGGCGTCATCGGAAGCCATGATGGATGACCACGGACCGGCGTCCGGATCGCTCCAGAATATCCGGGAGCGCCTGGCAAGCTCGGCCACGCCTTTCAATCCGTGCTCGCGCGCGAAAGCGATGTGGCGGTCGAAATTGGCGCGGCCGCGGCTCAACCAATGGTATCCGCCGACCGGCCAGTGCAGGAGCAGCGACCGGCAGCGCTCCGGATATTCGGCCGCCAGCGCGAGCGCCACCGAGCAGCCCACGCAGGCGCCCAGCAGGTACGCCTGCTCGACGCCGAGATGGTCGAGCAGGCCCCGCGCATGATGCGCGCACAGCGCCCAGCTGAGCGGTTCGACGCTTCCTCCCGTGCCGCCCGTCTCGCGCCGGTCATAGACGATCACGCGAAAGTGGGGAACCAGCGCGTCGAGCGGGCGGAATCCCCGCCACACGCGGTCTGCCCACCGGCGCGAGACCGGGTCGTCGAATCCCACCGGCGCGAGCAGCAGCAGCGCCGGCCCTTCACCCAGCACTTCGTAACGCGTTTGGATCCCTTGGACTTGCGCGAACGGCATTGTTGTTATGCGGCGTGTCGGTACGACTCCCTACCGGCGCGATCATCCTAGCACAGCGGGCGGGCGCCGCTGCACCGCCGCGAAGGATTTTTTCTGTTCGGATACCTCGCCGGGGAGCTTGCGCGCCGCGTGGGCCGGGCCCATCAACTGCAGCTTCCGCGTTGGCGAGGGCATGGCCCCGATTCGTTTTCGGTCAGAGCTTCTTGTTGCCCAGGGTCTGATGGTGGCGCTGCTGCTTCTCGTCGATCTTCTTCCTGTCCAGCGCGTCCCGGATCTGTTGCGCGACGTCGTCCTGACCCGGGGGCGAGTAGAGCTTGTTGTCGTCTACCTTGTAGCGGGCCATGGTGCCGGGATCGGCGACCTCCCGCTGCCGGGCCCGCAGTCTCCGTTCCTCGAGCCAGAGCCGGAGTGGCCTGAGCAGCCAGGCGAGCAGCTTCCAGAGGACAAACAGTCCGACCGCGATCGCGGCAATCGACGTCCACGTCCAGAATGTCTTGCACGCCGGAGTCGACAGCGGCGCGCCCAGGCACGCCGACAGGTGCGCCCAACCCAGCTCGATCTGCCTCATCACCTGTCTGAGGAGCTCCACCGGGGCGGCTCACCGGTCGGCAATCACTCCGGGCTGTCCCGATACGGGCACTTGTCCCGGATGCAGTCGGCGTAGATGTGCAGCGAGTGATCGTGGATCCGGAAGCCGCGGTCCTTGGCGATTTTCTCCTGCCGCTTCTCGATCTCCGCGTCGAAGAACTCCTCCACGCGCCCGCACTGCACGCACACCAGATGGTCGTGGTGCCCGCCGCGATTCAACTCGAACACCGCCTTGCCGGTCTCGAAGTGGTGCCGGATGAGGAGCCCCGCCTGCTCGAACTGCGTGAGCACGCGATAGACGGTCGCGAGCCCGGTGTCGGTGCCGTCCTTGGCGAGGATCCGGTAGACGTCCTCGGCGGAGAGGTGGCGCACCGTGCTCTTCTCGAAGAGCTCGAGGATGCGCAGGCGCGGGAGCGTCGCCTTGAGGCCTATCGTCTTGAGATCGTTGGGCGAGCTCACCGCGCGCACCTGTCGGGATCGTCGAGCGTCGGTTATCATATTCGCATTTCTCCACATTGCATACCGCGGCCGCAGGCCAGTGACCAGGTGACCACGCACCGCCCGCCGCAGCTCGCCCGCGATCCGTCGATCACGCAGTCTCCGCGTCGCGCTTGGTCACTTCGCGCGATCGTCGTGATCGCGCTGCTGACAGCCGGATGCGAGGGCGCAAGCCCCATCCGGCCCTACAAGATGGACATCCAGCAGGGCAACGTCGTCACGCCGGAGATGATCGCGCGGCTGCAGCCGGGCATGACGCGGGCCCAGGTGCGCTTCACGCTGGGCACGCCGCTGGTGGTCGATCCCTTCCGCGCCGACCGGTGGGACTACGTCTATCTCTTTTCGAGGCGGGGCGTCGTGACGGAGCAGCGCCGGATCGTGGTGGTATTCAAGGACGAGAAGCTCGTTCGCGTCGAAGGCGACGTGGTGCCCGCGGGCGACGGCCGCGCGGGCTGGGACGCGCGCCCGCCGGCGACGAGCGGCGCGCACGCGGCGCAACAGACGGAGAGGTAGCGGGGCCCATGGCACAGATCAAGCTGGCGGTGGCCGGCAGCTCCGGGCGCATGGGCCGCGCGCTGCTGGAGGCCGTCCTCAACGCGCCGGATCTCGCGCTCGCAGCGGCGCTCGAGCAGAAAGGCAATGCCCATGTCGGCAAGGCGGCCGCCGAGCTGGTCGGCGCCTCGGGCGGTGTGCGGATCGGCGACGATGTCGCCACGGCGATTGCGGGCACCGACGTATTTGTCGACTTCACGCGCCCGGAGGGCACGATCGCGCACCTCGCCGCCTGCCGCAGGCAGCGCGTGAGCATGGTGATCGGGACGACCGGCTTCGACGAGGCGCAGAAGAAGGAGATCGCCGCCGCTGCGCGCGACATCGCGATCGTGCTCTCGCCCAACTTCAGCGTCGGCGTGAACGTCGCGTTCCGGCTGCTCGAGGTCGCGGCACGCGCGCTCGGCAAGGGCTACGACGTCGAGATCGTGGAAGCGCATCACCGGCACAAGGCGGACGCGCCTTCAGGCACCGCGCTGCGTATGGGCGAGGTGGTGGCCCAGGCGCTTGGCCGCGATCTAAAGCGGCATGCTATCTATGGGCGCGAGGGAGTGACGGGCGAGCGCAAGGGCGAAACCATCGCTTTTGCCTCGCTCCGCGGCGGTGATCTGGTGGGCGACCACACCGTGATGTTCATCGGCGCGGGCGAGCGGCTGGAGATCTCTCACCGCGCCTCGAGCCGCGCCAATTTCGCGGGCGGCGCGCTCCGCGCGGTGCGCTTCGTCGCGGCGAAGAAGAGCGGCCTCTACGACATGGCCGACGTGCTGGGCTTTCGCTGATCGCGCGTTGCCGCGAAGCGGCGGCTCGCGTATAATTCCTTCGGTTGAGCGGGAGGGGCTGTGAAGCCCGTCCCGCTTTGTGTATCTACACTGGAAATCAAGGGGTTAGCGTGCCGCGGGTTCCCGCCATCCTGGTGCTCAAAGATGGCACCATCTTCCGCGGCATTTCGATCGGCGCCGAGGGCCTCGCCGCGGGAGAGGTGGTGTTCAACACTGCCATCACCGGCTACCAGGAAATCCTCACCGATCCGTCCTACTGCCGCCAGCTCGTCACCCTGACCTATCCGCACATCGGCAATACCGGCGCCAACGCCGTGGACGACGAGTCGGACCGGGTGCATGCCGCCGGGCTCGTGATCCGGGACCTGCCGCTGCTCGCGTCCAGCTGGCGCAAGCAGTCCACGCTCCCCGAGTTCCTCAAGCGGCACGGCGTGCCGGCGATCGCGGACATCGATACGCGCAAGCTCACCCGCCTGCTGCGCGACAAGGGGGCGCAAGACGGCTGCCTGATGGCGGGCCGGGTGGACGAGAAAGAGGCGCTCAAGGCCGCGCGCGCATTCCCGGGCCTCATCGGCATGGACCTCGCCAAGGTCGTCTCCTGCAGCGAGCCGTACCAATGGGACGAGGGTGTGTGGTCGCTGGGCAAAGGCTACGTGCGCCTTACCGAGCCGCACTATCACGTCGTCGCCTACGATTACGGCATCAAGCGCAACATCCTGAGAAAGCTCGTCTCGCGCGGCTGCCGCGTGACGGTTGTTCCCGCGCAGACGCCCGCGGAGCGGGTGCTCGCGCTCGAGCCCGATGGCATCTTTCTCTCCAACGGCCCGGGCGACCCTGAGCCGTGCGACTACGCCATCCGGGCGATCCGCAGGTTCCTCGACGCCGGCATCCCGACCTTCGGCATCTGCCTCGGGCATCAGCTGATGGGGCTCGCGAGCGGGGCGAAGACGGTCAAGATGAAATTCGGCCACCACGGCGCGAACCATCCGGTGCAGGACCTCGAGACCGGGCGCGTGATGATTACGAGCCAGAATCACGGCTTTGCGGTGGACGCGGCGACCCTGCCCCCGACGGCGCGCGTGACGCACGTGTCGCTCTTCGATGGCAGCCTCCAGGGCTTCGCGCGCACCGACCGGCCCGCGTTCTGCTTCCAGGGCCACCCCGAGGCGAGCCCGGGCCCGCACGACGTCGATTACCTGTTCGACCAATTCGTACGGCTCATGGAAGAGCACGCCGCGAAGGCAACCGGCAGAAGCCAGAAGGCGGAAGGCGTCAGCCATGCCTAAGCGCACCGACATCCGAAGCATCCTGATCATCGGCGCGGGTCCGATCGTGATCGGCCAGGCGTGCGAGTTTGACTATTCGGGCGCGCAGGCGTGCAAGGCGCTGAAGGAGGAGGGCTACCGCGTCATCCTCGTGAATTCCAACCCGGCCACCATCATGACCGACCCGGAAATGGCGGATGCGACCTACATCGAGCCGGTCAGCTGGCAGATGGTGGAGAAGATCATCGCGGCCGAGCGCCCCGACGCGCTGCTGCCGACCATGGGCGGCCAGACCGGGCTCAACTGCGCGCTCGACCTCGCCCGCAACGGCGTGCTCGAGAAATACGGCGTCGAGCTGATCGGGGCGTCGCGCGAGGCGATCGACAAGGCCGAGGATCGCGAGAAGTTCAAGAAGGCGATGGAGCGCATCGGGCTTGCGAGCCCGCGCTCCGCGCTCGCGCACAGCATGGAGGAGGCGCTGCAGGTGCAGGCGATGGTGGGCTTCCCGACGATCATCCGGCCCTCGTTCACGCTCGGCGGCACCGGCGGCGGCATCGCCTACAACAAGGACGAGTTCATCGCCGGGGTCGAGCGTGGGCTCGATGCCAGCCCCACGCGCGAGGTGCTGATCGAGGAGTCGGTAATCGGCTGGAAAGAGTTCGAGATGGAGGTGGTGCGGGACCGCAAGGACAACTGCATCATCGTGTGCTCGATCGAGAACCTCGACCCCATGGGCGTGCATACCGGGGACTCGATCACGGTGGCGCCGGCGCAGACGCTGACCGACAAGGAGTACCAGATCATGCGCGACGCCGCGATCGCCTGCCTGCGCGAGATCGGCGTGGACACCGGCGGCTCGAACGTGCAGTTCGCGGTGAGCCCGGATGACGGGCGCCTGCTGATCATCGAGATGAACCCGCGGGTGTCGCGCTCCTCCGCGCTTGCCTCCAAAGCGACCGGCTTCCCGATCGCCAAGGTCGCGGCCAAGCTCGCAGTGGGCTACACGCTCGATGAGCTGCGAAACGAGATCACCGGCGGCGCAACCCCGGCCTCCTTCGAGCCGACGATCGATTACGTCGTGACCAAGGTGCCGCGCTTCGCGTTCGAGAAATTCCCGCAGGCCGACGACCGGCTGACCACCCAGATGAAGTCGGTCGGCGAGGTGATGGCGATCGGCCGCACCTTCCAGGAGTCGTTCCAGAAGGCGCTGCGCGGGCTGGAGATCGGCGTCGACGGCCTCAACCAGCGCACGCGCGACCGCGAGACGCTGGAGCGGGAACTGGGCCATCCCGGCCCCGAGCGCATCTGGTACGTCGGCGACGCGTTCGAGAACGGCTTCACGCTGGAGGAAGTGAACGCGCTGACCCACATCGATCCGTGGTTTCTAGCGCAAATCAAGGAGATCGTGGACCTCGAGATGGAGCTCGACGACCGCAAGCTCGCAGACATCGACGCCGCGAGGATGCGGGAGCTCAAGCGCAAGGGCTTCTCGGACCGCCGGCTCGCGCATCTGTTCAAGGCGAAGGAGGACGAGGTGCGCGCGCGGCGCCTCGAGCTCGGCGTGCGGCCGGTATTCAAGCGCGTGGACACCTGCGCGGCCGAGTTCGCCACCCACACCGCCTACCTCTACTCGACTTACGAGGACGAGTGCGAGGCCGCGCCCAGCTCGCGCAGGAAGATCATGGTGCTGGGCGGCGGGCCGAACCGCATCGGCCAGGGCATCGAGTTCGATTACTGCTGCGTGCACGCCGCGCTCGCGCTGCGCGAGGACGGGTTCGAGACCATCATGGTCAACTGCAACCCGGAGACGGTCTCGACCGATTACGACACCTCTGATCGCCTCTACTTCGAGCCCCTGACCCTGGAGGACGTGCTCGAGATCGTCCACGTCGAAAAGCCGTTCGGTGTAATCGTGCAGTTTGGCGGGCAGACGCCCCTCAAGCTCGCGCGTGACCTCGAGGCGAACGGCGTGCCCATCATCGGCACCACGCCCGATTCGATCGACATCGCGGAGGACCGCGAGCGCTTCCAGAAGCTGCTCCACCGGCTGAAGCTCAAGCAGCCGCCCAACCGCACGGCGAGGAGCGCGCAGAGAGCGCTCAGCCTGGCGGAAGAGATCGGCTATCCCCTGGTGGTGCGCCCCTCCTACGTGCTGGGCGGGCGCGCCATGGAGATCGTCTACCATTCGAGCGACCTGGAGCGCTACATGCGCGAGGCGGTCAAGGTGTCGAACGACTCGCCGGTGCTGCTCGACCGGTTCCTGAACGACGCGACCGAAGTCGACGTGGACGCGATCTGCGACGGCAAGCGCGTTATCATCGGCGGGGTCATGGAGCACATCGAGCAGGCCGGCGTGCATTCGGGCGATTCCGCCTGCTCGCTGCCGCCGTACTCGCTGTCCGCCGAGACGCAGGCGGAACTGCGGCGCCAGACCGTCGCGATGGCGCACGCGCTGGAGGTGGTGGGCCTCATCAACGTGCAATTCGCGATCCAGGACGGGGTGGTCTACGTGCTGGAGGTCAATCCGCGCGCCTCGCGCACCGTGCCCTTCGTGTCCAAGGCGACCGGCGTGCCACTCGCCAAGATCGCGGCGCGCTGCATGGCGGGCAAGGGGCTCGATGAGCAGGGCGTGGCGGGTGAGATCGTGCCGCCGTACTTCTCGGTCAAGGAAGCGGTGTTCCCGTTCATCAAGTTCCCGGGCGCGGACACCATACTGGGCCCGGAGATGAAGTCCACGGGCGAGGTGATGGGGGTGGGCCTCACGTTCGCCGAAGCGTTCGTGAAGTCGCAGCTCGCCTCGGGTGACGATCTGCCCACGAGCGGCAAGGTCTTCGTCAGCGTGCGCGACGAGGACAAGCCGCGCACGGTCGAGATCGCGCGCAAGCTTGCGAGCCTGGGCTTCTCGCTGGTGGCGACGCGCGGGACCGCGGCGGCGCTCGCGGCCGCGGGTCTTGGCGTGACGCCGGTGAACAAGGTCCAGGAGGGCCGGCCGCACATCGTGGACATGATCAAGAACGGCGAGATCTCGTTCATCGTCAACACCGTGGAGGAGAAGCGGGTGGCGGTGCGCGACTCCTACGTCATCCGCCGCGCCGCGCTGCAGGAGCGGGTGCCGATCTTCACTACGCTCGACGGCGCGCGCGCCGCCTGCACGGGCATCGAGCAGGCGACGGAGCTGCGCGCCTATGTGATGCAGGGGCTGCATGCCGGCTTGCAGCGCGCGCCGGCCCGGGTTGCGTGATGGGCAAGATCCCGATCACGATCGCCGGCGCAGAGAAGCTGCGCGCCGAGCTGCAGGAGCTGAAAACGGTGCAGCGGCCCGCAATCGCCAAGGCCATCGGTGAAGCGCGTTCGCACGGCGACATCGCGGAGAACGCGGAGTATCACGCGGCCAAGGAGCGCCAAGGCTTCATCGAAGGACGCATCTCCGACCTGGAGTCAAAGCTCGCCAACGTCCAGATCATCAATCCCGCCCTGCTCGACGCGGACGGGCGCTGCGTATTCGGGGCCACGGTGGATCTCGAGGACACAAAGAGCGGGGAAGTGGTGACCTACCAGATCGTCGGCGAGGACGAGGGCGACATCAAGCAGGGCAAGGTCTCGATCGGATCGCCGCTCGCGCGCGCGCTGATCGGCAAGTACTCGGGCGATGTCGCCGAAGTCCAGGCCCCGGGCGGCGTGCGCGAGTACGAGATCCTCGACGTGAAATACATTTAGTGAGCCGTAAGCCCTAAGCGGTAAGCGGACACCGTTCACTGCTGACTGCTCACTGCTCACCTTTCATGCTGGAAAGTACGCTTGGGGCGGTAGCGCGGCTTGTGGCCACGGCGCGGCGCGGGCTGCGGCCCGGCGGGCTCGGGGCGCGGACGGAAGACGACCAGGATCTTGCCGATCTGCTGCACGGGGCTCGCGCCGAGGGTGGAGCAGATCTCCCCGAGCATCGCGGCGCGAGCGTCGCGGTCATCGCCCAGCACCCGGATCTTGATGAGCTCGCGGCCCTTCAGCGCGTTGTCGATCTCGTGCAGGACCGCCGGCGTGAGGCCGGCCTCGCCGATCAGGATCACCGGATGCAAGGGATGAGCGCGGGCGCGCAGCGCGCGCCGCTCGGCTGGCGTGAGTGCCGTCATCATTTCCATTCAGGGCGCAGGCGAGGACGAGTGTAGTCCATGGGACGAGTGCGCGGCAAAACGTGGATGCAGGAGCACGTCGCGGACCGCTACGTGAAGCGCGCGCGCGCGGAAGGGCTGCGCTCGCGCGCATCCTTCAAGCTCGAGCAGATCGCCGGGCGCGACCGGCTGCTCGCACCGGGCATGCTGGTGGTGGACCTGGGCGCGGCGCCCGGGGGCTGGTCGCAGGTCGTGGCGCGGCGCATTGCGCCGGACGGCCGGGTGATCGCGCTCGATCTCATCGAGATGCCGGGACTCGCGGGCGTAACATTCATTCACGGGGATTTCCGCGACGACGAAACGCTCGCAGCGCTCGAGCGCGCGCTCGCCGGCCGCAAGGCGGACCTTGTGCTCTCGGACTTGGCCCCCAACTTGAGTGGTATCGCCGCAACCGATCAGGCGCGCGCGCTGGCGCTGGCCGAGCTGGCGGTCCAATTTGCATTGAAGCATTTGAAACCGCAGGGTAATTTCCTGGTCAAAGCGTTCCAGGGAGCCGGTTTCGATAATCTTGTCGAAGACGTGCGCCGGCAGTTCCGCACGGTCGCCGTGCGCAAGCCGGACGCTTCCAGAAGCCGCTCGCGCGAGGTGTACGTGGTCGCGAAGGGGTTGCGGCAAACAAAAGAGCTTGGAAAGAGTCTAGAATGGGCTTGTTAATTGAGGAACACCCTTGAATAACCTCGTGAAAAATATAGCGATCTGGCTGGTGATCGCACTGGTGCTGATGACGGTGTTCAACCAGTTCAGCACGCGCCAGGCCGCCCAGAAGGCGATCGAGTACTCCCAGTTCATCGAAGAGGTGAAGCAGGGCAACGTCGCCAAGGTGACGATCGAGGGACGGGTACTGAAGGGTGTGAAGCGCAGCGGTGAGCGCTTTACCACCTATTCGCCATCCGATCCCTGGCTGGTGTCGGATCTTCTCAAGAACGGGGTGATCATCGAGGCCAAGCCCGAGGAGGAGCCCTCGCTCCTCATGAATATCTTCGTATCGTGGTTCCCGATGCTGCTGCTCATCGGCGTGTGGATCTTTTTCATGCGCCAGATGCAGGGCGGGGGCCGCGGCGGCGCGTTCTCGTTCGGCAAGAGCCGGGCACGCATGCTCGATGAGTCCAACAACACCATCACGTTTGCCGATGTCGCCGGCTGCGAGGAGGCGAAGGACGAGGTCGCGGAGCTGGTCGAGTTCCTGCGCGACCCGTCCAAGTTCCAGAAGCTCGGCGGGCGCATTCCGCGCGGCGTGCTGATGGTGGGCAATCCCGGCACCGGCAAGACGCTACTCGCCAAGGCGATCGCGGGCGAGGCGAAGGTGCCCTTCTTCTCGATTTCCGGCTCGGATTTCGTCGAGATGTTCGTGGGTGTGGGCGCGGCACGCGTGCGCGACATGTTCGAGCAGGCGAAAAAACATGCTCCTTGCATCGTTTTCATCGACGAGATCGACGCGGTCGGGCGCCAGCGCGGCGCGGGGCTCGGCGGCGGCAATGACGAGCGCGAGCAGACGCTGAACCAGCTCCTGGTGGAGATGGACGGCTTCGAGACCAATTCCGGCGTCATCGTGATCGCGGCGACCAACCGCCCGGACGTGCTCGACCCGGCACTGCTGCGGCCTGGACGCTTCGACCGCCAGGTCGTTGTGCCGCTGCCCGACATCCGCGGGCGCGAGCAGATCCTGCAGGTCCACATGCGCAAGGTGCCGATGGCGCCGGACGTCAAGGCCGACATCATCGCGCGCGGCACGCCGGGCTTCTCCGGTGCCGACCTCGCCAACCTGGTGAACGAAGCGGCATTGTTCGCGGCGCGCGCCAACAAGCGGCTCGTCGACATGGACGACTTCGAGCGGGCGAAGGACAAGATCATCATGGGCGCGGAGCGGCGCTCGATCGTGATGCCCGAGCACGAGCGCAAGAACACCGCGTATCACGAGTCGGGGCACGCCGTGGTCGCGAAGCTCATGCCCAAGACCGACCCGGTGCACAAGGTGACGATCATCCCGCGCGGGCGCGCGCTCGGAGTCACCATGCAGCTCCCGGAGCAGGACCGCTACAGCATGGACCGCGAGATGATCCTGCAGAACATCGCGGTGCTGTTCGGCGGGCGCATCGCCGAGGAAGTCTTCATGGGCCAGATGACGACCGGGGCCTCCAACGACTTCGAGCGCGCGACCGACCTCGCGCGCAGCATGGTGACGCGCTGGGGCATGAGCGACGAGCTGGGACCGATGGTCTACGGCGAGAACGAGGGCGAAGTGTTCCTCGGGCGATCGGTGACGGTGCACAAGAACGTGTCCGAGACCACGATGCAGAAGGTGGACGCGGAGATCCGCCGCATCGTCGACCAGCAGTACCGGCTCGCGCGGAAGATCATCGAAGACCACCGCGACAAGGTCGAGACCATGGCGAAGGCGCTGCTCGAGTGGGAGACGCTCGACTCCGACCAGATCAACGACATCATGGAGGGGCGCGCGCCGCGTCCCCCGAAGCCGGCGCAGCCCCCCGCGCAGCCGCGGGACCCTGGGCCGCAACCGGCCGCCACGGCAGCCGCCACACCACAGCAAACCGCCCGACAGCGGCTTGGGAAGGATGAAGGATGAAGGGGAAATTCATCCCTCATCCTTATGTCGCAAGTTCTCCGCTGCGGTAAGTTCTCTCTCGACCTGTCACGCCCGCTCGTCATGGGCGTGGTCAACGTCACGCCCGACTCCTTTTCCGACGGGGGCCTCTACGCGAGCGCGGAGCAAGCTGTTGCGCATGCCCGGCGGCTGATCGGGGAGGGCGCCGACATTCTCGACATCGGCGGCGAATCCACGCGCCCGGGCGCGGCCCCGGTCGCGCTCGACGAGGAGCGGCGCCGCGTGCTGCCGGTTCTCCAGGCGCTGGCCGGCTGCGGCGTCCCGCTCTCGGTGGACACCCGCAAGCCCGAGCTCATGGCGGAGGCGGTCGCGGCCGGTGCTTCTTCCATGGTGAACGACGTCACCGCGCTGCAAGCGCCGGCGGCACTCGCAGCGGTGGCGAAATCGTCGGTCGCGGTGTGCCTCATGCACATGAAGGGTGAGCCCGGGACGATGCAGGAGAACCCCGTCTACCGCGACGTCGTGCAGGAGGTGCGTGACTTCCTGCGGGCGCGCGTTGCCGCGGCGGAGCAAGCGGGCATTGCCCGCGACCGCATCGTGGTGGATCCCGGATTCGGATTCGGCAAGACCCTCGAGCACAATCTCGCGCTGCTGCGCGCGCTCGGTGAGTTCCGATCGCTCGGCGTGGCGCTGATGGCAGGCCTGTCGCGCAAGGCGATGCTCGGGAGACTGACCGGGCGCGAGCCGCGGGACCGGGTGCACGGGAGCGTGGCGGCAGCGCTCCTCGCGGTGCAGAACGGCGCGCAGATCGTGCGCGTGCACGACGTCGCCGCGACCCGCGACGCGCTGGCCGTCTGGAATGCGGTTAAACTTCGAACATGAGCCGCAAGTACTTCGGCACCGACGGCGTGCGCGGCAAGGTCGGGCAGGAGCCGATCACGCCCGACCTCGTGATGCGGCTGGGCTATGCGGCCGGCAAGGTGCTCGCGGGCCTGCCGCGCAAGGGTGTCGAGCGCCCGGCGGTGCTGATCGGCAAGGACACCCGCGTCTCCGGCTACATGCTGGAATCCGCGCTGGAGGCGGGGCTCGCCGCGGCCGGGGTGGACGTGCTGCTGGTGGGGCCGATGCCCACTCCTGCCGTCGCCTACCTGACGCGCGCGCTGCGGCTCTCCGCCGGAATCGTGATCAGCGCCTCCCACAACCCCTACGACGACAACGGCATCAAGTTCTTCTCGGGCAGCGGCTTCAAGCTGCCGGACGCAACCGAGCGCGCGATCGAGCGCGAGCTCGCGCGCCCCTTGAAGTGCATGGCCTCGCTGCGGCTCGGCAAGGCGCGCCGGCTGGACGACGCGGCCGGGCGCTACGTCGAGTTCTGCAAGAGCGCTTTTCCTCCGCAGCTGCACTTGCGCGGCATGAGAATCGTGCTCGATTGCGCCAACGGCGCGGCTTATCACATCGCGCCCCACGTGTTCCACGAGCTGGGCGCCGACGTCGAGACGGTGGGCGTCGACCCGGACGGCTTCAACATCAACGAGCGCGTCGGCGCGACCTCGCCGCAGGCGCTGCAGGCGGCGGTCCGGCGCCACAAGGCCGACCTCGGCATCGCGCTCGACGGTGACGGCGACCGCCTGGTCATGGTGGACAGCGCGGGCCGTCTCTACGACGGCGACCAGCTCCTCTATGTCATCGCGCGCCACCGCAAGGCGAAGGGCGAGCTCGCCGGCGGCGTGGTCGGCACGCAGATGACCAATCTCGCGCTGGAGCACGCGTTGGCGCGCCTCAAGATTCCCTTCGCACGCGCGCTCGTGGGCGACCGCTACGTCCTCGAGCTGCTGCGGCGGCGGCATTGGCAGCTGGGCGGGGAAAACTCCGGCCACATCGTGTGTCTCGACAAGCACACGACGGGCGACGGCATCGTTTCGGCATTGCAGGTCCTGCGCGCACTGGCGGAGAGCGGCACGACGCTCGCCAAGGCCGCGGGCACGCTCGAGCTCTATCCCCAGGTCCTGGTGAATGTCGCGACCGGGCGGCGGCGCGATCCCCTGGCGAGCACCGGCGTGAAACGGGCCGTCCGCGAGGCGGAAACGGACCTCGACGGCGGTGGCCGCGTGCTGCTGCGCCCCTCCGGCACCGAGCCGGTGATTCGAGTCATGGTGGAGGGCCGCAATGGCGGCAAGGTCCGCCACTGGGCCAACCACATCGCCGCCGCGGTGCGTCAAGCCAGCTGATGTCCGGTAGCGGCTCGGCTGCCGGCCGCCTGGTCGCGATCGTCTGTGCCGCGCAGGTGCTCGTACAGATCGGGGCGTACTTCTGGCCGGCGCTGCTGCCCGGCTTGACCGAACGCTGGGCGCTGACCTACACCCAGGCCGGCTGGATCACGGCGGTGTTCTACGGCGCCTACATGCTCTCGGCGCCGATCCTGGTGACCCTGACGGACCGCATCGACCCGCGCCGGATCTATTTGCTCGGCGTCGGGCTGACGATCGGCGGGCACCTGTATTTCGGGCTCGCGGCGGACGGATTCTGGTCGGCGGTTCTCGGCCGCACGCTTGCGGGCGTCGGCTGGGCCGGCACGTACATGACCGGCCTCAAGCTGCTGGCCGACCGGGTCGACGACCGCCTGATGTCCCGCGCCGTGGCGGCACACGCCGCGGGCATTGGCGTGTCGGGCGCGCTCTCGTTCGCGACCGGGGACGCCATCGCGCGGCTCGCCGGATGGGAATCCGCCTTCATTGCCGCCGGCGTCAGCGCGGCGGTCGCCTGGTGCATGGTGGCCGCGGCGGTCCCGGTGGGCCGCGCCCGGCCCGCGCCGGCGTCCGACGGCGGGAAGCTGTTCGATTTCCGGCCGGTGTTTCGCAACCGGTCCGCCATGGCTTACGCCATCGCCTATTGTGTGCACACGCTGGAGATGAATGCCCTGCGAGGATGGGCCGTGGCGTTCCTGGCGTATGTCGCGGGGAGCACCGGCGCGGCCGGCACCGCCTTGTCGCCAACGCTGGTCGCGACCGGTTTTGCCCTGCTGGGCGTGGCGGCCAGCGTCTCCGGGAACGAGGTGGCAATCCGCGTGGGTCGCCGCAAGCTGATACACGCCGCCATGGCGGGCTCCATCGTGGTCGCCGCGGCACTGGCCTTTGCCGGCACTAAGTCCTACGCGATCGCCGTGACGCTGCTGGCCGTCTACGGGGCGGTCGTGTGGCTCGACTCGTCGTCGCTCACTGCCGGCGCAGCGGGCACGGCGGAATCGTCCCGCCGCGGTGCCACGCTCGCGGTGCATTCGATGCTCGGCTACGCTGGCGGCTTCGTCGGACCGCTCGCGGTGGGATGGGTGCTGGACCGGTTCGGCGGCATGGCGCCCGCCGCCTGGGCGGCGGCCTTTCTGATGATCGCGTGTCTCATGACGCTGGCTCTTGCGGCGTTCTGGCGCATGCGCCCGCGCGAGGTCGCGGGCGATCGCGGCGCAACTTGATCATCATGAAGCTGCCGCTCACGGGTCTCCTGGAATTCAACGAGTTGCTGCGCCGCACACAGTTGCTGCCGGTTTGACCCTCCAAACCGTTCGCCTGTAAAATTCAAAGGTTTAGGAAGGCCGGGCGGGATGCGCGCCAAGCTCGTAGCGGGCAACTGGAAGATGAACGGCAACCTGGCCTCGAGCCAGGCGCTGATCGCCGCCATCCTGCCTCAGCTCTCGGGCATCAGCCGGGCCCGCTGTGCGGTATGCGTCCCGTATCCCTACCTTGTCGCGGCGGGCCGGGCGCTGGCGGGGTCGGATGTGGCGCTGGGGGCCCAGGACGTGAGCCAGTTCGACGACGGCGCCTATACCGGGGCCGTGTCGGGCGCGATGCTCGCGGACTGCGGTTGCCGGTATGTCATCGTGGGCCACTCGGAGCGGCGCAGCGTATTCGGCGAGCGCGATGACACGGTCGCGCTCAAGTACGCGCAGGCGATCAAGCACCGGCTCACTGCGATCCTGTGCGTGGGCGAGACGCTGGCGGAGCGCGAGGCCGGCGCGACCGAGTCCGTGGTGGCGCGCCAGCTCGATGCCGTGACGCAACGCTGCGGTGTGGCGGCGCTCGCGCAGGGCGTCATCGCGTACGAGCCGGTCTGGGCCATCGGCACCGGCCGCACGGCGACCCCGCAACAGGCGCAGGCGGTGCACGCATTCATCCGTGCGCGGGTGGCCGCGGCGGACCGCCGCCTGGCGGAGAACCTGCCGATCCTGTACGGCGGCAGCGTCAAGGCGGGGAACGCCGCGCAACTGTTCGCGATGGCGGACGTGGATGGAGGGCTGATCGGGGGCGCGTCCCTGGTGGCGGAGGAATTCGTGGCGATCTGCGCCGCTGCGCACGGCGCGCGGGAAACGGTGGTGAGCTAGATGGAAACCCTGATTCTGGTCATACACGTTCTGGCCGCGCTGGTGCTGGTCGGATTGATCCTGCTGCAGCACGGCAAGGGGGCCGACGTCGGGGCTGCTTTCGGCAGCGGCGCCTCCGGCAGCGTGTTCGGCGCCTCGGGGTCGGCGAACTTCCTGAGCCGCACCACGGCCGTGCTCGCGATCGTGTTCTTCGTGACGAGCCTCGGGCTGACCTATTTCACGACCAAGAAGACCGAGGGCAAGGGCGTCATGTCGACGCAGCCGGCGGCGCCGGCGCAGTCGCTGCCCGCGCAGATACCGCCGACCGCCCCCGCGGGGCAGGCGGCTCCGGCGCCCGCGGGCCAGGCTGCGCCCGCGGCGGCGGGAGAGCCGGGGTCCAAGGTGCAGGACGTGCCGAAGTGACAGCAGTGCCGACGTGGTGGAATTGGCAGACACACCATCTTGAGGGGGTGGCGGCGCAAGCCGTGTGAGTTCGAATCTCACCGTCGGCACCAACAACGCAGGGACCGGGATTCCGAATCCTGATGCTAGAGAACTACTTCCCCATACTCATGTTCATCCTGGTCGGCATCGCGCTTGGCGTGGTGCCGGTCCTGCTGGGCGGGGGCCTCTCCCGCCTCCTCGGCGTGCACCGCCCGGACGCCGAGAAGCTCTCGCCGTACGAATGCGGGTTCGAGGCGTTCGAGGATGCGCGCATGAAGTTCGACGTGCGCTACTACCTGGTGGCCATTCTCTTCATTCTGTTCGACCTCGAGATCGCGTTTCTCTTCCCGTGGGCGATCGTCCTGCGGGAGATCGGTTTCTTCGGCTTCATGGCGATGATGGTGTTCCTCGGCATCCTCGTCGTCGGCTTCATCTACGAATGGAAGAAGGGCGCGTTGGAGTGGGAGTGAGGCCCTACTAGGCTAGGACCATGAACCCGCCGCCCCTGGCTACACGCGAAGCCGTCCGCGAGCAGCGGTTCAGCCACGTCTGGACCGGGGAGCTCGACAAGATTTTTGCCGACGTTGCGCCCTATTACGACGGCGCGAACCAGGTCGCGAGCCTCGGCCTGTGGAACTGGTTTCTGCGCCGATTTCTCGACACCATCGAGGCGCGCGCCGGCGAGAGGGTGCTCGATGTCTGTGCCGGTACCAACGCGGTTGGAATCGCGCTGCTTGGGCGCGAGCCGGGTCTCGAGGTGCACGCCATCGACCGCAGCCGGGACATGCAGGAGGTCGGCCGGCGGCGCGCGCAGGCGAAGCGGCTGCAAATCCACGGCATCATCGGCGACGTTCACGTGCTGCCGTTTCCCGACAATCATTTCGACATCGTGACGCTGCAATGGGCGTCGCGGCACCTGCGCGTGCGGCAGGTGTTCGGTGAGATCCGCCGCGTGCTCAAGCCGGGTGGGCGTTTCTACCACTGCGACATGCTGCGGCCCGCGAACCGTGCCGTCGAGATCCTGTATCACGGGTACTTGCGCGGCTGCCTCGCATTCACCGGATTCCTGTTCGGCAGTGGTCCGGCCGCGCTCAACTGCAAGAAGTACTTCATCGAGGCGCTCGGGATGTTCTATTCGGCAGAGGAGCTTTCGGTCGTGCTGCAGGAACTGGGGTACGAGAACGTCCAGTTCAGTACGGTGCTTGCCGGCATGGTCGGATATCACCGCGGGGCCAAGCCGAGATCGAGCTGAAACGTCATCGCCTTCGTGCCGCCTGCTTCCCGGCGTGAGGCATCGACGGCGGGCCGTCAATCATGGACCGGGCGCGCGCTTGGGCGCTCGGCGCGCCTGCCGGCGCTGCTTATGCCGGTGGGCGAGCGCGCCGCGGCGCCGGGGAGCAGGGGGCATTCCGCGACGTGTTGAGGACCGCGTCATGGGTGCGTCCGCGCGTCCGGCGGGTGGCGTTGCCGCATGCGTAGTCCACACCACCGAAAATGACGCAAGGCACTGACGCGAGAACGGTTTTTTATTGGACCAGTGGCTGTGCACGCGGTAAAATTGCAGCGTTTTCGGCAGTGGGATTTCTGATCAGGCATCGACCATGGGTACCCGCGAGATCTTCGCCGACAAGGGCTTCCTGACCACCTCCGCTGACCAGCTCATCAACTGGACGCGCACCGGCTCGTTGTGGCCGATGACCTTCGGGCTCGCGTGTTGCGCGATCGAGATGATGCACGCGGGCGCGTCGCGCTACGACCTCGACCGTTTCGGCATCGTGTTCCGGCCCAGCCCGCGTCAGTCAGACGTGATGATCATTGCCGGCACCCTGTGCAACAAGATGGCCCCCGCGTTGCGCAAGGTCTACGACCAGATGGCCGAGCCGCGCTGGGTAATCTCGATGGGCTCCTGCGCGAACGGCGGCGGCTACTACCACTATTCGTACTCTGTGGTGCGCGGCGCCGACCGCATCGTGCCGGTCGACATCTACGTTCCGGGCTGCCCGCCCACCGCGGAAGCGCTGCTCTACGGCATCATCCAGCTGCAGAACAAGATCAGGCGCACCAACACCATCGCGCGCTGAGATGACGACGAGATCGGCAGCGCTGGTTGCGGCCCTGCAATCAGCGTGCGGCGACAGGCTGGCGGACGTAAAGGTCACGCTGGGCGATGTCACCATCGTGGTGAAGCCCGAGCAGCTGCTCGCTACTGCAACGACGCTGCGCGATGCGCCGGAGCTCCGGTTCGAGCAGCTCACCGACCTGTGCGGAGTCGATTACCGCGATTACGGCGAGGGCGGATCACCGGGCCCCCGCTTCGCCGTGGTCTATCACCTGCTCAGCCTGGCCCACAACCGCCGTCTGCGGATGAGGGTATTCGCCACCGATGACGAACTGCCGGTCGTGGATTCGGTCATCGGCGTCTGGCCGTCGGCGAACTGGTACGAGCGGGAGGCATTCGACCTGTTCGGTATCGTGTTCACCGGGCACCCCGACCTGCGGCGCATCCTTACCGATTACGGCTTCATCGGCCATCCCTTCCGCAAGGATTTTCCGGTCTCCGGGCACGTGGAGATGCGTTACGACCCGGACCAGAAGCGCGTGGTCTACCAGCCGGTCACCATCGAGCCGCGCGAGATCGTGCCGCGCACTGTGCGTGTTGAGAACTACGCCGATGTCGAGCCCAAGAAGGACTGAACCCGATTCCATCCATTGCGGATTCTAGATGGCTGAAATTCGCAACTACACGATGAATTTCGGGCCTCAGCATCCTGCGGCCCACGGGGTGCTGCGGCTGGTGCTCGAGCTCGACGGCGAGGTCATCACCCGCGCCGATCCGCACATCGGGCTGCTGCACCGCGCGACCGAAAAGCTTGCCGAGCACCGCACCTACCTGCAGAACGTCCCGTATTTCGACCGCTTCGACTACACCACCATGATGTGCAACGAGCACGCCTACGTCATGGCGATCGAGAAGCTGCTCGGCATCGAGCCCCCGCTGCGCGCGCTCTACCTGCGGGTGATGTTCGACGAGATCACGCGGATTCTCGCCCACGTGTTCAGCCTCGGCGCGCATGGGCTCGATCTCGGCGCGATGACGGTGTTTCTCTACTGCTTCCGCGAGCGCGAGGACCTTTTCGATGTCTACGAGGCGGTCACGGGCGCGCGCATGCACGCGGCCTACTACCGGCCGGGCGGGGTCTACCGCGATCTGCCGGAGCGCATGCCCCAATACGCTCCGTCGCCGATCCGCGGCGAAGCCGCCGTGCGCGGGCTGAACCGCAACCGCCAGGGCTCGGTGCTCGACTTCATCGAGGACTTCACCGAGCGCTTCCCGAAGTACGTGGACGAGTACGAGACCCTGCTCACCGACAACCGGATCTGGAAGCAGCGCACGGTCGGTATCGGCGTGGTCTCGCCCGAGCGGGCAATCGCACTGGGCTACAGCGGCCCGATGCTGCGCGGCTCCGGCGTCGAATGGGATCTCAGGAAGAAGCAGCCGTACGCGGCGTACGACCAGGTGCAATTCGACGTGCCGGTGGGGGTGAATGGCGACTGCTACGACCGCTACCTCGTGCGCATCGAGGAAATGCGCCAGTCGAACCGCATCGTCAAGCAGTGCGTGGATTGGCTGCGGAAGAACCCCGGCCCGGTGATGGTGGAAAACCACAAGATCGCGCCGCCGTCGCGGGTCGCCATGAAGACCAACATGGAGGAGCTGATCCACCATTTCAAGCTCTTCACGGAAGGCATGCACGTGCCCGAGGGCGAAGTCTACGTCCCGATCGAACATCCCAAGGGCGAATTCGGCGTCTACCTCGTCTCGGACGGCGCGAACAAGCCGTATCGCATGAAGGTCCGGTCTCCGAGCTTCGCCCATCTGTCCTCCATGGACGAGCTGGCGCGGGGCCACATGATCGCGGACGTCGTGGCCATCATCGGCACCTTCGAGATCGTGTTTGGCGAGATCGACCGATGAATGCGCCGATGCTGTTGAGCCCCGAAGCACTGGCAAGAATCGACCAGGCGACCGCCAAATACCCCCCGGACAAGCGGCAGTCTGCGGTCATGGCCGCGCTCACCATCGCGCAGGACGAGAAAGGGTGGCTGTCGACCGAGACCCTGGATTTCGTGGCGCAGTATCTCGGCATGCCGCCGGTCGCGGTCTACGAAGTCGCCTCGTTCTACACGATGTACGACTTGAAGCCGCGCGGCAAGTACAAGCTTTCGCTCTGCACCAACCTGCCGTGCGCGCTGCAGGGCGCGAATGCGGCCGCGGCGCATCTGAGGAAAAAGCTCGGCGTGGGGTTCAATGAGACCACCGCGGACGGGATGTTCACGCTGAAGGAGGGCGAGTGCTTCGGCGCGTGTGGCGACGCCCCGGTGCTGCTGGTGAACGACAAGCGCATGTGCTGTGCGATGACGCCCGAACGGATCGACGAGCTGCTGGGAGGGCTCAAGTAGTGGGCCTGCCGGTTCCTCCATTCGCCACCGACCTGTTCGGTCCCGACGCGATCATCATGAAGGGCCTGGACGGGCTCAACTGGCGGCTGAAGGACTACGAAGCGCGCGGCGGATATCGGGCGCTGAAGAAGATACTCGCCGAGAAGATTCCTCCAGACCAGATCATCGCGGAGGTGAAGAAGTCCGCCCTGCGCGGGCGCGGCGGCGCGGGCTTCCCGACCGGGCTCAAGTGGAGCTTCATGCCGCGGCAGTACCAGGGCACGAAGTACCTGGTGTGCAATTCCGACGAAGGCGAGCCCGGGACCTTCAAGGACCGCGACCTGCTGCGCTACAACCCGCACAGCGTGATCGAGGGCATCGTGATCGCCGCCTACGCCACGGGCGCCCAGGTTGGCTACAACTACATCCACGGCGAGATCTGGGAGGTCTTCGAGCGCTGCGAGGAGGCGCTCGCGGAAGCGCGCGCCGCGGGCTACGTCGGGCGCAGCATCCTCGGCTCGGATTTCGGCTTCGAGCTCCACAACCATCACGGTTACGGCGCCTACATCTGCGGCGAGGAGACCGGGCTCCTCGAATCGCTGGAGGGCAAGAAGGGCATGCCGCGCTTCAAGCCGCCGTTCCCGGCGAGCTACGGGCTCTATGGCAAGCCCACGACGATCAACAACACGGAAACCTTCGCGGCCGTGCCATGGATCATCCTGAACGGGGGCGAGGCATTTCTGAATCTCGGCCGGCCCAACAACGGCGGCACCAAGATCTTCTCGGTCTCGGGCGACGTCGCGCTCCCCGGCAATTTCGAGGTGCGGCTCGGCACGCCGTTCGCGCGGCTCCTCGAGATGGCGGGCGGCATGCGCGGCGGGAAGAAGCTCAAGGCGTGCATTCCCGGCGGCTCCTCGATGCCGGTGCTGCCGGCAGACGTGATGATGAAGACCGACATGGACTACGACTCGATCGCGAAGGCGGGCTCGATGCTGGGCTCCGGCGCGGTCATCATCATGGACGAGACGCGTTGCATGGTGCGGTCGCTCCTGCGCCTGTCCTATTTCTACTTCGAGGAGTCGTGCGGCCAGTGCACGCCCTGCCGCGAGGGCACCGGCTGGCTCTACCGCATGGTGCACCGCATCGAGCACGGCACGGGCCGGCTCGAGGATCTCGATCTCCTCGACAACGTCTCCGACAACATCGCCGGGCGCACGATCTGCGCGCTGGGGGATGCCGCGGCGCTGCCGGTGAAGAGCTTCATCAAGCACTTCCGCGACGAGTTCGTCTACCACATCGAGCACAAGAGGTGCCTGGTGCCGGACTATCTATGAGCGCTCGATCAACCACCCTCACCCCCGCCCCTCTCCCTGAGGGCGAGGGGAGATTTGTGAGTCGCGGAGCGACTTATGATTGAGATTGAGCTGGACGGCAAGCGCATGGAAGTCGCCGAAGGGGCGACGATCATGGACGCGGCCAACCAGGCCGGCATCTACATCCCGCACTTCTGCTACCACCGCAAGCTCTCGATCGCCGCCAACTGCCGCATGTGCCTGGTGCAGGTGGAGAAGGCGCCCAAGCCGCTGCCGGCCTGCGCCACCCCGGCCATGAAAGGCATGAAGGTCCAGACGCACTCGGAGCAGGCGGTCACCGCCCAGAAGGGCGTCATGGAGTTCCTGCTCATCAACCACCCGCTCGACTGCCCGATCTGCGACCAGGGCGGCGAGTGCCAGCTGCAGGACCTCGCGGTGGGCTACGGGGCGAGCGGCTCGCGCTACGAGGAGCCGAAGCGCGTGGTGACGGAGAAGGATCTGGGCCCGCTGATCTCGACCGACATGACGCGCTGCATACACTGCACGCGCTGCGTGCGCTTCGGGCAGGAGATCGCGGGCATCATGGAGCTCGGCATGATCGGCCGCGGCGAGCACGCGGAGATCATCACCTTCGTGGGCAAGACGGTGGACTCCGAGCTCTCGGGAAACGTCATCGACCTGTGCCCGGTCGGGGCGCTCACCTCCAAGCCCTTCCGCTACAGCGCGCGCACCTGGGAGCTCTCCCGCAAGCCCTCGGTGAGCCCGCACTGCGGCCTGGGGTCGAACCTGACCGTGCAGGTCAAGCAGAACCGGGTGATGCGCGTGCTGCCGCGCGAGAACGAGGCCATCAACGAGTGCTGGCTGTCGGACAAGGACCGCTTCTCCTACGACGGCCTGAACTCCGCGCAGCGCCTCGCGCGGCCCATGCTGAAGCGGGACGGCGCCTGGGAAGAGGTCGAGTGGCAGGTCGCGCTCGAATACGTGGCGCGCCAGCTGAAGCGCATCGGCGACCAGCATGGCGCTGGCGCCATCGGGGCGCTCGCGACCCCGCACCAGACGCTCGAGGAGCTCTACCTGCTCGGCAAGCTCGCGCGCGGACTGGGCTCCGGCAACGTGGACTTTCGCCTGCGCCAGTCGGACTTCAGTGCGGATCGCCGGCTCGCGGGAGCGCCGTGGCTGGGCATGAAGATCGCGGAAATTGGCGCGCTCGACCGTGTGCTCGTGGTCGGAGCCACGCTGCGCAAGGACCATCCCCTGCTCACGCACCGGCTGCGGCAAGCGGCGCGGCGCAATCTGCACGTCAATCTGATTCACTGCGCGGACGACGACCTCCTTATGCCGGTTGCCCACAAAGCGATCGTCGCGCCCTCCGCCATGCCCGACGCGCTCGCGCAGGTGGTCAGAGCGGCGGCGGAAGGCAAGGGGGTCGCGCTGCCGCGGTCCGTGAGCGGCGCGATCGGCGGCGTTGCGGTATCCGACTCCGCGCGGCAGATCGCGGCGAGCCTCATCGCGGGCAAGAACGTGGCCATTTTCCTCGGCAATCTCGCGCAGCACCATCCGGCCACTGCCCAGCTGCACCTGCTGGGTCTCGCGCTGGCCGAAGTGACCGGTGCGCGGTTCGGATTCCTGGGCGAGGCGGCCAACAGCGTGGGCGGCTACCTTGCCGGTTGCGTGCCCATTGGCACGCCGGCGGGGATGAACGCGCGCCGGATGCTCGAGGATCCCCGCAAGGTGTATCTCCTGCTCGGTGTCGAGGCGGAACTCGACGTGCACGACCCGCAACAGGCGCTGGCGGCGCTCCGATCCGCGGAGCTGGTGGTCGCCATGAGCCCGTACCAGCACCGGGCGACGGAATACGCGCACGTGCTGCTGCCGACCGCGCCCTTCACCGAAACCGCGGGAACGTTCGTCAATACAGAGGGCACGGTGCAGGGCTTCGAGGGCGTGGTGCGGCCGCTCGGGGAAGCGCGTCCGGCTTGGAAAGTGCTGCGCGTGCTCGGCAACCTGCTCGGGCTTGAGGGCTTCGCGCACGACAGCGCCGAGGACGTGCGGCGGGAGGCACTGGGCGGCAAGCACGTCGAAGCGATGCTGGACAACCACCTCAAGGATGCGCGCCTGGATTCGATCGCAACGCCGCGGGCAGCCGGGATTCAACGCATCGGGGAGGTCCCCATGCATGCTGCGGACGCGATCGTGCGGCGATCGCAGACGCTGCAACAGACGCGGGACGCGGCGCCACCGGTGGCGTGGATGAACCGCGCCCTCTTCGAACAGCTCGGTCTGCGCGAGGGTGACGCGCTGCGCGTGCGGCAGGGCGAGGGCGAAGCGCTGGTCAACGCGGCGATCGACGACCGGCTCCCGGCCGGCTGCATCCGGCTGGCGGCGGCGCGGCCGGAAACCGCGGCGCTGGGCGCGATGTTCGGCATGGTGGGCGCGGAGGGCGTGCCCGCGCAGCGCAGGGTGGCGGTGTGAGCACGCTGCTGCAGCCGTTCGTCAACCTCGGCAACTGGCTGTGGGGGATCCTTGCCGCAATCGTGGTGTGGATCGTCGGCCACGAGTACGCGCCGGCGGTGCTCTACGCAATCAAGGTCCTGCTTCTCATCGTCTGCATCGCGGTGCCGCTCCTGCTCTCCGTGGCCTATCTCACGCTGTGGGAGAGGAAGCTCATCGGCTGGATCCAGGTACGCATCGGGCCCAACCGCGTCGGGCCGCTGGGATTGCTGCAGCCGATTGCGGACGGGCTGAAGCTCCTGGTAAAGGAAATCATCGTTCCGGCCGGGGCCAACAAGTTCCTGTTCGTGCTGGCGCCGGTCATGGCAATCATGCCGGCGATGGCGGCGTGGGCGGTGGTGCCGTTCTCCCCGGAGCTCGTGCTCGCGGACATCGACGCGGGCCTGCTCTACATCATGGCCATCACCTCGATGGGCGTCTACGGCATCATCATCGCCGGCTGGGCCTCGAACTCGAAGTACGCGTTCCTCGGAGCGATGCGCTCGGCGGCCCAGATGGTGTCCTACGAGCTGGCGATGGGCTTTGCGCTGGTGTGCGTCCTGATGGCGGCGCAGAGTCTCAACCTCGGCGACGTCGTGCGCATGCAGCAGGGCGACTGGGGCTTCCTCAACTGGTTCTGGATCCCGCTGTTCCCGATCCTCCTCGTCTATCTCATTTCCGGGGTGGCGGAGACCAACCGCGCGCCGTTCGACGTCGCGGAAGGGGAGTCCGAGATCGTGGCCGGCTTCCACGTCGAGTACTCGGGCATGACCTTCGCGGTGTTCTTCCTCGCCGAGTACGCGAACATGATCCTGATCTCCACGCTCACCTCGGTCATGTTCCTCGGCGGGTGGCTGTCGCCGGTGCCGGCGGTGGTGGCGGACGCGATCGGGCTGCCCTGGCTCGCCGCCGACAGCTTCGGCTGGCTGCTGGTGAAGCTCTTCGTCGTGGTGTCGAGCTTCCTGTGGTTCCGTGCCACCTTCCCGCGCTACCGCTACGACCAGATCATGCGGCTCGGCTGGAAGGTGTTCCTGCCGCTTACCATCCTGTGGATCGTGGTGCTGGGCGCGTGGATGCAGACGCCGCTCTGGATATGGTGGAAGTGATGCTCGAGCGCATCCGGCGGTTCTTCCGCACCTTCCTGCTGGTCGAGCTGGTGAAAGGCATGATGCTGACCGGCCGGCACCTCTTCCGCCGCAAGATCACGGTGCAGTACCCCGAGGAGAAGACGCCGATGAGCCCGCGCTTCCGGGGGCTGCACGCGCTGCGCCGCTACCCCAACGGCGAGGAGCGCTGCATCGCCTGCAAGCTGTGCGAGGCGGTGTGCCCGGCGCTCGCCATCACCATCGAGTCCGAGCAGCGCGCCGACGGCACGCGCCGCACGACGCGCTACGACATCGATCTCACCAAGTGCATCTTCTGCGGCCTCTGCGAGGAATCCTGCCCGGTGGATTCCATCGTGGAGACTCGCATCCTCGAGTACCACGGCGAGACGCGGGGCGACCTCATCTACACCAAGCCGATGCTGCTCGCGGTGGGCGATGCCTACGAGGAGAGCATCGCCAGGGACCGCGCGGAGGACGCGGCCTACCGCTGACGCCCGATTCCATGACCTTCAGCGCATTCGTCTTCTACCTCTTCTCCGCGATCCTGATCTTCGCGGCGCTGCGCGTCGTCACGGCCCGCAACCCCGTGCACGCGGCGCTCTGGCTGGTGCTCGCGTTCTGCACCTCGGCCGCGATCTGGATGCAGCTGCAGGCGGAGTTCCTCGCGATCGTGCTGGTGCTGGTCTACGTCGGGGCGGTGATGGTGCTGTTCCTCTTCGTCGTGATGATGCTCGACATCAACATGGCGCGGCTGCGGACGGGCTTCTGGAGCTACCTGCCGCTCGGCGCCGTCGTCGCGCTGCTGCTGGTTGCCGAGATGGTGCTCGTGCTCGCCGGGCGCTATGCGGGCTTCGCCGACGCGCCGTCCCCGCCGCCGCTCGCGGCCGGCTACAGCAACACCAAAGAGCTCGGGCGCCTGGTCTACACCGAGTACGTCTATCCGTTCGAGATCGCGGCGGTGATCCTGCTGGTGGCGATCATCGCGGCGATCGCGCTGACGCTGCGCCGGCGCAAGCAGAGCAAGTACCAGGACCCGGCGCAGCAGATCAACGTGCGCCGGGAGGACCGGGTCCGGATCGTATCGATGCCGGCGGAGAAGAAGGAGCAGGGTTGATCTCGCTGTCGCACTACCTGGTGCTGGGCGCGATCCTCTTCGCGATCGCGGTAATCGGCATCTTTCTCAACCGCCGCAACATGATCGTGCTGCTGATGGCGATCGAGCTGATGCTGCTCGCCGTGAACCTCAACTTCGTCGCGTTCTCGCACTTCCTCGACGATCCCTCCGGGCAGGTGTTCGTGTTCTTCATCCTGACGGTCGCCGCCGCAGAGTCGGCGATCGGGCTGGCAATTCTCGTCGCGCTGTTCCGGAATCTCAACACGATCGACGTCGAGGAACTGGACAGCCTGAAAGGGTGAGATGCGACTGCTCTACCTGATCGTGCCGCTGGCGCCGCTCGCCGGCGCCCTCATCGCGGGCCTCGCCGGCCGGGCGATCGGGCGCCGCGGCGCGCACGGATTCACCATCGCCGGCATGCTGGTCTCGACGGCGGCGGCGGCGGCGGTGTTCGTCGACGTGCTGAACGGCAACACCTACGACGGCCCCGTCTATACCTGGCTCGTCTCGGGCGACATCCGCTTCGAGATCGGCTTCCTGATCGACCGCCTCTCCGCCACCATGATGCTGGTGGTCGCCTTCGTGTCGCTGATGGTGCACGTCTACACCATCGGCTACATGGCGGAGGACCCCGGCTACCAGCGCTTCTTCAGCTACATCTCGCTGTTCACCTTCTTCATGCTGATGCTGGTGTCCGCCAACAACTTCCTCCAGCTCTTCTTCGGCTGGGAAGGCGTGGGCCTGATGTCCTATCTCCTGATCGGATTCTGGTACGAGCGCCCGAGCGCGACCTACGCCCAGCTGAAGGCGTTCCTCGTGAATCGCGTCGGCGATTTCGGCTTCCTGCTGGGGATCGCGCTCATCGTCATGTATTTCGGCTCGCTCGATTACGCGACCGTGTTCCGGAATGCGCCGACCCTTGCCGGCAACACCATCGAGCTCCTGCCCGGCGCGGTCTGGTCCCTGATGACGGTGATCTGCCTCCTGCTCTTCGTCGGCGCCATGGGCAAGAGCGCGCAGTTTCCGCTCCACGTGTGGCTGCCCGACTCGATGGAGGGCCCGACGCCGATCTCGGCGCTGATCCACGCCGCCACCATGGTGACCGCGGGGATTTTCATGGTCGCGCGCATGTCACCGCTCTTCGAGCTTTCGGAGACCGCGCTGTCGGTGGTCATGGTGATCGGGGCGGTGACGGCCTTCTTCATGGCGCTCATCGCGATCGTGCAGAACGACATCAAGCGCGTCGTCGCCTACTCGACGCTGTCGCAGTTGGGCTACATGACCGTCGCCCTCGGCGCCTCCGCCTACGCCGCGGGCATCTTCCACCTCGTCACCCATGCCTTCTTCAAGGCGCTGCTGTTCCTCGGAGCGGGGTCGGTCATCATCGCGCTGCACCACCAGCAGGACATGCGGAAGATGGGCGGGCTCCGCAAATACATGCCGGTCACCTACTGGACGCTCCTCATCGGCGCGATCGCGAGCGCCGGCATCCCCGGGTTCTCCGGCTTCTTCTCCAAGGACGCAATCATCGAGGCCGTGCACCTGTCGCGCACGCCCGGCGCGGGCTTCGCCTACTTCTGCGTGCTGGCGACCGTATTTGTCACCG
>DATBMB010000129.1:0-22671 GCA_036555035.1 Burkholderiales bacterium | reverse complement strand
AGGCCCAGAAAGCGCTCGGGCCGGCACTGACCCTCGTGCTCGGGGGATTGCTTGCTTTCGTCGTGTGGGCCGTGCTGGGACCGGTGTATGATATCCTCGGCAAGATCAAGTTCTAACCAGTTGATTCATTGTCGAATATTGTTGTCCGTGACGGTATTCCACGGCCGGGAGCGTAAGACTCTTTACCATTCACGATGGACGGCCCGCGGAGCTTGAATGGCTGACAAACTCCTTATCGGCATTTCGCAACCGGTTGTGACCGCCGCGCAATGGCGCGGCGGCAAGATCACCGATTGCCTGACCTTCGCGAACGACGAGGGCGGCCAAGCGGACTTCAGGGAGTACCTCGAGCGGTTGCCCGACATGCCCGCCCACATCATGGTGGACGCCGTCGAGGAGGACTACCGCTTCGAGACCCTGCCGCACGCGTTCGGCAGCGACCGCGCGGACATGGTCGGCCGCAAGCTGAAGCAGCACTACCGCAATTCGCCGTACATGGCCGCGACCCTGCTCGGGCGCGACACGGGCAAGCGGCGCGACGACCGCTATCTCTTCTCCGCGCTCACCAATGCCGACCTGATCACGGACTGGCAGCAGGCCGTCGCTGCGCGCGGGATGCCCATCGCCGGCATCTGCCTGCTGCCCATGGTCAGCGCGGGCCTGCTCGAGAAGCTCGACGTGAAGGCGACCAACCTGCTGCTGGTGGCACAGCACGCCACCGGCCTGCGGCTCACGTTCTTCCGCGAGCGCCAGTTCCGACTCAGCCGGTTGACGCGCGGGGACAGCGGACGGCCGGAGAACCGGACCCGCTACCTCACGGATGAGATCTCCAACACCCGGCTCTACCTGCACGCGCTGCGCACGATGACGCTCGACGAGCATCTCACGGTGCTGCTGATGGACCGCACCGACGAGCTGCGCGAGGAGGCGGCCGGCGTCGCGCGCGACAATCCAAGCCTGGATTGCATGCGCGTCGGCCGCGCGGAGCTGGCCGGCCGTCTTGGAATCGACAGCGCGCTGCTGGATGCCTCGCCGTATTCGATCTACCTGCACCTGCTCGGATTGAAGGCCCCGGCGAGCAACCTCGCGCCGGCGGGCACGATGGTGGCCTACAAGCAGTTCCAGGCGCGCCGCGCCATCTTTTTGGGCTGCAGCGCGCTGGCCGCAGCGGCCCTGGTGTGGACCGGCGCCAATCTGTACAACGCGGTGAAGCTGCGCGGCGAGGCACAGGATGCCGCGCGTCAGACGGCGCTCCTTTCCGCCCAGTACCTCGAGATCACGCGCCAGTTTCCGCAGGCGCCAACGTCGGCCGAGAACCTGAAGAAGACGGTCGAGATCGCGCAGCGGCTTCGGGCAACCGCCCATTCGCCCCAGAAAGTGATGGCGCTGATGAGCCGGGCGCTGGAGGCGAGTCCCGCCATCGTCATCCGCGACTTCGGCTGGAAATACGGCCTCACCGAGATCGAAACCGAGGGCGCAGCCGTCCGCGACACCGCTTCGGCCGCCCCGGTTCCGGCCGGTCCGGCGGGGCAACGCAAGGAGAGCGCCCTTATCGACGGCGAGGTCCGGCCATTCCGCGGAGACTACCGGAGCGCCATCGCGACCATCAACGGCTTCGCCGACCGGCTGCGTGACGAGCCGGATGTGTCCGAGGTCAAAGTCGTGAAGCTGCCGCTCAACGTCAATCCCGCGCTCTCGCTCTCGGGCAACACGCTCGATAATCCCGAGCAGCAGGGCGGCACTGCGGAATTCAAGCTGGTGCTGGTCCTCAAGGCGACGCCGCGATGAACCAGGCTGACCTCCAGGCACTGAGAAATCCGCTGCTCGTGCTCGCCATCGTGACCCTGCTCGGCGCGCTGGCGGTCTACTACTCCGGCCGCCTGATGGTCGCGGCGCGACAGCAGCTCGCGCAGCAGCAGGCCCAGCTGAAGGAAGCGCGCACGCGCCTGCAGAGGTCGGGCGACGAGAAAGACATCATCGTGCGCTTCATCGGCGCTTTCCGCGAGCTCGAGCGCACCGGATTCGTCGGCGAGGAGCAGCGCATCAACTGGCTCGACGGCCTGCGGCTTGCCAACCAGCAGACCGATCTCTTCGGAGTGGACTACCAGATCGGGACGCAAAGGCCCTACGTGTTTGCCTCCGAATTCGTTCCCGGGCCGCTTGCGCTCAACCAATCGGTGATGCGGGTGCGCTTCCGCCTGCTGCACGAGGGCGACCTGGAGCGCTTCTTCGATTCTCTCGCTCGCCAGGGCACCGGGATCTTCACCGTTGACCAGTGCATGCTTCGACGCATCGACAATCGCGGCGTGATCCGTTATCAGCCGAACATCAACGCGGACTGCGAGCTGACGTGGATCACCGCGCGGGTCGGGCCGGGCAGGGAGCAGAAGAAACCATGAGGGGCAACCTTTCGACAGCGCTCGGAACAAGCTCATGAAGCCCAACTTGAAAATCGGCCTTGGGATATGCACCGCGCTGGTTGCTGCCGCGGCGGCGGCACCGGCGCCGGCCCAGGAGCGGCTCGGGCGCATCTTCTTCACGCCGGCGCAGCGCGCATCGCTCGACGTCGCGCGCAGCCAGCGGGCACGGACCGCGCTCGCCACTGACAAGTCAGAGGAAGCGGCTCCAGTGCCGCAGACGATCACCTATAGCGGACTCATCCGCAGGAGCGACGGCAAGACGACGGTCTGGATCAACAACCAGCCCGTGCACGACCGGGAGTCGGCGGGCGCTGCCGCAATCGTCGGGCGCGTGCGCCCCGACGGCAGCGTCACGCTGCAGGTGCCCCAGTCCGGACGCAGCGTCATCCTCAAGCCCGGACAGAGCGTCGAGCTTCTGTCGGGCGCGGTCGAGGAAGGCTATTCGCGCAGGGTGGAAGCACCCACGTCCAAACCGGAGCCCAAACCCGCGGCCAAGCCGGCCGCTGCCGGGACCGGCAAGCCCGCTGCAGCCGAGGCCGCCGCCCAGCGGGAGCGCGAGGAGCGCCAGTCCCAGCGCCTGGAAGACGCCATCTCACGCGCGCTCGTGGATACGGCGAGCGCCCGTCCCCTTGCAACGCCGGCCCCTGCGGCGCCGGCGAATCCGTGAACACGTTCGCTTCCGGCTGGCGTCCCCGTCATCAGCGCGGGCAGGCGGCGCTCCTGGTGGTGTTCCTGGTGGGGATGGTGGCTGCGCTGCTCGTGTACGGCATGATCGATACGACATCAGCCGCCCTCCGGCGCGACCAGAACACAGCGGCGACGATGGCCGAGGTAAAGCGCGCATTCATCGGCTGGTCGGTACAACGTTCCGATTCGCCCGCGGATGCGCGTCCCGGGGAGCTCCCCTGTCCGGACATGAATAACGACGGCTTCGAGGACGGCGCGAGCTGCGGGCCAGGGGCGATCGGGCGCGTCCCGTGGAAGTCTCTGGGGATACGCGAGCCGAAGGACGAGGCGGGCGAGACGCTGTGGTATGCGATCGCGGGCCCGTTCCGGATCTGGACCTTGAACGCCAACCCGATCAACAGCGACACCAAGGGCAACATCACGGTTTATCGCGACAGCACTGCGGCCGTGGTGAGCGCGGAGGCAGTGGCCGTCATCTTCGCGCCCGGAGCGACGCTTGGGGCGCAGAACCGCGACTCAGTGGCCACCGCGCTCTGCCCTACAACGGGGACGACGATCGCGCGCAACCTCTGCGCCGCGAATTACCTGGAAACCGCCGCGACCGTCAACAACTCCACCACGAACGGACCCTTCATATCGGCGCCGGGGTCGGAGACGTTCAACGACAAGGTCATGGTCATCACGACGGCCGACCTGATCCCGGTGGTCGAGATGCGGGTCGCCCGCCACATGCTCGCGCTCCTGCAGAGCTACCGGACGGCAGGCGGCAACTCGTGCGACTGCTTCACGTGGGGCGACAACGATTTCAACAATGAAGGCGATGACGATGTGTTCCGCGGGTGGCTGCCGCTGAACGAGGGAGACCCTCTCGACTGGGGACCCGACCTGGGCATCGCGGTTCCGCCTTGGCTCAACCAGAACCAGTGGTGGAAGGTGGTCTATTACGCCCTCGCGCCGATCGAATCGCAGAACAAGAGCGGTGGGACGCTGACGGTAGACGGTGCCTCCGGCACCCACGTCGTGCTGATCACTTCCGGCCCGACGCCGCCGGGTGCCTCCCGTCCCGTCAATGCACCCGGCAGCGCGGCGTACTGGGCGGAGTACCTTCAAGATGCGGAAAACGCGGACCACAGTAACAACGTTTACGTCAGACCGACTTCGACCACATATGTGCGCAATCGCCTCTACACCATCCCCTGAGCGCAACCGCGGCTTCACGCTGGTCGAGATCGCAATTGCGGTATTCATCATTACGCTACTGCTCGGCAGCATCCTGGTGCCGTTGCACACGCAGGTCGAGCAGCGGCAGATCTCCGAGACGCAGAAGATGCTGGAGGACATCAAGGAGGCGCTCATCGGGCACGCCCTGGCCAAGGGCTATCTGCCCTGCCCCGACCGCACTTCAGGTGGCGCCGGCGGTCCGGGCTCCAATGATTACGCCAACGACGGCGTGGAGGACTACTCGGCAGGCAACTGCATCGGCACCTTGAGCGGCAGCGGCTCAACCCAGAGAGCCGTAGGCAACGTGCCGTGGGTGACGCTCGGCCTCGGCATTTCCGACCCCTGGGGCAACCGTTTTCGCTACTCGGTGGACATGGATTTCACCAACCACTCCACTCCTTTCAGCCTCAGTTCCACCGCCGATATCTGCGTCGGCGCGACAGCGATCGCCTGCGTCTCCCCCTGGACGGGGCGGCTGACCGCAGGGACGCCGGGACCAGATGGCGCGGTGGCAGTGATCCTCTCGCACGGCAAGAACGGCCGCAGCGCGATGGGCGCGCAGACCAATACCGCAAATCCCGCGGCGACTAGCGCGGATGAGCTCGACAACGTCGGCGGCACCGGCTTCACAAGCCGCCCCATTACCGCGCTGGCGCCCAACGACGCGAACTACTTCGACGACATCGTGACCTGGCTCAGCAAGTACCCGCTCTACCAGCGCATGGTCGCCGGGGGCAAGCTGCCCTAGGACCCTTCGCTCTCCCGCGTCAGCACGAAGCACACCGTACCGGGCTGGTTGGCTGCAAGCTGCAACTTGTAGCCCAGCGGCGCCGCCTGGCGCGCGGAATGGTAGAGCCCCACGCCGAGCCCGCTCTGGGAGGGCACCGGCGCCTCGAACAGCTGGCTCTCGGTGCTCTTCGCGATCGCCGCCCCGTTGTCGCAGACCGTCAGCGTGCCGCCGCGCGCCGCCGAGAGCGTCACCCGTATCTGCAGCCCGGTCCCGGTGGCCGACTTGTTGACGGCGTTCTCGATCAGGTTGTCGGCGACGCTGTCGAACAGCTCCTGCGGCAGCTTCAGGTCCCGCGGCGGGCCGTCCATCTGGAAATGGATATTGCGCCCGGTGTGGCGCTGGATAAGCCCCTCCCACCACACCGCGGCGTCGACCCGCGTGGCATCCGCCGGCTGCGGCGTGCGCAGCTTGTCGAGCGTCGCGTTCAGGCGCTGGGTGATCTGCGGCAGCTGCCGCTGCATCAGCGCCTGCAGCCCCTGCGCCTGCTGCGGGCTACTGGTATCCACCGCCGCGCACAGCGAGCGCAGCGACTGGAGCAGGTTCTTGACGTCGTGGGTGAGACGCGCGCCGGTCTCGTAGATGGCCTGCGTGTAGGCGCTCTGGCGCTGGACCTGCTCGCGGCGCTTCGCCTCGTAGAAATGCCCGACCATCTGCGTGAGGAGCTTGAGATGCAGCAGCACCGCCGGCGACAGCGCCCAGCGCGTGTAGATTCTCAGCCGCAGGTCCTGGAACGAGAATTCCGCCGAGTAGCCCGTCTTCACGCCGTATTCGCCCTGGCCGAGGCGGGTTTCCCATTGCAGCCCCGTCACCCAGGGGAGATCGAGGATATGCTCGAGGGAAAGCGCCAGGAAGCGCTGCGGCTGGGTCTCCTGCTCCGCGAACTCCGCCAGGCGCTGCACCCAGCGCTCGAAGGGCAATCCCAGGCTCATCAGATACTGGGACAGGATGTGGCCGAGGCCGGCGAACCCGCCGCGCGGATTCCACAGCCACGACAGCGCCATCAGCACCACCGCGATGGCGAACAGCGTCTGCGCCAGGGCAAGGGGATAGTTGCCGTGGCTCACCTGCTTGACGACGAAGCTTCCGAGGACGAGGGCGGCGACCAGCAGGAACAGGATCATGCTGTAGAAGAGATCGACGGCGAGCGGCGCCGGGCCCCGGCTCGACTCGACCTGCATCAGCAGGATTGCCACCGGCAATACCGGAAGCCCGTACTGCACCAGCAGCAACGGGAGAAGAGACGGGCGCGATTGCAGCAGCGTCGGCAGCGCGATGATGCCGTGCTGCGCGAGCAGGGCAGAGTCGGCATCGAGAGTCTGGTCGACGAAGAGATGCGGGACGACCCACATCAGCAGCATCGAGAGCAGGTAGAGCGCGGCGAGCATTGCCACCAGGCGCTGCCGGCGCTGGGCCATGCCGGGCACGGACCCTCCAATCAGGCCGAACAGCACGGCGAGCCACACCGCCATGAGCCACCAGTTGTTCCACGCCGCGAGCAGGAACCCGACGATGATCACCAGGAACACGTAGCGCGACTCGATATCGCCTTCGCCGCGCCACACCGGCTGCCACAGCAGGAACATCCCGAAATGCGCCAGCAGGAGCGCGCGCGACCACCAGTCGGCGATTCCCCACGCCAGCGACGCGTGCAGCGCCAGCAACATCACCGCAAGCCGCCACTGCGGGCGCGCCGCGGCAATCCGGCTGACCACGACGCCGACGGCGCTCACCGGGCGCACCGCCCGGCACCTTGCGGGCCGGGTCTTTCGCTATACTTTCGGCAGGAAATGTCCAGGTCTCCCGGCTGGGGGGACGCGGAATGGCCAAAGCAAGAAACGGGCGCAGCAGACGCTTCCTCCGCCACGTCGTGCCCCTGTCACGGATCACGTCGAGTCACGCCTACATTGTGGCATGGATTCCAGAGTAGCAGCCATTGCGCGCTTCACGCTGCTTGAGGCGCTGCGCACCCGCCTGGGCGCGCTGGTCCTCATCACGGTTCTCGGCCTGCTCGCCGCCAGCTTCTTCATCGAGGCGCTGGCGATCACCGAGGGCGCGCGTTTCCAGGCCGGGTTCTATGCCGCCGGCATGCGGCTCGCCGGTGTCTTCATAGCCGCCATCACCGTGCTGGTCAGCGTGACGCGCGAGTTCAACGACAAGGGACTGGACGTGGTGCTCGCGCTCGATCTCCCGCGCTCCCACTACGTCCTGGGCAAGCTTGCGGGCTTCGTCGTGATCGCCGCGTTGATCGCCGCCGCATCGACGCTGCCCCTCCTTTGGCTTGCCGCCCCGACCGCCGCGCTGCAATGGGGGGTCTCGTACGCCGCGGAGCTTGCCATCGTCATGGCGGTCGCGCTGTTCTGCGTCGTCACATTGAGCCAGCTCACGGCGGCGGCGAGCTTCGTGCTGGCGTTCTATGTCCTCGGCCGCGCGCTCACCGCGATACGCCTCATGAGCGCGCACCCCCTGAGCGGTGCCGATACCCTCTCCCACCAGGTGATTCAGCTCATGGTGGACGCGCTGGCGCTCGTCCTGCCCGCGCTCGACGCCTGGACGCAAACGGCCTGGCTCGTCAACCAGCCGGCGCCCTGGGCGACGCTGCTCGAGCTGGCGGGGTTGAGCGCCCTCTACGTTGCGTTGCTGGCCGGCGCGACGATGTTCGATTTCTACCGGAAGAACTTCTGATACGGATCCCGTGAGAGTCGCAGCGGAACGCAGGATGGGCGAGGTGCCGCGCTGGGTGCTGCTGCTCCTTGCCGTCGCGATCTGCGCGCACGTCGCCTGGCAAGCCCTGCAGCCGCGTCCCGAGGCCCGCGCCGAGGCGCTTGGCGCTCCGCCCGCGCCCGCGCTGCTGCGGCCCCTTGCCCTTGGAGAGCCCGTTGCGCTCGCGCAAGTGCTCACCCTTTATCTGCAGGCGTTCGACAACCAGCCGGGCGTCAGCGTCCCGTTCCTGGAGCTCGACTTTCACCGGGTGATTGACTGGCTCGGCACGGTACTCGACCTCGACCCGGTGGGCCACTATCCGCTCCTGATGGCCTCGCAGATCTACGCACAGGTGCCGGATACGGCGAAGCAGCGCCAGATGTGCGAGTTCGTGCGCAGCGAGTTCGAGCGCGACCCTGACCGGCGCTGGCGCTGGCTCGCCCACTGCGCCATCATGGCGAAGCACCGGCTGGGCGATATTCCTCTTGCCCTTTCGTATGCCGAGGCCATTGCCAGCAAGGCCCGGCTCGCGTCCAACTGGGCGCGGCAGATGCGCATCTTCATTCTGGAGGACCTGGGGGAGCTCGAAGCCGCCAAGGTCCTGTTGGGCGGCCTCCTCGCCAGCGGCGAGGTGACGGAGCCCAAGGAAATTCACTTCCTGATGGAGCGGTTGAAGGAGCTCGAAGCTGCCGGAAAAGCGTCAGCGCCGCCGAAAAGCCGACACCCGAGGCCCTGATCCCGGTTGTTTCTCCTTATTATTCAAGCACTAAAATCGAGAACCTCCGGGGTTCCGGCCCGCCCTATAATATCGAAACCTCCGTGTTTACAGGGAGTTGCGTCAGGAACTTGAAAGGTTGTGATATATTTCACGCTGGGCAGGAATACTGGCAACTTGTCGGGTTTTTGCGTGGATTAATTGGCATGGGACTTGCGTAATCTGCCGCTACTCGGGGGCTATTGGAGGATCAGCGTCATGCGTAAACAAGCCGGATTCACCTTGATCGAGATCGCGATCGTGCTCGTGATCATCGGCCTGCTGCTGGGCGGTGTGCTGAAGGGCCAGGAACTGATCACCAGCGCCCGCGTGCGTAACATCATCTCGCAGCAGGACGGGGTCAAGGCCGCCTACTTCGGCTTCCTCGACCGCTATCGCGCCCTGCCCGGCGACTACAGCCTGGCTTCGACCAACATCGCCAACGTGGCGGCAGCGGCCGATGGCAATGGCAATGGCCAGATCCGCACGGCAGCTCTCGACGGGAAGGACGAATTCATCGCCGTTTGGGACCACCTTTCGAAGGCGGGCTTCATCAACGGCAGTTATACCTACGCGGTGAGCCCCGAGAACCCCGGGACGGCGCCGACCAGTCCCTACGCCCGTTACATCCAGGTGATCTACGACGCCGCATACGGCGCCGGCACCGGTGCGCAACGCCACAATATCAAGACCGGCAACGGAATACCGTCCGAACTGCTGGCCGAAATCGACCGCAAGATCGACGATGGCAATCCCGAGACCGGGGTGTTCCAGTTTTCAGCCTATCCCGGCGGCACCGGGACCTCTGCCAGTACTGCACCGGTGGGAGCCGGAACGTGCTACTCGGCAGCTGCGCCCTTCACCTGGACCGCACCCACGGTTTCCAACTGCGGCGGCGCCAGCCTGCTCTAGATCGAAAACCCCTCCTGCCCGAGGGTGAGCCGGGAATTCGAGGACTATAGTCCGAGCCGGCGAACGACCGCCGCGATGCAACGCGGCGGGACGGACAGGGTGGTGGGAGCAGAAATGCCCGCACACGCGCGGGCTTTTTTCATCCCTGCATCAGCCGGATCTCGGCGGCTGCCAGATCCTTCTCCGCGCCCAGCAGCACCAGGACATCGCCCTCCTCGATCCGCGTCTGCGGCTCGGGCGCGACCCCGCGGATATTGCGCCGCCGCACCGCCGTCACCTCGACGCGCAGCGCCTCCAGCCCGAGCGCGCCGAGCGTCCTGCCCACCGCCGCCGCCCCCGGCTCGATGGTCACCGAGTGCAGGCGCGGCTGCCGCACCTCGCTCCCGCCGCCCGCCTCGTCGGTAATGCCGCGGAAGAATCCGCGGAACAGGCTGTAGCGCTGCTCCCGCGTCTCCCGGATGCGCGCGAGCACGCGGTGAAGCGGCACGCCCAGCAGCATCAAGGCCGTCGAAGCAAGTATCAGGCTGCCCTCCATGACCTCGGCGACCACCTCCGCCGCGCCGGCCTCCTTGAGGCGGTCTATGTCGGTGTCGTCGAGCGTGCGCACCACGACCGGCAGCCCCGGCCGCAGCTCCTGCACGTGGCGCAGGATGCGCAGGGCGGAGGCCGTATCCGAGTAGGTGATCGCCAGCGCCTTCGCCCGCAGCAGTCCCGCGGCGACCAGCACCTCGCGGCGCGCGGCGTCCCCGAACACCACGCTCTCGCCCGCCGCCGTCGCCTCGCGGATCCTCTGCGGGTCGACGTCGAGCGCGATGAACGGGATCGACTCCTGCTCGAGCAGCCGCGCCAGGTTCTGGCCGCTGCGGCCGTAGCCGCAGACGACGACGTGCGCCTCGGCAGCCATCGACTGCACCGCAATGTTGTGCAGTTGCATGGCCCGGTGCATCCAGTCGGATCGGAGCCAGCCGCGCGCGATCTCACCGCTGCGCTCGACAATGAAAGGCGCAGCCAACATCGAAAGCAGCATTGCCGCGAGGACGGGCTGCATGACGTTGCTGTCAATCAGCGCGAGGCTGTCGGCGCGCGCGATCAGCACGAAACCGAATTCCCCGGCCACTGCAAGCGCGAGCCCGACGCGCAGGGCGACCGCGGCCTCCGATCCGAAGGCGAGGCAAAGCGCGACGATCAGCAGCGTCTTCACGACCAGCAGCGCGGCGAGGGCGAGCAGCACCGAGGGCGCCTGCTCGAATACCACCTGAAGGTCCAGCAGCATGCCGATGCTCACGAAGAAAAGCCCGAGCAGCACGTCGCGGAACGGCTTGATATCCGTCTCCACCTGGTAGCGGTACTCGGTCTCCGAGATCAGCGCGCCCGCGACGAAGGCGCCCAGCGCGAGCGAGAGTCCCGCGAGCTCGGTGACGTAGGCGAGGCCGAGCGTGATCAGCAGCACGTTGAGCATGAACAGCTCCGCGGATTTCCGTCTCGCCACGAGGTGAAACCAGCCGCGCATGAGGCGCTGGCCAACAAAGAGGATCAGCACGAGCACGATCGTCGCCTTCGCGAGCGCCAGCGCGAGGTTAACCGGGAGGTCCTCCGCCCCGGTCGCCAGCGCGGGCAGCAGGATGAGCAGGGGAACGACGCCCAGATCCTGAAACAGCGAGACCCCGATGATCTGCTGTCCATGCGGCAGATTGAGCTCGAGCCGATCCGACAGAAGTTTTCCCAGAATCGAGCTTGAAGATTGCGCGAGCACCCCGCCCACGATCAGCGCCGTCCGCCAGTCAACTCCGATCGCAATCGCGGCGGCGCCCACGATCAGTATGGTCAGGACCACTTGCGCGCCGCCCAGACCGAAGACGATTCGCCCCATTCTATAGAGCCGGGGCAGGCTGAACTCCAGCCCGATGCTGAACATCAGGAACACGACGCCGATCTCGGCCAGTTGGCGCACCACCACCGTATCGGGAACCCAGGCGAGCGCATTCGGACCGATCGCGACGCCGACAATCAGGTAGCCGAGCAACGGGGGTAGCCCGAGCGAGCGGAACACCACGACCACCAGCACTGCAGTGGCGAGCAAAACCAGCACGGATTGGAGCAGCGATTGCACACTCGAATCATGCCCCATCGCTCGCGAAATGCAAGGCGCGGAGGCCGGGAATCACGCTGATTCTGCTATACTTTCTGCGCCATGAAGACGGCACCCCGCAGCGCCGCCCGCGCTTCCAGTGTAGACGCGGCGCTCGCGATAGCACGCGAAGTGCTGGAGATCGAAGCCAAGGCCGTCTCCGACTTGATCGGCAGGCTTGACCAAAGCTTCGCGCAGGCGGTGGAGATCGTCCGCAACTGCCGCGGCCGCGTGGTCGTGAGCGGAATCGGCAAGTCGGGGCATGTTGCCCGCAAGATCGCATCGACCCTGGCGAGCACCGGGACGCCCGCGTTTTTCGTCCACCCCGCGGAAGCGAGTCATGGCGACCTGGGCATGGTCGCGCGCGACGATGTGTTCATCGCGCTGTCCAATTCCGGCGAAAGCGACGAGCTGCTGGCGATCATCCCGCTGCTCAAGCGCCAGGGCGCAAAGCTGATCGCCATGACCGGCCAACCGCAATCCGCGCTGGCCCGCGAGGCCGACGTCCATTTATACGCGGGCGCCGAGAAGGAAGCCTGCCCGCTCAACCTGGCACCGACGGCGAGCACGACCGCGGCGCTCGCCCTGGGCGACGCGCTCGCCGTGGCGCTGATGCAGGCCAAGGGATTCACCCGCGACGAGTTCGCCGCCGCCCATCCCGGCGGCATGCTGGGCCGCAGGCTTCTTACCCACGTTCGCGACGTGATGCGCACGGGCGAGCAGGCGCCGCGCGTCGCACACATCGCGAGCGCGCAGGAGGCCATGCTCGAAGTCTCGCGCGGCCGGATGGGCATGACGACGGTGCTCGACGCGGCGGGACGCGTCGTCGGCATTTTCACCGACGGGGACCTGCGCCGCAGCCTGGAGAAGGGCGTGGACCTGCGCCGCACGCCCATCGCCGAAATCATGACGCGGGGGCCGCGCACCATCGGCCCCGGCAGGCTGGCGGCCGAGGCCGTCGAGATCATGGAGCGCTTCAAGATCAACCAGCTGGTCGTAGTGGACGAGGACGAAAAGCTCCTGGGCGCGCTCAACATGCACGATCTCTTTCGCGCCAAGGTCCTCTAGGGGCGTGACGGGCTGGCATGCAGGACATCTACGAGCGCGCCAGGAAGGTCCGGGTCGCCATTTTCGATGTCGACGGCGTGCTGACTGACGGCGCGCTCAACTACACGGATACGGGCGAGGAAATGAAGGCGTTCAGCGTGCTCGACGGCCACGGCATCCGCATGCTCCAGGAAGGCGGCGTGACGGCGGCGATCATCAGCGGCCGCAGCTCGCGCGCGCTCGAGGCGCGGGCGCGCAACCTCGGCATCGAGCTGCTCATCCAAGGCGCCTCGGACAAGCTCGCGGCCTTCAGCGAGATCCTGGGGCGCTGCGGCGTCTCCGCCGAGTCCTGCGCCTTCGTCGGAGACGACCTGCCGGATCTTCCCGTGATGGCGCGCTGCGGGCTGGCGGTCGCGGTACCCAACGCGCCGGCGCCGGTGCGCCGGCAGGCGCAGTACGTCACCCGCGCGCGCGGCGGGCGCGGGGCCGTGCGCGAGTTCTGCGAGATCATCCTGCGCGCGCGGGAATCGCCGTGAGACAGATTCGAGAATGCGCAGCCGCCTGACCACCGTGGCACCGCTCGTCCTCGCCGGCATGCTGGCGGGACTCACCCTGTGGCTCGACCGCTTCGCGCAGGGGCCGGCACGGGACGTGGTCGGCCCGAGCCGCCACGACCCCGACTACATCGTGGAGAAGCTGACGGGCGTGCGCATGGGAGAGGACGGGAAGGTCAGCTATTCCCTGACGGCGGCGAAGCTGGTGCATTATCCGGACGACGACAGCACACTGCTGACCTCGCCGCGGTTCGTCAGCTACGGCTCGCCGAAAGCGCCCGTGACCGTCACCTCGAGCGAGGGCGTGATCTCGTCCAAGGGCGAGCATGTGTACTTCCAGGACGACGTCCGCGTCACGCGCGCCGCGTACGACGGCGCGAGCGAGCTCGTGATGCGCACCGACTTTCTGCGCGTGGTTCCCGACCAGCATCTCGCCCTGACGGACCGGCCGGTGACCGTGACCGACGACGCCAACACGGTCACCGCTGTGGGCCTCGAGATGAACAGCGAAACACGCGTGATCAAGCTGCTGTCCAACGTGCGGGGAGTTTATGAGCCGAGCCAATCGCCGCGTGGCAAGGCTGGCCGCTGAGCGTCGCCCCCCGCGCGCCGTTCGCGGCGGGCTGGCCGCGTGCTGCCTGCTGGCGGTGCTCGCCGCGCCCGCGGCGGCCGAGAAAGCCGACCGCGACAAGCCGGTCAACCTGGAGGCCGACCGGGTCACCATCGATGACAACAAGCAGACCGCCCTGTTCGAAGGCAATGTCGTGTTGACCCAAGGCACGCTCCAGATTCGCGGCGACCGCATGCAGGTGCGCCAGGACAAGGACGGCTTCCGCCTCGGCACCACCTGGGGCAAGCCCGCCCACTTCAGGCAGAAGCGGGACGGCGTGGACGAGTACATCGAGGGCTGGGCGGAGCGCATCGAGTACGACGGCCGCGCCGAAACCGTGCAGATGTTCGATCGCGCCCAGCTGAAGCGCGGCCCGGACGAGGTGCGCGGAAACTACATCTCCTACGACGCCCGGTCCGAGTTCTTCCAGGTCACCGGCGCCGGCCCCGCCGCGGCCGGGAACGAGCCCGACAACCGGGTGCGGGCAGTGATCCAGCCCAAGGCCCGGGAGAAGCCCCCGGCGGGCGCGCCGGTAACCCTCAAACCCGCAGAAGCCATCACCGCGCCTCGTGAAGAAGCCGGGACCCGCAGAAAATAGGATCGCGGACGACGCGAGCCGCGCCGCGTCCGCCCCGGCAGCCGCCGCCGCGGGCAGGGTCAACGAGCTGCGCGCCGAGCGCCTGCGCAAGCGCTACCGCTCGCGCGTCGTGGTGCAGAACGTGTCCCTGGAAGTGCGCAGCGGCGAGGTCATCGGGCTGCTGGGGCCCAACGGGGCTGGCAAGACCACCTGCTTCTACATGATGGTCGGCCTCGTGCCGATGGACGGCGGCGAGCTCTTCCTCGACGGGGTGCGGCTCACCCATGCGCCCATGCACCGGCGCGCGCGGCTCGGCCTCGCCTACCTGCCGCAGGAAGCCTCCATCTTCCGGCGCCTGTCCGTCGCCGAGAACGTGCAGGCGGTGCTGGAGCTGCACAACAGCGATCCGGACGCGATCCGCGACAAGCTCGACGACCTGCTGCGCGATCTCAACGTCAACCACCTCCGCGCGAGCCTCGCCGTGAGCCTCTCGGGCGGGGAGCGGCGCCGCGTGGAGATCGCGCGTGCGCTCGCCGCGACCCCGCGCTTCATCCTGCTCGACGAGCCCTTTGCCGGCGTCGACCCGATCGCCGTGCTGGACATCCAGAAAATCATCGGCTTCCTCAAGGCACGCGGCATCGGCGTGCTGATTACGGACCACAACGTACGGGAGACCCTCGGCATCTGCGACCGCGCCTACATCATCAACGAGGGCACGGTGCTCGCCTACGGCAAACCGGAGGAAATCGTTTATAATGAAAGCGTAAGAAAGGTCTACTTGGGCGAGCATTTCCGCCTCTAGTGCCGCGCCGGCGGCGCTCTCCCGACCGGGTGCCAAGCAATCCGGCCTTGCCGCAACGCCCCGGAACGCGTTAGATAAGCACCTGAATGAAGCATTCACTCCAGCTCCGGCTATCCCAGCACCTCACGCTCACGCCGCAGCTGCAGCAATCCATCCGCCTGCTGCAGCTCTCGACGCTCGAGTTGAACCAGGAGCTTGAGCGCATCCTCCAGGAGAATCCCCTGCTCGAGCGCGAGGACGACGCGCGCGAGCCGCCCGTCCCGGCCGCCGAGCCGGTGGCCCAGGCCGCGGAGACGGCGTCCGCGCCCGAGCCCGAGGACGCCGACGGCCCCGCCGCCGAGACTGACGGCGCGGAGGCAGCCGCGCTCGACGATGCGCCCCTTCCCGGCTACCGTGACGAGACCGAGGAGGGCGAATCCCAGCAGATCGCGGCCGATGCCCCGACGCTGCGGGCGCACCTGCTGTCGCAGATCGCGCTCACCAAGCTTTCAGCGCGCGACCGCCAGCTCGCCGCCCTGCTGATCGACTCCCTGGACGAGGACGGCTACCTCACGCAGAGCCTGGAGGAGCTTGCCGCGCTCCTGCCCGCCGAGCTCGACGTCGACCTCGACGACCTGCAGATCGCGCTGAAGCACCTGCAGCACCTCGAGCCCGCCGGCGTCGGCGCCCGCAGCCTCGGTGAATGCCTTGCGCTGCAGCTCGCCGCGCTGCCGCCCGACACCCCGCACCGTGCGGACGCGCTGGAGACGGCGAAGAACCACCTGGAGGTCCTGGCGGCACGCGACTTCTCCCGGCTGAAGAAGCTGTTGCGATGCGATGACTCGGCGCTGCGGGCAGTGCAGAAGCTGATCACGAGCCTGAATCCCAAGCCCGGCCGCAACTTCTCCTCCGACGAGACGCGCTACGTGGTGTCCGACGTCATCGTGAAGAAGGTGAAGGGCGTCTGGCTCGCCGCGCTCAACCCGGACGCGATGCCGAAGCTCCGCATCAACCGTCTCTACGCCGAGATCCTGCAGCGCAACCGCAATGCCGGCACGCAGCAGCTCGCGAGCCAGCTGCAGGAGGCCAAGTGGCTGATCAAGAACGTGCAGCAGCGCTTCGACACGATCCTGCGGGTGGCGCAGGCGATCGTGGACCGGCAGCGGCATTTCCTCGAGCACGGCGAGGTGGCCATGCGACCGTTGGTGCTGCGCGAGATCGCGGACACGCTCGACCTCCACGAGTCCACGGTGTCGCGCGTGACGACCCAGAAGTTCATGCACACCCCGCGCGGCATCTTCGAGCTCAAGTACTTCTTCGGCAGCCACGTCACCACCGAGGCCGGCGGTTCCGCCTCGAGCACCGCGATCCGCGCCCTAATCAAGCAGCTGGTCGCGGCGGAGAACGGGCGCCGTCCGCTGTCCGACGGGCAGATCTCGGAGATCCTGTCGCAGCAGGGGATCATGATCGCCCGCCGCACGGTCGCGAAGTACCGTGAATCGCTGCAGATCCTCCCGGCCAACATGAGAAAATCCCTCTAGGAGCGCAGCATGAATCTCAACCTCACCGGGCACCATGTCGAGATCACGCCCCCGATCCGCGACTACGTCTCGAGCAAGCTCGCGCGCCTCACGCATCACTTCGACCATCTGATCGAGGTCAACGTGGTCGTCTCGGTGGAGAAGCTGCAGCACCGCATCGAGGCGAACGTGCACGTGCGCGGCAAGGACATCTTCTGCGAGAACGCGGGCCCCGACCTTTACGCCGCGATCGACGGCCTGGTGGACAAGCTCGATCGCACCGTCATCAAGCACAAGGAGAAGTTCCTCGAGCGCCGCCACGACGGGGCGCCGCTCAAGCGTCGCGGCCTGAGCTGACGGGCGATCGGCGGACCCCCATGAACCTGATCGCGAAGCTGCTCCCGCTCGCCAACGTGATGGTCGACCTCGAGGTCGGCAGCAAGAAGCGCCTGTTCGAGCAGGTCGGGCTGCTGTTCGAGAACAACCATCAGATCGCCCGCAGCCAGGTATTCGACAGCCTGTTCGCGCGGGAGAAGCTGGGCTCGACCGGCCTCGGCCGGGGCATCGCCATCCCCCACGGCCGGGTCAAGGGCCTTAAGGAAGCGCTCGGCGCGCTCGCGCGCACGAAGCAGCCGATCCCCTTCGACGCCCCCGACGGCCAGCCGGTGGAGCTGATCTTCGTGCTGCTGGTCCCGGACCGCGCCACCGACCTGCACCTGCAGATCCTGTCCGAGCTGGCGCAGATGTTCAGCGACAAGTCCTTCCGCGACCGGATGCGGGCCGCGACCACGGCAGCGGAAATGCACCAGGTCATCACCCAGTGGCAGCCCCATGGCGCAGGTCAGCATAGCCCGGTTGTTTGAGGACAATCGCGAGAAGCTGAAGCTGCAGTGGGTGGCCGGCCGCAAGGGCGGCGCCAAGGCGCTCAACAGCGAGCGCACCAAGGACTCCTCGCTGGGGCTGATCGGCCACCTCAACTTCATCCACCCCAATTTGATCCAGGTCCTGGGCACCTCCGAGGTCGCCTACGTCAACGGGCTTGACGCCGCGCAATGCCGCTCGCAACTCACCCGGATGACCGATCAGGAGCTCGCCTGCTTCATCGTCGCGGGGGGCGATCCCCCGCCGCAGGTGCTGGTGGAGGTCGCCGAGGCCCGCACGACGCCCCTCTTCCGCTCGCCGGTGGCGAGCGTCGAGCTGATGTGGATGCTGCGGCCCTATCTCGCGCGTGCGCTCGCGGAGAGCAGCACCACCCACGGGGTCTTCCTCGACGTGCTCGGCATGGGGGTCCTCATCACGGGAGACTCGGGCGTGGGCAAGAGCGAGCTGGGCCTGGAGTTGATCAGCCGCGGCAGCGGGTTGATCGCTGACGATGTCGTCGAGCTCTACCGCATTGGCCCGGAAACCGTGGAAGGGCGCTGCCCCGCGCTGCTCAAGGACTTCCTCGAGGTGCGCGGCCTGGGCGTGCTCAACATCCGCACCATCTTCGGCGAGGCGGCGCTGCGCCCGCGCAAGAATCTCAAGCTGATCGTTCACCTGGAGAAGCCCGCCGCCGGCGAAGGCGTGCCGCTCGAGCGGCTTCCGCTCAAGCCCGGCTCCGAGCCGGTCATGGGCGTCGACATCCGCAAGGTCTCGATACCGGTGGCGGCCGGCCGCAACCTCGCGGTGCTCACCGAGGCGGCGGTGCGCAACTACGTGCTGCAGCTGCGCGGCTTCGACAGCACGCAGGAGTTCGTCAACCGCCAGTCCCGGCAAATGAAGAAAGGCGAGCAGTGAGCGGTAAGCAATTACTCACGGCTTACTGCTCACCATGCAGCTGATATTGATCACCGGCCTCTCCGGCTCGGGCAAGAGCGTCGCGTTGAACGTGCTCGAGGACGCGGGTTTCTACTACGTGGACAATCTGCCCGCGCGGCTCCTGCCGCAGACGGTGGACTTCCTGGCGGAGTCCGGGCACCCCCGTGCGGCCCTGAGCGTGGAGCTGCGCAGCCCCGAGGCGATCGCGGATCTGCCCCGGCACCTCGCCGAGTTCCGTGCGCGCGGCCACGACGTGCGAGTGCTGTTCCTCGAGGCGAAAACCGACACTCTGATCAAGCGCTTCTCCGAGACGCGGCGGCGCCACCCGCTGGCCGACAGCGGGCTGACGCTCCCCGAGTGCATCGAGCGCGAGCGCGGGCTGCTCGCCGGGGTCGCGGACATCGCGGCGCGCGTGGACACGAGCGACCTCGGGCCCAACGCCTTGCGCAAATGGGTCAAGGATTTCGTGGGCGTTCCCGCTACGGGCCTGACGCTGCTGTTCGAGTCGTTCGGCTTCAAGCACGGCATCCCGCTCGATGCCGACCTGGTGTTCGACGTGCGCGCCCTGCCCAATCCCAACTATGACCCGCGCCTGCGCCCGCTGACCGGGCGCGACCAGCCCGTCATCGATTTCCTGCTTGCCGATCCGGCGACGCGCAAGATGCTCGAGGACATCCGGCGCTTCGTCGCCGACTGGCTGCCGGCGTTCGAGCGCGACAACCGCAGCTATCTCACCGTCGCCATCGGCTGCACCGGCGGCCAGCACCGCTCGGTCTACTTTGCCGAGACGCTCGCCGCCCAATTCGAGAACCGTTCGCGCGTCCTGGTCCGGCATCGGGAAATCAAGGCGTGATCCACATCTTCCCGCTCCACACCGTCCTCTACCCGGACGGGAAGCTGGCGCTCAAGGTGTTCGAGCAGCGCTACGTCGAGATGACCAAGGCCTGCCTGCGCGACACCCGCCCCTTCGGCGTGTGCTTGATCCGCGAGGGGCGCGAGGTCGGCGCAGCGGCCGTCCCGGAGCCGGTCGGCTGCCTCGCCACCATCGAGACCTGGGACATGCCGCACCCCGGGCTGTTTCAACTGACCGCCCGCGGCGGCGAGCGCTTCCGCATCCGCGAGATGCAGGTCGCGCCCAACCACCTCATCTCGGCCACCGTCGAACCGATCCCCGCGGACGGCGCGGCGCCCGGGGTGGATGCCCTGTGCCGTGAGGTTCTGCAGGCGGTCATCGACAAGGTCGGCGCCGGGCACTTCCCGGCGCCGGTGCGCCTCGACGATGCCGCCTGGGTCGGCTACCGGCTCGCGGAGGTCCTGCCGCTCGACGCGCGCGCGAAGCAGTCGCTCCTGGAGATGACGGATGCCGCCGCGCGGCTCGAATGGCTGCGCGCGCTGCTCGCGCAGCAGGGACCGGGCATTCCCGGTTCCGAAATGCCTGAACGAGAAGGCTGATCGAGGCTCTAACCTCCAACCCGCTGCCCGGGCCGTTCATGCATCTGCGTTCTCTCATGAAGGGGTTGCTGCTGGCCTGGGTGTCGGCAGCACCGCTGAGCATTGCGGCGACAACCCCTTTCAACCCCAGTCCGCACGCGATCGACATTCCCCCCTGGTTCCGGGAGACCTTTCTCGACTTCCGCGAGGACGTGCGCGACGCCGCGAAGGAAGGCCGGCGCCTGATGGTCTATTTCGGCCAGGACGGCTGCCCGTACTGCCGCGAGCTGATGCGCGTCAACTTCCGCGACAAGGCGATCACCGAAAAGACGCGCCGCCATTTCCACGCCATTGCCATCAACATGTGGGGCGATCGCGAGGTCGTCTGGACCGACGGGAAGGCCCGGAGCGAGAAGGCGCTGGCGGCATACCTCAAAGTCCAGTTCACCCCGACACTGCTGTTCTTCGACGAAAAGGGCGGCGTGGCGCTGCGCATCAACGGCTACTATCCGCCGCACCGCTTCCACGCCGCCCTGGATTACGTCGCCGGCCGCTACGAAGGCAAGCTCCCCTTTGCCGAGTTTCTCAAGCAGCGCGCGCGCGAGGCGGCGAGCGGGCGGCTCCACGACCAGCCGTTCTTCCTGAGGCCTCCCCTCGACCTCGACCGCTCGCGCCGGCCGGCGGCGCGCCCGCTCGCCGTGCTCTTCGAGCAGAAGCAATGCGCCGCGTGCGACGAGCTGCACCGGGAGGGCTTCGCGAGTCCGGAGGCGCGTGCCCTCGTCCGCAGGTTCGACGTCGCGCGGCTGGAGCTGTTCGGAACGGATCGCCTCGTCACGCCCCGGGGAAAGACGCTCACGGCGGGGGAATGGGGACGCGAGCTGAAGGTTGCCTACACGCCCACGCTGGTCTTCTTCGACGAGAAGGGAGCGGAAACATTCCGGATCGAGGCCTATCTCAGGCCCTTTCACCTGGCTTCCAGCCTCGACTACGTCGCGAGCGGCGCGTACCGCAAGGAGGCGAGCTTCCAGCGCTTCATCCAGGCCCGAGCGGAGAAGATCCGCGCCGCGGGTGGCCGGGTTGACCTGTGGTGACGCCGCGGACTATCGCAGCTCGAGCCGCTCGACCCAGACCAGCTCGCACGAACCCTCGCCGGTATCCTCCCGCGAAAGCGAGCTCTGCCATCGCCAGCCGTCCGCGCGCCGCGCCTCGATGAGGTAGCCGGAGAGGCTGACGAGGCTGCCGCGTCGCACTTCCTTCAGGCGCCGTGCGACGGCGTCGCTCCCGGGCACGATGTGCATGTTCGCGCTGCTCCGCTCGATCTCGCGGCGCGGGATCGGGAAGTTGGGCGTGCTCCAGTAGTAGGCGCGGCCGAGCTGCGAAATCGAAATGCGCTCCAGCACCGCGGTGTCCGACATCCGCCCCCAGCCCAGCGCAAGGTCGACCGGGGCAAGCTCGGCGCCTCGATCGAAGCGGTAGCGCTCCACGCCGAGCACCCGCGCCTCGAGCTCGAAGCGGGCGAGCGGGAGGATCTGGTAGCCGGCCTTCACGAGCCGCGCCCCGGAATTCCCCACTCCCTGCTGGACCGGGATCGCGGGCGCCAGCACGCCGGGCGTGCGAGCCATCTCGCGCTCCGGCCACCAGAACCATCCCGCAGCGAGCGCGATCACCAGCAGGACCCAGCGGGTCATAGCTGGGGCAGTATCCGCTTTACGGGAGCAGGGATCGCCGCGTTGCGCGCTTCTTCGAGCGGCAGCCAGATCACGCCGGGCTCGGCCGCCTCCGGGACGAGCGCCGACACTCGCAGGCGCAGCGGCCGGATATCCAGCTTGAAGTGGGTGAAGCCGTGGGCGATCCTCGGCAACTCGTCGACCTCGATGACGTGCACGCCGAACCGCTTGAGACAATAGGCCTCGACATCGGTCTTGCGCACCGCTTCCGGCAGGCACCACATGCCGCCCCAGATACCCGTGGGCGGGCGCTTCTCCAGCAGCACTTCGCCCCCGCGCACCAGCGCGAGCATGAGGGTGCTCTTGCGCGGCAGCCGCTTGCGCGGCCGCGGCGCCGGCACGCTTCCGGTCCAGCCGCGCCGGTAGGCGATGCAGCCGCGGTGCACCGGGCACACGCCGCATTGCGGGCGGCTGCGCGTGCAGACGGCAGCCCCCAGGTCCATCAATCCCTGCGTGTAGGCCTCGAGATGGCGCCGCGGCAGCCGCCGCTGGGCCTCCCGCCACAGCGCATCGGCCACCTTCTTGTCGCCGCCATGGCCCTTGATGCCTCGATAGCGCGCCAGCACGCGCTTGACGTTGCCGTCGAGGATCGCCTGCCGCTGCCCGAAAGCGAATACGCAGATGGCGGCGGCGGTGGAGCGCCCGACTCCCGGCAGCGCGGCGACCGCCTCGAAGCGGCGGGGAAACCGCCCGCCGTGCGCCCCCGCGATCTCCTGCGCCGCGCGGTGCAGGTTCCGCGCGCGCGAGTAGTAGCCGAGCCCGCTCCAGAGCCTCAGCACCTCGTCGAGCGGCGCGGCCGCCAGCGCCGCGGCGTCCGGGAAGCGCGCGAGGAAGCGCAGATAATAGGGAATGACCGTCCCGACCTGGGTCTGCTGCAGCATGATCTCGGCGACCCAGATCGCGTACGGGTCGCGCGTGCCCTGCCACGGCAGGTCGTGCCGGCCCTGGCGTTTCTGCCACGCGACGATGCCCGCGGCGAAGCCTGTCACCGGCCGATCAGCCCTCTCAGCGCGTC
>DATBMB010000121.1:0-13591 GCA_036555035.1 Burkholderiales bacterium | reverse complement strand
CGAGCCGGCGCGCGCCCTGCGGCAGACATGGACGCTCGAGCACGACTACCCGATGACGCCCGATTTCCTCGCGGTGTGCCACGCCTGGCGCTCGCCAGCGGGGGAGCGGCGGGTCGCGATCAAGGGCGCGCCGGAAACGATCCTTGCCCTGTGCCGCCTGGACGAGGCAGCGATCCGCGGCGCCACGGTCGAGGTCGAGCGGGCAGCCGAGCGCGGGCTGCGGCTGCTCGCGGTCGCCGAGGCGCCATGGGACGGCCGGGACCTGCCCGTGGATCCGCGCGAATATGCCTTCACGTGGCTCGGATTCATCGCGCTCGCCGATCCCCTGCGCGCCGGCGTGCCGGAGGCGATCGCGCTCTGCCGGGGCGCGGGCGTGCGCGTCGTCATGATCACCGGTGACTACCCCGGCACGGCGCTCGCGATCGCGCGCCAGGCTGGCCTTGCCGTGGAGGGCGGCGTCCTCACCGGCGCGGAGATCGCCGCTATGGACGCCGCGGCGCTCGCGCAGGCGGTGCGCCGGGCCAACGTGTTCGCGCGCATCCGGCCCGAGCAGAAGCTCATGCTCATCACCGCCTACAAGGCCGACGGCGAGGTGGTGGCGATGACCGGCGACGGCGTGAACGACGCGCCGGCGCTGAAGGCCGCGCACATCGGGGTCGCGATGGGTCGCCGCGGCACCGACGTCGCGCGCGAGGCGTCAGCGCTGGTGCTGCTCGAGGACGACTTCAACTCGATCGTGCACACGGTGCAGCGCGGGCGCAGCATCTACGAAAACATCCGCAACGCGATGCGCTACATCATCGCGGTGCACGTGCCGACGGTGGGCCTGTCGTTCCTGCCGCTCGTCTTCGGCTGGCCGGTGTTCCTCTACCCGGTGCACATCGTGTTCCTCGAGTTTGTGATCGACCCCGCATGCTCGATCGTGTTCGAGGCGGAGAAAAGCGACGAGGCCGTCATGCGGCGCCCGCCGCGCGATCCCGCCGAGCCGCTCTTCAGCCGGCAGATGCTGGGCGTGAGCATGGTGCTCGGCTTCTCGATGCTCGCCGCCGTGGCGGTCGCCTACGCGTGGGTCGCCGCGAGCAGCGTGCCGGAAGGGGAGGTGCGCTCGTTCGGATTCGCCGCGATCGTCTTCGGCAACCTCGCGCTGATCCACGCCACGCGCTCGCGCGACCGCATGATCGCGGACACGCTGCGGCTGCCGAACCCGGCGCTGTGGTGGATCACCGGCGGGGCGCTTGCCGCGCTTGCGGCGTCGATCTACGTGGCGCCCGTCGCCGACGTCTTCCGCTTCGCGCCGCTCCCGGGCGAGCTCCTGGCGCTCGCCGCGCTCGCTGGCATCGCGGGGGTGGCGTGGTACGAGGCGTACAAGTACTTGCGGCCGCGCAAGTGATCAGCGCTTCTGCTCGAGCAGGGCCTTGAGGCCCCCGAAGTCGACGATGCGCACCTGCTTCTGCCGCACTTCGACCAGGCCGCGCTCCTGGAAGCTGGAGAGCGTGCGGCTCACCGTTTCGAGCTTCAACCCGAGGTAGCTCCCCATCTCCTCGCGCGTCATGCGCAGGCGGAACTCGCTCTGCGAGTAGCCGCGCGCGGCGAAGCGCTGTGAGAGATTGAGCAGGAACGCCGCCAGCCGCTCCGCGGCGCTCATGCTGCCCAGCAGCAGCATTACGCCGTGATCGCGCACGATCTCGCGGCTCATGATGCGGTGCAGCTGGTGCTGCAGCGAGGGCAGCTCCCGAGAGAGCTGCTCGAGGCTCGCAAACGGGATCTCGCACACCTCCGTGTCCTCCAGCGCGACGGTGTCGCAGGTGTGGGCGCCGCTGCCGATCGCGTCGAGCCCCAGGAGATCGCCTGCCATGTGGAAACCCGCCACCTGCTCGCGCCCGTCGTCGTGCAGCACGCTGCTCTTCATGAAGCCGGAGCGGATGGCGAAGAGCCCGGCGAGCGGCTCCCCGGCGCGGTAGAGGCCCGCGCCGCGCCGCAGCCGGCGCCGGCTCGTGACGAGCCGGTCCATGCGCTCCATCTCGCCCGAGTCGAGGCCGGCGGGAAGGCACAGCTCGCGCAGGCTGCACGACGAGCACGCCACCCTCAGTTTGTTGACGTCGATCAAACGCGGTGCGCGCGGGCTCGCCATGCGGCCGAGTATGCGGCGGTGCCGGACCCCCCGTTTGATCTATATCAATGCTGTCCCGAGGGGCAGTGCAATACTGCCCCATCTTCGGCGGATTACATACTCGAGTGCCCCTGTCCATGGTCTCCATGCCGGTTGCTTTCGACAGCGCGCTGGTGAGCCGCTTCGACCGCAACGGACCGCGCTACACCTCCTATCCCACCGCCGACCGCTTCGTCGAGGCCTTCGGGCCGGAGCAGTACCGCACGTGGGCGGAGCGGCGCAACATCGGGGGCATCCAGCGTCCGCTCGCGCTCTACGTGCACCTGCCGTTCTGCCGCGACGTCTGCTTCTACTGCGCGTGCAACAAGATCGTGACGCGCGACGCGGGAAAGACCGCGCGCTACCTCGACTACCTGGAAAAGGAGATCGATCTCCAGGCGCGGCTCTTCCGCGACGACCTGCGCGTGGCGCAGATGCACTGGGGCGGGGGCACGCCGACCTATTACGACACGGCGACGCTGCGCGCGCTCTGGGCGCGGATTGCCGGCGCCTTCCAGCTCGCGGCGGCCGGCGACTATTCGATTGAGGTGGATCCGCGCACGGTGGATGCGCCGGCGGTGCATGCGCTGCGCGAAATCGGGTTCAACCGCGTGAGCTTTGGCGTGCAGGACTTCGAGCCGGCGGTCCAGGTGGCGGTGCACCGGCTGCAGAGCGCCGAGCGCACGCTGGCCGTGATCGGGGCAGCGCGTGACGCCGGCTTCCCCTCGATCAACATCGATCTCATCTACGGACTGCCGAAGCAGACCCTGATGACGTTCAACGCTACGCTCGCGAGAGTGCTGGCCACCCGCCCGCACCGCATCGCGCTCTACAACTACGCGCACCTGCCGCAGCTCTTCAAGGCGCAGCGGCGCATCCACGACGGTGACCTGCCGTCGCCGGAGATGCGGCTGAAGCTCCTCGGGCTCGCGATCAAGCGGCTGACCGCGGCCGGCTACGAGCACATCGGGATGGACCACTTCGCGCTCCCGGAGGACGCGCTCGCGGTGGCGCAGCGCCAGGGGCGGCTGCGCCGCGACTTCCAGGGCTATTCGGCGGGCGGCGAGACCGACCTCGTGGGGCTCGGCGTGTCCGCGATCGGCTCGGTCGGACCTACCTATAGCCAGAACCACCGCGCGCTGCCGGCCTACTACGACAGCCTCGACCGCGGGCAGTTGCCGATCATGCGCGGGGTCGAGCTCTCGGCCGACGATCTGCTGCGCCGGCAGGTGATCCAGTCGCTGATGTGCCACTTCGCGCTGTCGAAGGAATCGGTCGGGATCGCCTACCTGGTCGATTTCGACCGCTACTTCGAGGCGGAGCTCGCGGACCTGCGCGAGTTCGAGGCGCTCGGGCTCGTCGTGAACGAGGACGGCTGGCTGACGGTCACCCCGCGCGGCCGCTTCGTGATCCGCAACATCGCCATGGTGTTCGACCGCTACCTCCGGCGCGACCGCGAAGTCCGTCGCTACTCCCGCGTCATCTGAGGATCAGGTTCCCCTCCTACCCGTCATTATTTCCCTCCCCCTCAGGGGGGCGAGGCGGGGTTTCGAGGAGCATGACTCCGAGCCGCCGAGCGCCCAATCCGATGCAGCGGATTGGGACGGACGGGATAGGGTGGGGGTGGTGGGATTCGAAGAAATCTCTTCTCCCCTCGGGAGAGGGCGGGAGTGAGGGATGATATTTCCGCGCGCTTCGCAGCCTATCCTGGCCGCACGGCACAACTACACCGTCATAGACGCTTTTTTTCGGGGAAAGATGACATCGCCGACGCAGCGGGTGTCTAATTAGTCGACATTTAGGAAGCTCACAATACGTTAGGCCTTCCATCAGATCCTCGAAACATGGCGACTATTCAAGGCTTGTTCTTCCTGGTCCTGGGAGTTGGTCTGCTCGCCGTGGACTATCGAAGCTTGTCTCGTGGTTGGCTGCCTTGTGGTCCGAACGGGTTCAAGGGGCGGCTGGAGTTCCACCGAGCCGAGCAGCCGTTTTTCTTCTGGCTTATGTTCTCCGTGTACGGAACGGCCGGCATGCTCCTGACCGTCTTTGCCATTCGCGTGCTTCTCGGGAGCGTCGAGCCGCTGCCCTTGCGCTGATGGTCAAATCATGTCCGTACTGACCATCCAGGGCATCGATCACGTCGTCTTGCGCGTCCGGGACATCGACGCCATGCGCCGCTTCTATTGCGACGTCCTCGGCGCAACGCACATCGCCTACCGCCCCCAGTTCGGCATGTCGCACCTGCGGATCGGCGTCTCGCTCATCGATCTCGTCGAAGTCAATGGCCCGCTGGGCAAGGCGGGCGGCGCCGCTCCCGGCCGCGAGGGCCGCAACATGGACCACTTCTGCCTGCGCGTCGAGCCCTTCGACCAGGACGAAATCGTCGCCCACCTCAAGCGCCATCGCGTCGCTGTCGGCGACATCAGGACGCGCTTCGGCGCAGAGGGCAACGGAATCTCGATCTACCTCACCGATCCCGAGGGAAATACCGTGGAGTTGAAGGGGCCGTCGGACGGCGAGCCCTTGCCGCCAAAGTCCGCCTGACCGCTCCCACCACCCCCACCCTATCCCTCCCCCTGAGGGGGAGGGGAATGGTTAGCGGATCTCGGTGGCGATGAGGACGACGATGCCGGTGTCGCCGACCTTGACGGGCGCGGAGAGTCCCTCGAAGTCGCCCGGCTGAGGCGTCGGCTGCCCGCTCTTCGAGACGCGCGCGCCCACCACCACGCGGGGATGGTCGGAGAGCTTCATTCCCGGCGCCATCGCCATCGTGTCGTCGAGCGTGAACGCCGCGGGGAGCTCGCGCGCCTGCTTGCGCGTGACCGCGAGCGGCACGCGGGGCCCGTCCACCGCGCGCGCGAAGACGAACACCGTGTCGGTCGGCGCGATTCGTGCCGCGAGCGCCGGTGCGAGCTGCACGGTGCCGCTCACCTTGCCCGGCGAGGGCGCCGCCGCCAGAGCAGGGGCTGGTGGCGCCTTCACCTTGCCGCCCGCGAGCTGCTGCGCATCCGCGATGCTGTCGCGGATCGAGTCCGCCATGTCGGAATTCGGCGGCACGATGTCGAGGATCTTCCGCCAGTGGGCGATGGCGCCGTTGAAGTCGTGCTTCTCGAACGCCGCGGTGCCCGCGAGCGCGAGCGCCTTCACGTTGCGCGGATCGATCTCGAGGGCCCGCGCGATGAGCTTCTCCGGCTCGCCCTCCAGGCGCCGGCCCTGCGCCATGGCGAGCGCATCCGCGTAGTCGGCGAGGAGCTGCGCGTCGGGCGGTGAGTTCTTGACGGCGTTGGCGTAGGCCGCCGCCGCTTCGCCAAAGCGGTCGAGCACGGCGTAGGAGCGGCCGAGCATCGTCCAGCCGACTGGGTCCCCGGGATTTTCCTTCATGCGCGCGGCGAGGCGATCGACCATGTCTTCGATCTGCTGGCGCGTGATGCCGTGGCTTCCGGACTCCGGAGAGAGCGCCGCGGGATTGCCGACCGCGAAATAGATCAGGATCGAGACGAGCGGGATCGCGATGCCGGCGCTGATCGCGGCCCAGCGCCCGGGCGCTGCCGCGCGCGGCCCGGCCCCGGAGTCGCGGACGTCGTCGAGGAGCCGCGCCTCGATCTCGCGCCGCGCGTCATCGTACTGCTCGCGGGCGAGGGTGCCGGCGGCGAGGTCCGCATCGAGCTCCCGCAGCTGGTCCCGGTAGACGGCGACGTTGGTGGCGTCGATCGCCGCACCGGGCGGCGCGCGCCGCGTGCGCAGAAGGGGCGGCAGCACGAACGCCAGCGCCGCCGCGGCCAGCACCACCGCGATGATCCAGAACAGCGTCACTTCTTCCCCGCGCCCGGCTCGTCGGACAGCAACGCAACCGCCCGCGCGCGCTCGGCGGCCGAGGGCCCGGTCCCCGCGACCTCGCGCCGGCGGCGAGCGAGAAGGTAGAAGAGAGCCGCGAGCCCGCCCAGCATCAGGAGAACCGGCCCGAGCCAGAGGAGCAGCGTCGTCGCCTTCCAGGGCGGGCGGTAGAGCACGAAATCGCCGTAGCGCTCCACCATGAAGGCGATGATGTCGCGCTCGCTCGCGCCCTCGCGCATGCGCTCCCGGATCTGGTTTCGAAGGTCCACGGCGAGCGGCGCGTGGGAGTCGGCGAGCGTCTGGTTCTGGCACACCAGGCAGCGCAGCTCGGTCGCGAGCGCGGTCACGCGCTCCTCGAGCGCGGGATCGGCGGCCACGGGCTGCGCCTCCCCCGCCCAGGCCGGGCTGGCGAGGGACAGCATGAGGGTCAGAACGAGAAACGGGTAACGAGTCACTTCTTCCGCCTTCAGCCGCGATTGAGCTCGGTGATGAGCGGGACGATCTTCTGCTTTACGATCTCCGGCGTGACCGGACCGATGCGCTTGTAGCGGATGAGGCCCTGCTTGTCGATCACGTAGGTTTCCGGCACGCCGTAGACGCCGTAGTCGATCCCGATGCGCCCGTCGGCATCCACGATCGAGGCTGCATAGGGGTCGCCGTAGCGCTTGAGCCACGCGATCGCGTCGTCGCGCTTGTCCTTGTAGTTGAGCCCGTAGAGCGGCGCGACGCCGGTCCGGGCGAGGTCGGCCAGTACCGGGTGCTCGTCGCGGCAGGCGGCGCACCAGGAGGCCCACACGTTGAATATCCACACCTTGCCCTTCATCTGCACGGGCGTGAAGGTCTTCTGCGGCTCGTGCAGCTGCGGCAGCTCGAACGACGGCGCCGGCTTGCCGATGAGCGGGGAGGGCACTTCGCGCGGGTTGAGCGACAGCCCGACGCCGAGCAGCATCACCAGCGCGCCGAAGATGCCGAGCGGCAGGAGGTAGCGGTTCATCTAGCGCGCTGGGTCCGCGGCGTACGTGGCCGCCCGCGGCTCGCGCGCGGTCACGCGATAGCGCCGGTCGCTCGCCGCCAGCAGCCCGCCCAGCGCCATAAGTATGCAGCCGAGCCAGATCCACGAGATGAACGGCTTGTAGTGCACGCGCACGATCCACGCGTTGCCGTCAACGGGCTCGGAGAGCGCGACGTATAAATGGCGGAAGAGGCCGTACAGTATGGAAGCCTCGGTCATCGGCGATTCCTGGACACGATAGACGCGTCGCTCCGGGCGCAGCGTCGCGACCGCACGCCCGTCGCGCGTGACGGTCATCGTCGCCCGTGCGGCGAGGTAGTTTGGGCCCTTCGCGTCTCCGACTTCGTCGAGCCGGAACACGTAGCCGCCGAGCGAGACGGTGTCGCCCGGTGCCATGCGCACGTCCTTCTCGGCCTCGTAGCCCTTCACCAGGGTGACGCCGATCACGAACACCGCGATGCCGACGTGCGCGAGCAGCATGCCGTAGTACGCGCGCGGCGTCTGGCGCAGCCGGTTGAACACCCCTTCGGCTCCGCTCGCACGCTTCACCCGGTCCATGAGCGTCGCCGCGGCGGACGCCATGATCCACACGGCGAGCCAGATGCCGAATCCCACGAGCGCGCTGAAGCGCCCCATCGCGAACGGCACGATGAGCGCCATGGCGACGGCAACGCCGAGCGCCCAGCGCAGACGCACCGCGAGCTCCGGCAGCTCGGCCTTCTTCCAGCGCGCGAGCGGGGCCACGCCCATGAGAAACAGCGCCGGCGCCATGAGCGGCACGAACACGGCCTCGAAATAGGGCGGGCCCACCGAGAGCTTGCCGAGCCCGAGCGCGTCGATCGCCAGCGGATAGAGCGTCCCCAGCATGACCGAGCCCGCTGCCGCGAGGAGCAGCACGTTGTTGGTGAGGAGCAGCGACTCGCGCGACAACAGCTCGAAGTTGCCCCCGCCCCTGACGCGCTGCGCGCGCCAGGCGAAAAGCGCTAGTGCGCCCCCGACCACGATCGCGAGGAACGCCAGGATGAACACGCCGCGCCGGGGATCGGTCGCGAATGCGTGTACCGAGGTCAGTACTCCGGAGCGCACGAGGAAGGTGCCCAGCAGCGACAGCGCGAAGGCGAGGATCGCGAGCAGCACGGTCCAGGCTTTGAAGCCGCCGCGCTTCTCGGTGACCGCGAGCGAGTGGATCAGCGCGGTGCCAACGAGCCACGGCATGAAGGACGCGTTTTCGACCGGGTCCCAGAACCACCAGCCGCCCCAGCCGAGCTCGTAGTAGGCCCAGAAGCTGCCGAGCGCGATGCCGAGAGTGAGAAAGACCCACGCGACGGTGGTCCACGGGCGCGACCAGCGCGCCCACGTCGCGTCGAGCCGGCCGCCGAGCAGCGCGGCGATGGCGAAGCTGAACGCGACCGAGAAGCCGACGTAGCCCATGTAGAGGAGCGGCGGGTGGAACACCATGCCCGGGTCCTGCAGCAGGGGGTTGAGATCGCGTCCGTCCGGCGCCGGCGGCAGCAGGCGGTCGAACGGGTTGGAGGTGAAGAGCATGAACGTGAGGAAGCCCACGCTCACGAAGCCCATCACCCCGAGCACGCGCGCCACCACGTCCTCGGGGAGTTGGCGACTGAAGACGGTCACCGCGACGCTCCAGATCGTGAGCACCAGCGCCCACAGCAGGAGCGAGCCTTCGTGCGAGCCCCAGGTCGCGGCAAGGCGGTATTGCAACGGCAGGTGGGAGTTGGAATTGGTGGCGACGTTGAGAACGGAGAAATCGTTGTTGGCGAACGACCAGGCAAGGCAGCCGAAGGCGAGCGCGACGAACACGAGCTGCCCCTGCGCGGCCGGACGCGCGACCGCCATCCATGCAGCATTGCCGCGCGCCGCGCCGGCGATCGGCAGCACGCACTGCGCGAGCGCGAGCATGAGCGCGAGAACGAGCGCGAACTGGCCCAGCTCCGGAATCATTTGGATGCCCCTCCTCCGGGCGTGACCACCAGCGTCTGCGCCGCCTTGCCCGCCGTCTCATGCGCGCGCTTCACCGCGTCGGCGGCTTCCGGCGGCATGTAGTTCTCGTCGTGCTTCGCGAGCACCTCGCTCGCCGTGAACACGCCGTCGGCGCCGACGCGGCCCTGGGCGACGACGCCCTTGCCTTCGCGGAAGAGGTCGGGCAGCGCGCCTCGGTAGACCACCGGGATGCTTTTCGCCGTGTCGGTCACCAGGAAGTGCACCGTCAGCCCGTCCGCCTGGCGCTTGACGCTGCCGGTCTCGACCATGCCGCCGATGCGGAAGGTCTTGCCGAGCGGGGCCTCCTTCGCGGCGACCTGCGACGGCGTGAAGAAGAACACGAGGTTCTGCTGGAAGGCGGTGAGGATCAGCGCCGCCGCCACCGCCAGCGCCGCGAGTCCCCCGGCCACCATCGCAATGCGCTTCTGGCGCGGCTTCATGGCCTTGCCCCCGCCGCGGGGCCGCCGGCGCCCTTCAGCGCGTTGCGCCTTCTCAGGATCAGCATGATCACCTCCAACGCTATCAGACCGGCGGTCACCGCGTACGATCCCCAGACGTAGAGCGCGTAGCCCCCCATCGCAAAAAAGTCGGACCAGCTCCCCCAGCTCATGGCTTCACCGCGTTCGCGATCCAGTCGGCGCCACGCTCGCGCTCGAGGATGATGGAGCGCGCCCGGTGCAGCGCCGCCGCGATGCTGTACATCCACGCGGCGAGCGCCATCAGGAGCATGCCCGCGAGCATCGTTGCGGCCATGGTCGGCGCGCTGGTGAGGCTGACGGAGGCGCCTTGGTGCAGCGTGTTCCACCACTTGACCGAGTAATAGATGATCGGGACGTTGACGACACCCACCAGCGCGAGCACTGCGCCCGCGCGGTCGGCGCGGCGCGGCTCGTCGATCGCGGCCTGCAGCGCCATGAAGCCGAAGTAGAGGAACAGCAGGATCAGCTCCGAGGTGAGCCGCGCGTCCCACACCCACCACGTGCCCCAGGTCGGCTTGCCCCAGAGCGAGCCGGTCCAGAGCGCAAGGAAGGTGAAGAGCGCGCCGGTCGGGGCGAGCGCCGTCGCCATCATGTGCGAGAGCCGCGTGTTGAACACCAGCCCGACGCCCGCCCAGAACGCCATTACCACGTAGATGAACATGGACATCCACGCCGCGGGCACGTGGATGAAGATGATGCGGTAGGCCTCGCCCTGCTGCTGGTCGGTGGGCGCGACGAGGAAGCCCACGTAGAGGCCGGCGACGCACAGCACCGCCGCCGCCCACGCGAACCACGGGATCATGGCGCCGGCGAGCGGGTAGAAGGTCTGCGGGGACGCGTACCTGAACCAGTTGATGCTGCCGATGACCAGAGTCGGCTGGCTCACGGTTGCAACCCCGGAGTCGTCTCTATCTTCACGCGCGAATCATCCCTTACGTCAGCCGAGTCGGCAACCCTCGGGCCCTCACTCGACGGAAATGCGCAACGCAGCCGCGATCGCCCACGGCGTGAACGCCGCCGCGAGCACGAGCAGTGCCGCGAGGAGCAGAAAATGGGGCAGTGCGCTCGATCCGGCGGCCGCCGCATCGAGCGCGCCCGCGCCGATGATCAGCACCGGCACGTAAAGCGGCAGCACCAGCAGCGCGAGCAGCACGCCCCCGCCGCGCAGGCCGAGCGTCAACGCCGCGCCGATCGCCCCGATCAGGCTCAGTACCGGCGTTCCGAGGAGCAACGATAGTGCGAGCACGCCGAGCAGCGATTGATGCAGATCAAACTGGAGCGCCAGCACCGGGCCGATCACGACCAGCGGCAGGCCCGATGCAAGCCAGTGCGCCGCGACCTTGCCTGCGACGATCAGCCCAAGGGGCGTGGAGCTCAACAGCATCTGCTCCAGGGTGCCGTCGGCGAAGTCGGCCGCGAACAGGCGCGCGAGCGCCAGCATGCAGGACAGCAGCGCCGCGACCCAGACCACGCCCGGCGCAATGGCGCGCAGCAGGTTCGGCTCCGGCCCGACGCCGAGCGGAAAGAGGCTCACGACGATGACGAAGAAGAGCAGGACGGTGGCAAGATCGGACCGCCGCCGCAGCGCCAGCAGCAGGTCGCGATGGATCACGGTGCGCAGCACGGAGAACTCCCCTCCTGCCCGAGGAGGGGTGTCGCGAAGCGACGGGGTGGTGGGAGCGATAGACATTTGCATCCGCTCCTAGAGATTGATATCGATCACCGACGCCGCCGCGATTCGCGCCTCTTGGTGGGTCGTGAGCACCACCATGCCGCCGCGGGTGAGGTGCGCGCCCGCCAGCGACTGCACCAGTTCGGTCCCCGCCGCATCCAGCGCCGCGAACGGCTCATCGAGTATCCACAGCGGCAGCACCTCACCCACGGCGAGGCGCGCGAGCGCCGCCCGCCGGCGCTGGCCCTGCGAGAGCGCCCGCACTGGCATCTGCTCGCGGCCGGCGAGCCCGAAGCGCGCAAGCGCGACGCGTGCCTGCTCGCGCGATACCGTGAGTCCCCCGATGCCGCACGAGAAAACCAGGTTCTCCTCGGCGGCGAGGTCGTCCTTGAGCCCGTTGGCGTGCCCGATGTAGAGCAGGTTCGCCCAGTATTCCTCCCGCAACGCGCGGATGTTTTTCCCCTTCCAGCGCACCTCCCCGGCCGCGGGCAGGAGGAGGCCGCACAGCGCGCGCAGCAGAGTGGTCTTGCCGCGGCCATTGGCGCCGGTGACACGCAGCAGCGCGCCCGGCGCGAGCGCGAATTCGAGCCCGCGGAACAATGTCCTGTCGCCGCGCGTTGCCGCGAGTTCGCGTGCTTCGAGCATGAGTTCCGGTTGGTTCAGGTTGGCCACCGTCGCCCGGTGTCCGGCGGCGCGGTGAAAGGGGGGTTACGCTACCACAGAAGCCCCCGTCGTTGTCATTCCTCGGGCACGCGCAGCACCCGCCAGAACGTGGCCAGGGCGCCGATCATGGTCATGAGCCATGCGCCGAGGGCGACCCAGATCATGACGCGCGGGACCCATTGCAACGGCGCGAAATCGGCGGCAAGCGAGAGGCGGTAAGTCGCCACCGTGTACATGCCGAGTGGAAACACCATGCTCCAGAACATCGGGTGATAGGCAAGCGGCTCCCGCCGCACCAGGTATTTCCAGATCCCGAAGATGACCAGCAGCGGGATCCACCACGTGGCCCAGGCCCACAGTATCAGCGTCGATCCGTCCACGAACGGGCGCAGGTCGAGCAGGAATTGCATGCGGGGATCGGTGAGGATGAGCGTCGAGCCCGCGTTCGCGGCTATCGCCGCGGCTCCCATCACAACCCAGAACAGCGGAGTCACGTCCTGCGCCTCGACGCGCAGGAAGAAGAGCCGGTAGCTGAACAATGTGATGAAGATGCCGTAGAGCACGATCCCGATTCCCCACAGGGCATGGATCGTGACGAACGCCAGCGGCGCGAGGGCGCCGAAGTGCGGTGCAAGCGGGGCGCCGAGCAGCACCAGCGACTCCGTTCCGACGATGGCAATGAGCCAGCCGCCGTGAACGACGTCGGCGCCGCTGCCGGCGTTAAGGAACGTGAGGACGCTGAAGCTCAGGTAGCTCAGCACCGTCCACGTCGCAAGCGCGAGCAGCCAGAGGGTGACGGCCGGCTCCACCATGCCGCGCAACGCAAGCTGCAGGCCGAACACGTCGCAAGCCGCGACAATCGTGAAGAAGGAAAACACCAGCCTCGGGTTGCTGAGATCCGTCCAGAGCTCGCGCCGGAAGCGCGCGGCGCGAATAGCGAGCGCAACCAGCAGCACCGGGAACGCCACGAGATTCACGGCGAGCAGAAAGCGCGAGAGTCCCCGGTACTGCAGAAAAAATGCTGCATTGGAAACGATGCCGGTCGCCATCACGAGGGCGAAATAGCCGGAGTAAAGCTGGCGGATCTCCCGGTCGATGCGGGCGACGAGGGAGCCGGGGCGCCGGTTCGACGCGCCGGCAACCCCGTCCGGTCCGGCATCGCGCGGGGTGGCGGGGCGGCTCATGATCGGTGCTGCCGGGGGTGGGACACGCTGTAGTCCGGAACCCATCTTACTATGTCCCGCGGGCCGGACACGCAATCGCCATGCGCGGCGTGCCGGGGCGACCACGTCCATTGCGTGGGGCGCCGCGCTTCCGGCACCTCCCGGGAAGGCGGGCCCGGCAATCCATACTCATTTGACCCAGATCAAGCCGGGGCGGAGCCCGTGCAGGTAGCTTCCTACGGGAACAACGGCAAGGGATGGCCGATGGCGACAGAGCGGTACAAGCAGTGGTCCGTGGTGGCGGCAAGCACGACGGCATTCACAGTCTGTTTCATGGTGTGGATGATGTTCGCCGTCATCGGCATTCCGATCAAGCAGTCGCTCGATCTCAATGAAACCCAATTCGGCATACTGGTGGCGACACCGGTGCTCACCGGGTCGCTGATCCGTCTGCCGCTCGGCATGTGGACCGACCGTTACGGCGGGCGCATCGTATTCTTCATATTGATGCTGTCCACCGTGATCCCGATCTGGATGATTTCGTGGGGCACCGAATTCTGGCACTTCCTCGCGACCGGCCTCTTCGTCGGCGTGGCCGGCGGCTCGTTCACCGTCGGC
>DATBMB010000104.1:0-9707 GCA_036555035.1 Burkholderiales bacterium | reverse complement strand
TCATGAAAGCCAAGAAAAAGCCGCTGGAGGTCATCAAGCCCGACGCGCTGGGCGTGGACGTTGCCCCGCGGTTGACGACACTCAAGGTCGAGGAGCCGCCCAAGCGCGGCGCCGGCGTGCAGGTCGCCGATGTGGCGGAGCTGGTGGCGAAGCTGAAGAACGAAGCCAAGGTCATCTAGCGAGCGACGGGTCAATATGGCGGTATTGGTAATCGCGGAACACGATGGAAAGCAGCTCAAGCCGGGCACGGCGAACGCCGTGACGGCGGCGGGCAAGATGGGAAGCGACATCGCCGTCCTGGTGGCGGGGCACCAGTGCGCCGCGGCGGCGGAGGCCGCGGCGAGGCTGGCGGGCGTGAAGAAGATTCTGCTCTGCGAGGCGCCGCACTACGAGGGCTTGCTCGCTGAGAATCTCGCCGCGCTGATCGAGCCGCTCGCCGCCGGCTACACGCATCTCGTCGCGCCCGCTACCGGCTTCGGCAAGAACTTGATGCCGCGCGTGGCGGCGCTCCTCGACGTGCAGCAGATCTCCGATATCAGCGCGGTGGAGTCGCCGGACACCTTCGTGCGCCCCATCTATGCCGGCAACGCGCTGGCGACGGTGCAGTCGGGCGACCGCATCAAGGTCGTCACCGTGCGCGCCACCGGCTTCGACGCGGCGGGCGAAAGCGCTGCTGCCGCGCCGATTGAAAAGATTTCCCCGGCCACCGACGCCGGCCTGTCGAAATTCAACGGCCAGGAAGTGCAGAAGTCGGACCGTCCCGAGTTGACGGCCGCCCGCGTGATCGTTTCCGGCGGCCGCGGCGTGGGCAGCGCCGAGAATTTCCGGCTCATCGAAGCACTGGCGGACAAGCTCGGCGCGGCGGTCGGGGCTTCACGCGCCGCGGTGGATTCGGGGTTCAAGCCCAATGAGTTCCAGGTCGGCCAGACGGGAAAGATCGTCGCCCCCGAGCTCTACATCGCGGTCGGCATCTCCGGCGCGATCCAGCACCTCGCGGGCATGAAGGACAGCAAGGTTATCGTCGCGATCAACAAGGACGCCGAAGCGCCCATCTTCGCCGTGGCGAACTACTGGCTGGTCGAGGATCTCTTCAAGGCGGTTCCCGAGCTCACCAAGGAGCTCTAGGATTTCCACCTACGCCGCGCCGTTGAAGGACATGCACTTCGCGATCACGGAGCTCGCGGGGCTGGCCGAAATCTCCGCGCTCCCGGGCCACCGCGATGTGAATGCCGAGCTGGTCGAAGCGGTGCTGGGGGAGGCGGCGAAGTTCGCGCGGGAAGTGCTCGATCCCCTGAACCGCACCGGCGACAAGCAGGGCGCGCGGCTCGCCGACGGCCGGGTCACCGCGCCCGCCGGGTTCAGGGAGGCATACCGGAAATTCATCGAGGCCGGCTGGAACGGGCTCGGCGGCGAGGCCGAATACGGCGGACAGGGATTGCCGCACCTCATCGCAACCCCGGTCCAGGAGATCTGGAAGAGCGCGAACCTGGCGCTGTGCCTCGCCCCGATGCTCACGTCCGGCGTCCTCGAGGCCCTGAGGATACACGGCTCGCCGGAGCAGAAAGCGGCCTACCTCGGCAAGCTCACCTCGGGCGAGTGGGCCGGCACGATGAATCTCACCGAGCCGCAGGCGGGCTCGGACCTGTCCGCGGTGCGCACGCGGGCGGAGCGGGAGGGCGACCACTACCGCATCCGCGGCACCAAGATCTTCATCACGTGGGGCGAGCACGACCTGACGGAAAACATCGTGCACCTTGTCCTCGCGCGCACGCCCGACGCCCCCGAGGGGGTCAAGGGGATCTCGCTCTTCATCGTCCCGAAATTCCTGCCGGGCCCCGGCGGGACGCTGGGCGAGCGAAACGACATACGGTGCGTCTCGATCGAGCACAAGCTCGGCATCCACGCGAGCCCGACCTGCGTGCTCGCGTATGGCGATAACAAGGGCGCGACCGGCTACCTGGTCGGCGAGGAAAACCGCGGGCTCGAATACATGTTCACGATGATGAACCACGCGCGGCTCGCAGTCGGCGTGGAGGGAGTCGCGATCGGCGAGCGGGCCTACCAGCACGCGCTCGAGCACGCGAAGACGCGGGTGCAGGGCCGCGAAGTTGGCCAGAAGAGCGGCGACCGCGTCACGATCATCCATCATCCCGACGTGCGCCGGATGCTCATGTCCATGCGCGCCCAGAACGAGGCGATGCGCGCGCTCGCGTATTTCGCCGCGGCCGTGCTCGACAAAGCGAAGCATCATCCCGATCCCGGCGAGAAGCAGCGCAGCCAGGCGCTGGTGGATCTGCTGACGCCCGTCGTGAAGGCCTGGTGCACGGAGCAGGGCGTCGAGGTTGCCTCGACCGGCGTCCAGGTCCATGGCGGGATGGGATACGTCGAGGAGACCGGCGCGGCTCAGTACCTGCGCGATGCGCGCATCACCACGATCTACGAGGGCACGACCGGCATCCAGGCGAACGATCTCGTCGGCCGCAAGGTTGCGCACGAGAAGGGGGCGACGGCGCTGGCGGTGATATCGGCCATGCGCGGATTGGATACGGCGCTCGCTGCGGGAGGGAATATGCTCGCTTCGACGCGCCCCAACTTTAGGGAGGCCGTCGCCGGGCTCGAGGCCGCGACGCGCTGGATCGTGGACACCTTTCCGGGGGACGCAAGAGCGGTGGCGGCGGTGGCGGTGCCGTATCTCAAGCTCTTCGGCACGGTCGCGGGGGGCTGGACGATGGCGCGCGCGGCGCTCATCGCGGCGGAGAAATTGCGGCAGCCGGACGCGGATTCTGAATTCCTCGAGACGAAGCTCGCGACTGCGCGCTTCTATGCGGAGCACGAGCTGCCCAAGGCGATTCCGCTTGCGCGGGAGGTCACGCACGGCGCGGGGAGCGTGCTATTTCTCGAGCCCGGGAGGTTCTGATGGCGTCGAGTGTCGCCCCGTTATTGACCAATCCTCTCGCCGAGCGCCTGCGCAAGGGCGAGCTCGGCCTGACGCTCATGATCCGCCATGCGCGCACGGTGGACATCGCGCTCGCGGCGAAGGTCTGCGGCTTCGACGGACTGTTCTTCGACCTGCAGCACGGCGTGATCCCGGAGCACGAGATCTCGCAGATGGCGGTAGCCGCGATGAACGCGGGCGTCTCGCCGATCGTGCGCGTGCCGGAGAAGGACTACGCCGCGGCGCTGCGGATGCTCGACAACGGCGCGCTTGGCATCGTCATGCCGGAAGTCACTACGGCGGAGGACGCGCGGATGTCGGTCGCCGCGTGCAAGTTTCCACCCATCGGCAATCGCGGCGCATTCGGCAGCTGGGCGCACTTTGGCTACCGCAGCCTGCCGGCGGTCGAGATGCGCAAGGCCTTCAACGATGCGACGCTGCTCGTCCTGATGGTCGAGAGCAAGGCAGCGATCGACAACATCGGGGCGATTGCCGCGGTGCCGGGGGTGGACGTGATCCACATCGGGACCAACGATCTCTCGACTGACCTCGGGCATCCGGGCGAGCTGACTCACCCCGAGGTCATGGCAGCGGTCGAGCGCGTGGTCAAGGCGTGCCGCGCGCACGGCAAGTTCGCGGGCGTCGGGGGCCTGACTGGCGGCGACGCCGTGAAGCGCCTGCCGGACGTGGTCAAGCTCGGCGCGCGCTTCATCACCTCGGCAAGCGAGTGGAACCTGATGATGGCGGCAGGGGCGGAGCGGGTGAAATCGCTGCGCGCGATCCCCCTCGGCTAGCCGCTTGTCCCCTGGCGGCGGTATCGGCAGAATAGGCGCGGTCCATCCCAACCGGATCTGACAGGAGAGTTGCGAAATGGCAGCGAAGACGGCGACGAAGGCGAAGAAGGCGGGGGCCGCGAGCAAGCCCGTGGCCGCGGACGGTTTCGACCACACGTTCAAGGCGATCTACGACCGCGATGTGCCGTGGCAGAGCGACGACGTGCTGGGGATCCTGAAGCTGCCGCCCGGCGTGCAGGTCAAGGTGCTGAACTACGACCCGGTGATGAAGCGCATCGACATGAAGCACCGCTTCCCGCCCGGGTACGTCGAGCCCGCGCACACGCACAAGAGCTGGCACTCGATCCTCGTGACCAAGGGCCGCATGTGCGTGGCCGGCAAGGATCTGCGTCCCGGTGATTACGTATTCGGCTGGGACATCCCGCACGGGCCCTACGAGTATCCCGACGGCTGCGAGGTGTTCATCGTCTACATGGGCGACCCGACGCACAACTGGGAGAAGGCCGGGCTCCTCAGGCACCAGAATGTCTGGCAGGCGGAGACCGACGAAGGCAAGAAGGGCGTCGTCGCGCACATCGAAAAGCGCAAAGCCGGCAAGGTCTGAACGAGAAAAAGGTGTCAGGAACCTTTTTCGGCTACTGCGGCTCTCCGATCGGGCGGCCCATCCGGCACTCCTGCAATAAGGGTTCCTGACACCTTTTTTAGCGCAGGAGCGAAAAGACTTCGTCTCCGAAGCGCTTGCGCGCTTCGTCGTGCACGGGCTTGACCGCGCGGGCGAACGCTGCGCGCTGGTCGGCCGTGAGCTCCACGAATTCGCAGCCTTCGGCCTCGAGCGCCTTGCGGGCGGTTTCCTCTTCCGCGACGGCATACTCCCGCTGCAGGGCAATCGCCTCGCGCGCGGCGCGCTGCATCGCCGCGCGGAGCCGCTCCGGCCAGCGCTCGAACTGGGCGCGACTCAGATAGAGCCCGCGCGACATGTAGCAGTGGTTGGTGAGGGTCACGTGGCGGTGGACCTTGTGGCAGCCATAGGTCACGGTGTTCGCGAACGGATTCTCCTGCGCATCCACTGCCCCGGTGCGCACCATTTCCAGCCCCTCCTTGAGATCGCACGGGACCGGAACCGCACCGAGCGCGGCGAAAGTTCGCGCATGCATCTGGCTCGGCATCAGGCGGATCCTCATGCCTGCCAAGTCCGCCGGCGTTCTCACCGGCCGCAGGCGGTTCGTGAGGTGGCGGTAGCCGTTCTCGAAGTAGCCGAGCACGCGGAAGGCATAGCGCTCCTCGATCTTGCGGCTGAGGTATGCGCCGAGGGCGCCGTCCATCACGCTGCGGGCGTGCGCGAGGTCGCGAAACAGGAAGGGCAGGTCCGCGAACTCGAGCTCCGGCACCTTGTCTGTCAGGTAGCTCGTGGACTGGTAGGTGAGCGTCAGGATCCCCTGCTCCGTCATCCACAGCAGGTCTCCGCCCTGATAGCCGAAATCGAGGATGTTCCAGACGTACTTGATATCGACCGCATTGCCGAACTCGGCCTGCAGGCGGTCGCCGATCGCCTGCAGGCCCCGGCTGTGGCTCGTCGTGGGCGGACCGTAGCCGCCCATAACGATCCGGGTGGTCACAGCATGGGCCCGGGCTGGCCCAGGGCGTACTCGGTCAGGCGCGCGACGATCCAGTCGTAGGCATCGTCCACGGAGTCGGTGTAGTGCAACAGCTCCAGATCGCGGGCGGCGATCGTGCCGTGGCGCACGAGCGCGCCGAAGTCCACCACCTGCCGCCAGTACTCGGCGCCGAAGACGACCATCGGCATCGGCTTCCGCATCTTGCGCGTCTGCACCAGCGTCAGCAGCTCGAACAGCTCGTCGAGGGTGCCGAATCCCCCCGGGAACACGATCACCGCCTTCGCCAGGTACGCAAACCAGAACTTGCGCATGAAGAAGTAGTGGAAGTGGAAATGGAGCTCGCGGGTGACGTAGGGATTGCCGAACTCCTCGACCGGAAGCGAGATGGTGAGGCCCACGTTCATGCCGCGGGCCTCGGCCGCGCCCCGGTTGGCCGCCTCCATGATTCCCGGACCGCCGCCGGTGCATACCACGAAGCGCCGCTCGTTCACGTCCAGCCCTTTCGACCACTGCGTCAGGCGGTAGGCGAGCTCACGCGCGGCTTCGTAGTACGCGGACATCCTGACCGCCGTGCGCGCGGTCTCGAGGTCGCCGTCGCCCGCTTCGGCCCTGCGCAGCGCCTCGGCGGCCTGCTCGCGCGACTTGATGCGCGCCGACCCCATGAACACGATGGTGTCGTCGACGCGCAGCCGCTCGAACCGGCTCTTCGGCTCCAGGTACTCGGACAGGATGCGCAGGGAGCGTCCCTCCCTGCTGTTCAGGAACGACGGATTGGAGTAGGCCTTCGCGTTGTGGAGGCGGCGTTCAGCCATCGGGGCTCCCGTTACTCGGGAATCGTGGCGAGTATATACATCGCCTTGATGACCGGGCCGGGATCGCCGAACTGCCGGAACCACCGGCCGAAGATCTCCTCGATCTCGCCGCTGCCGTAGAGGCGGGAAAGCGCCGTGTTCACCGCGAGACGGAAATCGGAATCGCCGCGCGGCAGCACGATGCCGTACGGCTCGAAGGACAGCTCGTCGGGCAGCAGGCGCAGCGACTTCGAGTCGCGCGCCTGGTTTCCCACCCCGACCAGCAGGAGCTTGTCGCTCGCAAACGCGTCGGCATTTCCGTCCTGGAGGGCGGCGAACGCCTCGTCACGCGTCGCGAAGGGCAGCACGGTCGCGCTGATCTGGCGGCGTGAGAGCTGCGCCCTGACGGCGCGCTCGTTGGTCGTGCCGGAGACCACGGCGATGCGCCTGCCGGACATGTCCGAGAGCGAGCGCAGGCCGGAGGCGGCCTTGATCAACAGCCCGGTCGATTCGATGAAGATGTAGCTGGAAAAGTCCACCAGCTTCATGCGCGATAACGTGACGGTGCTCGAGCCGCATTCCATGTCGGCCTGCCCCTTGGCCACGGCGTCGAAGCGGGTCTGAACGGTGACGGGCAGCCAGCGCACCTGGAGCTTTGGCACGTTGAGCTGGCGCGCGATCAGGTTGACGACCCGCTTGCACAGGTCGATGGAAAAGCCGGTGATCTGTTCCTTGTCGTCCTTGAACGAGAACGGGGTCGCGTCCGGCCGGTAGGCAATGGTGATAGTCCCGGTGTCGGCGATCTTCTTCAGCCGGCCCTCCAGCCCCTGTGCATGAATGGAGCCTGCAGTGACAAGCAGCGCGAACAAGAGCGTGGCCGCACGCGTCATGACGTTTCCTCGGGGTTCACTCGGAAGGCGCGACGATACCGGTAATTCGTGATGCTGGCAAACCAAGTGACGACTGACGGGCGACGAAAAACGGATCGAACCACTCACACTATTGGGGCTTCCTGGGCATGAGCTCGGTCTCCTCGCCCAGGTCCGGCTCCCCGCACAGCCGCAGCATCTCCGCCCGCGCTGTATCGCGCAGCCGGATGGCCGCGCTCCAGTCGTTGCCCGTCGGTGCGATCGGCGCGCTGAAGGTCACGCTGATGCGCCCGCGGCGGATGAGCCACTGGCCGTCCCGCAGGATCGAGCGCGTGCCGCGGATGGTGACTGGCACCACCGGCACCCCCGCCTGCGCCGCGATGACGAACGCCCCCATGCGGAACGGCAGCAGCCCCGGAATGCGGTGGAAGGTGCCCTCGGCGAACACGATGAGCGACCGGCCCCCGCGCGCGAGATCGGTGAAACGGCCGGCATCCTCGACGCCGCGCTGAGCATCGAAGCGCTCGACGTAGGTGGTCCCGATGCTGTTCAAGTAGATGCGCGGCAGCCAGTGCTCGCGCAGTTCGCGCTTGGCGATGAAGATCATCGGCGTTCCCATCGTGGATGCGAGCACGGGCCCGTCGAGGTAGCTTTGGTGGTTGCTGACGAGTATGCAGGGGCCCCCTGAGGCCAGATGGTCCAGGCCGCGAACCGCCAGGGGCAAACCTGCCAGCTTGAGGAACAGGCGGCCGGTCCGGTGACTCAGGCGCCAGCACCACTCGGTGCGCGGCAAGAGCGCGCAGGCGACCCACGTGACGGTGGCGATGACGGCGAGCAGCAGCAGGGCGTATATGCCGTAAAGCCAGTCGAGCACGGTGCGCAGGAAGCGGCGCGCCTGCGGCAGCAGCGCCGACCACGTGAGGCGCACGACCTGCCACCACACCGCGCGCGTGCCGGCGGCGCCGCCGCTCTCGTAGAGCTCGCGGCTCGCCGCGCGCCGGATCTTGCCGCTCGACGTCTTCAGCACGGTGCCCGGGGCTGCGAGCATGATGTCGTCCACCGGCATCCCAATATGCGACACCGCGAGGTCGTTGATCCGGCTCCTGAGCGCTTCCCGCCGCGCGTCATCGGTTTCGCGCGTCTCCGCGAGCACCACGACGCGCTCGGTGCCTGCGCGCGCCTCCGGGCTGCCGAACACCGCGACGCAGCCCTTGCGAATGCCGTCGAGGTTGCCGATCGCCTCCTCGAGGTCGTAGGGGTGGATATTGCGGCCGGCGCGGATGATCGTGTCCTTGACGCGCCCCGTGATGTAGATCTCGCCCTCCGCCACGTAGCCGAAATCATCGGTATCCATCCACGCGCCGTGCAGCAGATGGCGCGTACCCTCCGGGTTGCGGTAATAGCCGCTGGTGACGGAAGGCCCGCTGAACTGGATGTGCCCTTCCTCGCGATCCGGCAGCTCTCTCCCTGAGGCATCCACGACGCGGATCTGGTGGCCCGGGATCGGGTGGCCGCACGCGACGAAAGTAACCACTTTCCCGCGCTCGGCCTCGACCGGCACCGCGCGCCCGCTGCGCATGAACTGCTCCCTGTCGACACGGTCGAGCTTCACTCCGCGGCCGGGCGGCGGAAAGGCGACGCCCAGCGTGGCCTCCGCGAGCCCGTATACCGGCGTCATCGCCTCGGGCCTGAAGCCGAAGCGCGCAAAGCGCCGTGTGAATGCCGAAACGGTTTCGGGGGAGACCGGCTCCGCGCCGTTGAAGGCGAGGCGCCAGGTGGATAGATCGATGCCCGTGAGCTCAGCGTCCTGGACGCGGCGCAGGCACAGCTCGTAGCAGAAGTTGGGCCCGCCCGAGAGCGTGCCGCCGTGGCGGTGGATCGTCCGCAGCCAGCGCTCCGGGCGCGAGAGGAAGGTGAGCGGCGACATCACCGGGTACTTGAAGCCGTAGACCAGGCTCCCCAACCACGCGCCGATCAGCCCCATGTCGTGGTAGAGCGGCAGCCAGCTCACGAACACGTCGGCGGGCGTGACGCGCAGCGCGCGTCCCATCGAGCGGATGTTGACGAGCAGGTTCGCGTGGGTGAGGACGACGCCCTTGGGATTGCCGGTGCTGCCCGAGGTGTACTGCAGCATCGCGATGTCCTGCGGCCGCGCGCGGTGGATCCCCGCCGCCTGGCCCGGGCGCATCAAGTCTTCCGGCGTCATCACTTCGGCGAGGGTGTCCACGCGGGGCTTCAGCAGCAGCGACAGCGCCTTCGCCTGCTGCACGGTGATCAGCATGCGCGTGAGCGCATTGGACAGGATCCCGGCGTGGCGCCGCAGGTGATCCTCGATCTGCGACGGGCGGGCCGGGGGGTAGATCGGCACCGGGATGCCGCCGGCGAGCAGGATGCCGAAGAAGCTGAAGAAGTATTCGACGCTGGTCGGCAGCATGATGGCCACCGCCTGGCCCGGCTCGAGGCCGCGCTCGATCAGGCCGGCGGCCACCGCGCGCGCGCACTGGTCGAGCTCGGCGTAGGTCACGGTGCGCTCGCCGCCGCCTTCCTCCTGCAGCACGATGTGCGGGCGCCCGGGATGGCGCGCGACGTGCCAGGCGAGAATCTCGGGCAGCGTCGCCGCTTCGTCGGGCGTCTCCGACTCGGCTGCCAGCGCCTCGGTTCGCGCGATGCTGTGCTCGAGCGCGGCCAGCTCATGCCGCGCC
>DATBMB010000096.1:0-9930 GCA_036555035.1 Burkholderiales bacterium | reverse complement strand
CAAAGAGTTCTCTGCCAGCGCTGGTGAGAAGTTCTATCACGCCTCGGTCAAGCACAGCAGCGGTAGGCAGATCAGCTGCGCAACGTGCCACACCGGCAATCCCAGGAACGCGGGCAAGCACGAGAAGACCGCCAAAGAAATTCCACCGTTGGCGCCGTCGGTGAACAAGGCCCGGTTCACGGACCTCGGTAATGCCGAGAAATGGTTCAAGCGCAACTGCCAAGACGTATTGGAACGCGCTTGCACCACCCAGGAAAAAGGCAATTTCATCGCGTACATCCTGTCGGTCAAGTGACGGGCTTCCATTGATGAGCGCACGAACTGCCGGTGCTGTCTGCGGTGCCTTGCTGTCGGTTCTTGTCCTAGCAGCGCCAGCGCAAACGCAAAAGCCATCGTCCCCGGCCGATCCGGCGGCGATGTGGAAGGCGGAATGCTCGTCCTGCCACATGGCCTACCCACCGGGGCTCCTGCCCGAGCGGTCGTGGCGCAAGATGATGATGGAGCTCGACAAGCATTTCGGACAGAACGCGAGCCTCGACGCAGCGGCGACAAAGGCGATACTTGACTATCTCGTCGAGAACAGCGCCGAACGCAGCGCCCACCGGCGGGCGGCGCGTTTCCTGCGCGCCGTTCCCGCAACCGCATCACCGCTGCGGATCACCGAGAATGCCTACTTCGTCAGAGAGCATCGTGAGGTTGCTCCCGACGTCTGGAAACTGCCGAAAGTCGGAAGCCCGGCGAATTGCAACGCCTGCCATGCCGACGCCGAGCGGGGAGATTTCTCCGAGCGCAACGTGCGAATTCCACGATAGGCTGCGCGCGCAAGCAGGCGCCGTGTGGCGGTGGCGTCGCGTCAACCCACTTCGCGGGAAATTGCGTTGCCGTCCATGAGCCGAAACCATCACGACGCCGGTCCTGAACGCCACGAGAACCGGCCATCACCGCAGGACGCGGAGGGCCCAATACTCATCTGGGACCTGCCGACCCGCGTATTCCACTGGACGCTGGCCGCATCATTCTTCATCGCCCTGGCAACCGGCGACTCGGACCGTTTCCGCGACATCCACGTATTTTCCGGCTACCTCATGCTCGGGCTGATTGGCTTCCGCGTCGTGTGGGGTCTCGCCGGCAGCCACTACGCCCGTTTCAGGTCTTTTCTGTTCGGCCCCCGCGCGGCAGTCACGTATGTCGAAGATCTGCTCGCCGCGAGGTCCCGCCGTTACCTTGGCCATAACCCGGCAGGGAGCTGGGCGGTCTTCGCGATGCTGGCCCTTGGACTAGTCATATGCCTGAGCGGTCTCATCGTATTGGGCGCGGAGGAATCCCAGGGAATTTTGAAAGGCGTTGCCAGACACCCACTCGGCGAGATGACCAAAGGCCTCCATGAGTCGCTGTCGTGGTTGATGCTGGCACTGGTAGTGCTACATCTGGCGGGCGTCCTGATCGAAAGCTGGGCACATCGGGAAAATCTGGCCAGAGCCATGCTGACCGGCCGCAAGGCGGGCGGGCCTGTGGACGGAATCGCCTCATCGCACCGGCTCGTCGCCATTGCCATGCTGGCATGCATGGCAACCGGCGCCGCTTGGTTTCTTCATTGGCGGTTGATCGACTTGCCAGGCGTGGCGTACCTCCCGTTCGTTGGCAAGCGCCTCCCGGACAACAAGGCATGGCGCGACGAATGCGGCAGCTGTCACACGGCCTATCATCCGACGCTGTTGCCCGCGCGTTCGTGGAAGGCGATGATGGAACGCCAGAACGATCACTTCGGAGAGAAGCTGGGGCTCGACGACGCGACAGTGTCCGGGATCCTCGGTTTTCTCGTGAAATACTCCGCTGAGACCGGGATGACCGAGGCGGCCTACAAAATCAACCGATCGATCCCTGGGGACCAGACGCCATTGCGCATCACCGAGACGGGCTACTGGATCGAGAAGCATCGCAGCCTCGACGACAGAGTCTGGAAGCATCCCAAGGTCGGCACGAAAGCCAACTGCGGAGCGTGCCATCTCGACGCCGATCAGGCCACCTTTGAGGATGCTGCGATGCGGCTGCCACGATAGGGCTTCCCGCCCCCGCCTCACCGGTCAAGGAACGAGCACTGCAGCGCCGATGATGCGTCCGTTGCGCAGCCGCGCGAGCGCCTCGTTGGCCTGATCGAGCTTCAGCACTTCCGTCGTCGTTTTCACCGGAACGCGGGGCGCAAGGGCGAGGAATTCCTCGCCGTCTCGCCGCGTGAGATTCGCCACCGAGCGCACGACGCGCTCGCCCCACAACAAGTCGTAGGGAAACGCAGGAATCTCGCTCATGTGGATGCCGGCGCACACCACGGTGCCGCCCCTTGCAGTCGCGCGCAGCGCCGCCGGGATGAGCGAGCCCACCGGCGCGAAGATGATCGCGGCATCGAGCGCCTCGGGCGGGGCCGCCGTCGAGTCGCCCGCCCAATCCGCGCCCAGCTCGCGTGCAAAGCGCTGCGCGGCCGAGTCACCGGGCCGCGAAAAGGCAAACAGCCGCCGGCCCTGGTAGCGCGCGACCTGCGCCACGATGTGCGCCGCCGCGCCGAAGCCGTAGATGCCAAGCCGTTGCGCATCGCCCGCCATGACGAGCGAGCGATAGCCGATCAGGCCGGCGCATAAGAGCGGGGCGGCACCCGCGTCGTCGTATGCTTCGGGGATCGAAAAGCAATAGCGCGCGTCAGCGACGGTGTACTCGGCGTAGCCGCCGTCGATGTGGTAGCCGGTGAAGCGCGCCGCATCGCACAGGTTTTCGCGGCCGGCCGCGCAGTAGCGGCAGCGGCCGCAGGTCGAGCCCAGCCACGGCACGCCCACGCGTTCGCCGATTGCAAAGCGCTCGACACCCGCCCCGATCTCCGTGACCGTGCCGACGATCTCGTGCCCGGGAATGATCGGGAGCTTCGCCTCCGCGAGCTCGCCGTCCACGACGTGCAGATCGGTGCGGCAGACGCCGCAGGCGCGGATCCTGATCAGCAGCTGCCCGCGGCCGGGCTTTGGTTGAGGCACGTCGACGCACTTGAGCGCCGTGCGCGGCGCCGCAAGCTGCATCGCTTTCATTTGCCCTCAGTGCGCGCGAAACGCTGCAGGAAGCGCACGATCTCCGTCGTGTCGAGCACGGGCATGGTCTTGAGAGCGTCAACCCCGACCACGGTGTTGGTCCAGGCCATGTGCTGCTTCATGCGTTCGACCACGGCGGGCCACTCGCGCCGGGTGTGGCGGCGTGGATCGGGCAGCGCATGGCACTGCGTGCACGCGATGCTGAACATCTTCCCCGCTTCGGTCTTGAGGGCGGGATGGGCTGGGTCCATTTCACCCTGCCCGTGCTTCTTCAAATAGGCGACGAGCATCGCGGTCTCCTGCTCGCTCGGCGCCTCCACGCTGTCCATCATGTCCTTCATGAGCACGCCCATGTTGCCGCGGCCCTGCATGCGCCACGCCATGCGCACGACGATGGCGTTCCACTTGTCCGGCGTATGCATCTGCGGGCTGGGCAGGTAATGGCATTGCACGCAATAGCGCGCGGTGAGGCGCGCCCCCTCGGATTTCGGCTCGGGCAGCTCGCGCGGCTCGACCGAGCGCGGCAGGATCCGCTCGAGCAGCTTGCCGTGAGGGCTCTGCGACCAGAGGTACTGGGCGCGCGCGACGCCCTCATCGCCGGGAAGCGCGGAGCGAGCGGCGGTGTCGGCGGCGGCAGCCGGCGTGATGCACGCCACGATGGCGAGCGCGCCGGCGATGCGCTGCAATGTCGGGGACGATGCGGTCACGGCGCGTATCTTATCAGCGCAGGAAATAGCGCGTGCCCTGCCACAGCAGGACCAGAGCGATGACGAGCAGGACCCAGCGCAGCAGGCGGCTGTAGATTTCGGCGCTGATTCTCCGTTGCAGCCGGGTGCCGATCCACATGCCGACGAGCGCGACCAGCGTGAGGGGCACGTTGGCGATGACGGCGGTCAACTGGATCTCGCCCGCAATGCCGAGGGTTGCCGCCTGCATCACTTTGCCGCCGAGAAAGCACAGGTTGAGCATCTGCGTCATGACCGTCGTCTCCAGCCCGAGGAGCACGAAGTAGATGAGGAGCGGCGGCAGCGAGTTGTTGACGCTGCCCGAGAAGAAGCCGCCGGTCAGGCCGAATATGGCGGCAGAAAGCCGTGGACGGCGCGCAAGCCAGCTCCAGTCGAGGCGGGCGAGGCGCTGCTGGCAGAGATAGGCGAAGATCGCAATCGCGAGCACCAGCCGTATCGGCTCCTGCGGCGCGACGATGAGAAAGCTCGCGCCGAGCACGGATCCAGCCAGGACCCACGCCGCGACCGGCCAGTAGCGCCCGATGCTCGCGCCCCAGTTGCCGCCCTGGATCACGCTGATCGCGTTGACCGTGAAGTTCGGCAGCAGGTTGAGGATGATCGCGGTCTTGACGTCGGTCAGCACCACCAGCACGGGGGTCGAGATCGCCGGGAAGCCGAAACCCAGCGCGCCCTGCGTGATGCCCGCGGCGAGCAGCACCACGGCGGCCGCGGCCCACAGGGTCGGGTTGAGAACGAGATCGGATTCCACCTAGAGCGTGTGCGACCGGTCGCCTTGCGCGAAGCCGCGCAGAGGCTCCGTTACGCCCTTGCCGAATGCGATCACCTTGAAGAGCTCGCCCATCTCGGCGGGCGATAGCAGCTTGTGCGCCTGCGCTGCGAGCGGCGCATAGGCCGCAACGTCCGCGGCCGGTGTCTCGGCAAGGATCCCGGTGATGCCGCAATTGATGAGGAACTGCGCCTGGCTCGCGTAGCCGAGGAGCTCGAGCCCGCCCTCCCGGCCCGCCTGGGCGAGGGCGGAGAAGTCGAGGTGCGTGGTGATGTCCTGCAGGCCGGGAAGAAAGTACGGGTCGTCGTGGGCGCGATGGCGGTAATGGCACATCAGGGTGCCGCGGGCACGCTGCGGATGGTAGTACTCGTGGCGTGGAAAGCCGTAATCGATGAACAATGCCGCGCCGCGCGCAAGAGCCTTGCCGACGCTTCTGACAAAGCCGTGCGCGACAAACTGGACCTCGGTGCGATATCCGTCCACCGGAAAGAGCGACGGCTCCGGAAGATGGGGGGCAGAGGGTCGCGATTGCGCGGCCCATTCGAACCCGTCTTTTCCGAGGCCGACGCCGAGCTCGAGGATTTCGCCGCCCCTTCGCTCGAACACGTGCACCGGCATGGCGTCGAGCACTTCGTTGCCGATCACAACACCCGAGAATGCGGGCGGCAAGGCGTTGAGCCACGCAACCCGCTCGAGCAGCCGCGGGGCGCGCGCGGCGAGCGTGTCGCGGCTGCGGTCGCGCAGGTCCGGCGAGAGCTCCAATATCAGGTAGCGCCGCGGCGGGCGGCCGAGCCGCTCGAGCTCGGTGAGCAGGTCGGCAGCGAGCGCGCCGCTCCCCGCGCCGATCTCGAGAATCTCGTCGAAACGGAGCGCGGCGAACTGCTCGATTTGCCGCGCCAGGGCGCGCCCATAGAGAGGCGAGATCTCGGGCGCAGTGACGAAGTCGCCGTCGCGCCCGAGCTTGCGCGCGCCGGCCATGTAGTAGCCGAGGCCCGGCGCGTAGAGCGCGAGCTCCATGTAGCGCGCGAAGGAAATCCAGCCGCCGCCGCGCCGGATCTCGCCGGCGATGAGCCCCGCGAGCTTTTCGCACAGGGCTGCCGCCTCCGGTGGCGGCGCGGGAAGCGGCTCGGAATGCGAGGCAGTGGCCAACCGGGCAAACACGGGGAATGGACTACAATTCTACACGTCGAAACACGGACTTGAGCGGTGCATGGAGCAATCGCTGCAGGGCAAGGTCGTGCTCGTCACCGGCGGCGCGAAGCGCGTCGGCGCCGCGATCTGCCGGCGCCTGCACGCCGCCGGCGCGGGCGTGCTGCTGCATTATCGGTCCGCGGCGCTGGAGGCGCGCGCGCTGCAGGTGGAGCTGAACGCGCGGCGCTCCGACTCGGTGGCGCTCGCGCAGGCCGATCTGCTCAAGGCCGCGGCCGGATCGCAGCTCGTGAAAACCGCGCTCAAGCAGTTCGGGCGGCTCGATGCGCTCGTCAACAACGCCTCCAGCTTCTACGCCACCGCGATCGGCGAGGTCACCGAGCAGGCGTGGGACGATCTCATCGGGACGAATCTCAAGGCGCCGCTCTTTCTCGCGCAGGCCGCGGCGCCGGAGCTGAAGAAGAACCACGGCTGCATCGTCAACCTGATCGACATTCACGTGGATCTCCCGATGCGCAATCACGCGGTCTACACCGCCGCGAAAGGCGGGCTCGCGGCGTTGACGCGCGCCCTCGCGCGCGATCTCGGGCCCGAAGTGCGCGTGAACGGAATCGCGCCGGGCACGATCCTGTGGCCCGACGACGAGACCTGGCGGGACGAAGTGGCGCGGCAGCGCATCATCAATCAGACGGCGCTGAAGCGCATCGGCGAGCCCGAGGACGTCGCGCGCGCGGTACAATTTCTCCTGGCGGACGCGCCCTATATCACCGGACAGATCATCGCGGTGGACGGCGGACGCAGCGTCAGCCTCTAGCATCCTGGAATGCACGATATGGATACGACAGTCATACACGTTCACGCTCGCAGCCCGAAAGAGCGCAAGGAATCGTACGAGGCGAACAAGCTGGTCAAGCGCCTGCGCCGCCTCACCGGGCAGGCGATCGCCGATTACGGCATGATTGCCGACGGCGACAAGGTCATGGCGTGCCTCTCCGGCGGCAAGGACAGCTACGCGCTGCTCGACATCCTGATTTATCTGCGGGCCCACGCGCCGATCCGCTTCGATATCGTCGCGGTGAACCTCGACCAGAAGCAGCCCGGCTTCCCGGCGCACGTGCTTCCCGACTACCTCACGCGCCTGGGCATCCCGTTCCGCATCGAGTCGCAGGACACCTACAGCACGGTGAAGCGCGTGATCCCCGAGGGCAAGACGATGTGCTCGCTGTGCTCTCGGCTGCGCCGCGGCGTGCTCTATCGCGTCGCGGGGGAGCTCGGCGCGACCAAGATCGCGCTGGGGCATCACCGCGATGACGCTCTCGAGACCTTTCTCCTCAATCTCTTCTACAGCGGGCAACTGAAGGCGATGCCGCCGAAGCTGCGCTCCGACGACGGCCGGCACATCGTGATCCGGCCGCTCATCTACTGCGAGGAGAAGGATCTCGCCGCCTACGCGCAGCTGAAGCAGTTCCCGATCATCCCCTGCAATCTGTGCGGATCGCAGGAGAACCTGAAGCGAAACGAGATGAAGGCGCAGCTGCGCGAGTGGGAGAAGCGCCATCCCGGGCGGGTCGAGACCATGCTGAACAGCCTGAAGCATGTTCGCCCGTCCCACCTGCTGGACCCCGGGGCGTTCGACTTCGACCGCCTGCCGCCAAGCCGGGCGCAAGTCGATCTGGACGTATAAGCGTCTGAATTTAAAATATTCTCTCTGCAGGCCCCCGTAACCGGGGGCGTATTGAGAATCGTTTGTCATATGTATTTTGTCAAAATAATCTTGTCATGCTAATCTCCCAGTCGCCATGAACTGCGCCGAGCGCCTTGTCGAGCTCTTCGGCAGCCAAGCGGAAGTTGCGCGCCGGCTGCGGCTCGACCGGGCGGTCGTCAACAACTGGGTGAAGTCGGGCTACGTGCCCGCGCGCTGGGCGATGGAAGTCGAAGCGCTCACCTCGGGCGGCATCAGCGCGGTCGAGGTTCTCAACGAAGCCAATACCCGCAAGCCGCTGAAATTCAAATCGCGACCGGACGGGGAAAGCCTGTTCGGTTCGCCTCTCACAGGGAAAGACGTCATGAGCGATTACGCGCCTGCCAAACGCATCACTTCCTTCCATCCGCCGCAACGCACCCTCATGGGGCCGGGACCCACGGAGATCCACCCGCGCGTGCTCACCACCATGAGCCAGCCGGCGATCGGCTACCTCGACCCCGTCTTCATCGAGATGATGGAGGAGCTGAAGACGCTGCTGCGCTACGTCTACCAGACGAAGAACCCGCTCACCTTCCCGATCTCGGGGCCGGGCTCGGTGGGCATGGAGTACTGCTTCGTCAATCTGGTCGCGCCGGGGGACAAGGTGGTCGTGTGCCGCAACGGCGTCTTCGGCGGCCGCATGATCGAGAACGTCGAGCGCGTGGGCGGCATCCCGGTGGTGGTGGAGGACAAGTGGGGCGAGCCGGTCGATCCGAACAAGCTCGAGGACGCGCTGAAGAAAAATCGCGATGCGCGCGTCGTCGCCTTCGTGCACGCCGAGACCTCGACCGGCGTGCAATCGGATGCACATGCACTGGTCGAGATCGCGCACAAATACGATGCGCTCACCATCGTGGACGCGGTGACCTCGCTCGGCGGCTCGCCGGTGCTGGTGGACGAATGGAAGGTCGATGCGATCTACTCGGCGAGCCAGAAGTGCCTGTCGTGCACGCCGGGGCTCTCGCCGGTGTCGTTCTCCGAGCGCGTGGTCGACTACGTAAAGTCGCGCAAGGACAAGATCCATTCCTGGTTCATGGACATGAATCTCCTGCTCGGCTACTGGGGCACGACGACCCGCACCTATCACCACACCGCCCCGACCAATGCGCTGTTCGCGCTGCACGAGGCGCTCCTGCTGATCCACGAGGAGGGGCTGGAGAACAGCTGGGCGCGGCACCGGCGCCATCACACGGCGCTGAAGGCCGGGCTCGAGGCGATGGGGCTCAAGTTCCTGGTCAAGCCCGAGCACCAGCTTCCGCAGATGAACGCGGTGCTCTGTCCCGAGGGCGTGGACGAGCTGAAGGTGCGACGCACGCTCCTCACCGAATTCAACCTCGAGATCGGCGCCGGGCTGGGTCCGCTCGCCGGCAAGATCTGGCGCTTCGGGCTGCTGGGCTATTCGTGCCGGCCGGACAACGTCATGCTGTGCCTGTCGGCACTGGGCTCGGTGCTCGAGGATATGGGCTACCCCGTGCATGTCGGGGACGCGGAGTCCGCGGCGCACGGGGCCTACGCCGCCATGCACGCCAAAGCGGCGCAAGCGAAGGCTAAGACCAGGACCAAAGCCGTCGCCTGACTCCCATCCTGACCCTCCCCCTTCGGAAGGGTGAGGATTGGGAGGGGGTTTTCATAGGGAAAACGGGGTGTGAGTTAGTGGTCACTCCGGCCGCGATTCCGGAGTGGAGTGGCGCATCGGGGCAGTGACACGAAAGGCCAGATGCTCGAAATGATTCATCCCGTGCAGCTCGAGGGCTTCAAGCGCATGACTCCCGCGCAGAAGCTCAGGATGGTTGCCGAGATGCACGAGTCCGGAATCCGGCTCCGGGTCGCCGGATTGCGCGCCGCACATCCGGACTGGCCCGAGGAGCAACTCGATCGGGAGGCGCGCCGGTCGCTGCTCCATGCCGGCACCTGATCCGTTCACCCCGTTCGTCGATCCACTCGAGCGTCTAGGTCTTTCATATTAGAGCAGTCCGCCGTTTGGTCCCGCAAGCTGGCCCCGACATGCCAGCCTGCCACTGACCTATCACCCGGTTCCCGACATCGCCTGAGAACCGCCTGGAAAAACCCGCGGCGTAGGACAGCGCTTGCCACCGTCCCGCGGTTGCAATAGATTGCCCGGCAATTCACCGCGGATCCCGCTCATGACCCACGCGGGACTCGTGGTGGTCTGCAGAGGGCGGGGAGGCAGCATGAACATGAGACCCGTTATGCGCATTGCGGCAGCTCTCCCGCCCCCGCTCCCGGCGCTTCAGCTTGGCGCGGCGGGATTGTGGCCGGATTGATTTTCCTATCGATTGACCGCGATGCGGGAATCCCAGGCCGTGGGAGCCTCGGGGTTTCGGACAAAGTCGACCGCGGACGCGCAGGTGGTCGTGTTATTCATGAGTCCAGAGACAGACAATGCAGCCGAGCACAGCCGCAAGATTCGCGAGTTGCTTGGTCTCAAGAGCGCAC
>DATBMB010000079.1:0-7414 GCA_036555035.1 Burkholderiales bacterium | reverse complement strand
GTGCGCTGCAGCTCGTAGAGCGCCTTGACCGTGAGAATCGCCCCGGTCGCGCCGATCGGGTGGCCGAGCTCGACACTTCGCCGTGGATGGGACAATGATCGGGTCGTGGGCCGCGTTCGAGAGCCTGAAGCGCAAGGACGGCACCCCGCCCAAGAGCCGCCCTGACGGCACGGCCTTGGTCACTCTCCGCGGCGAGAAGCGATCGAACAGGACTTACGCCTCTAGCACCGACCCGGAGGCAAGACTCATGCGCAAGCCGCCGCCGTAAGGTCGGTGTTCGCCGGGCGCTTCGCACGGCAGCCTTCAACGGCCCGAAATACTACTAGAGGGTGCGACCAGGACTCTCGGTTAGATGCAGCACATTGGGCTCGTCCGACCCGAATTCCGGAAACATGGCGGGAGCGCGAGAAGCCATCTGCTCGACGATCCGGGCAACCTTGGGCCTGGGAACCCAGTCTGGCGGATCCCAGAAAATGTGCGGGCTGATTTCATCGACGCGGTTGAGCCCGAGCTGGGCCATGATCCGGTCCATCTCGGTCTGGAAAACCTGGAGCGCGCGGTAGGCGCCAGCTTCGCCGGCGGCGGCGGCGCCATAGAGCGTCGGCCTGCCGGACATGACCAGGTCCGCCCCCATGGCGATGGCCTTCACGATGTCCGAGCCGCGTCTCGCACCGCTGTCGATAATGATCTTGAGCCGGTCACCAACGGCCCGGCGGACCTCCGGCACCACTTGAAGTGGGGCCGGCGCGCTATCCAGGTAGCGGCCACCATGGTTCGACAGGACCACGCCGTCCATGCCGCAGTCGGCGGCGATCACGACGTCTTCCCAGCTCTGCAGGCCCTTGACCAGCATGTGGCCCGGCCAGACGTCGCGGATGCGCTTGATGTCGTCCCAGCACTGGGTATCGGGCTTGGTAAGCTCGTGATCGGTGGGCTTGTCCGTGAGCCTGCTCGAAAGCTCCGGTGGATAGTTCGCTTTCCTGAAGGCGCCGCGCCTGATGTATTGCGGGGCGAGGACACGCAGGCACCAGCCGGGATTGGCGAGGATCTGGGCGACCAGCCTCGGCGTATAGCGAAGCGGCATGGTGTAGCCGTTCTTGCGGTCGTGCTCCCGATTGGCGCCGACCGAGCCATCGACCGTAACGAGCAAGGTGTCGAATCCGGCCGACCTAACCCGCTCGACGAAGGCCATCCGGAGCTTCTTGTCCACCCACATGTAGAGCTGGAACCAGAGGTTGCCGCCCGCGGCCTCGACGATTTCCTCCATCGCGGTCAGCGAATTGGTGGCCACGGTGCACGGCACACTCATCCTGGCCGCCGCCCTGGCCAGGGCTACTTCGCCGCCCTCGCACATCAGGCCCGCCGATGCCGTCGGCGAAATGGCGTAGGGCATGGCGATCTTCCTGCCGAAGATCTCGGTGGCGGTCGAGCGCTTCGACACGTCCTTCAAGACCCGGTTCCTGATCTTGAGCGACCGATAGACCTCGCGGTTGTGCTGGAGGGCTATTCCATCCTCCGCCGCGCCGTCGATGTACTCGAATATGGGACGAGGCAGGCGCTTCCTTGCTATCTGCCGAAGATCCTCGATGTTGCAGAGACCGAGATCGCTGCTTTTCATGGCACAGTCCGTTTCCTTCGATCTGCCTCGCGCAGCCCGCAGCCGCTACTTGGCGGCCGTGACGACGATTTCCACCAGCGTCTCCGGGCTGCCGAGCTCCACCGCAACGCAGGCGCGCGTCGGAGGGTTCCTGCGGTCGATCCAGGCGAGCCACGCTTCGTTCATCGCCGCCTTTTGCCCCATGTCCGAGATGTAGACGGTCGCGGACAGCAGCTTCGACTTGTTCGTGCCGCATTTGGCGAGCAGCCCGTCGATCCTCGCGAGCACCTGCTCCGTCTGTTGCTTCATACCGACCGACTTGTCCTCGGCCGTCGTGCCGGCAATGTAGACGGTGCCGTTGTGCTCGACCGCCTTGCTCAGGTGCCCGCTGATCTCGTGGCGCGCTGTGCTCATCTCGTTGTTCTCCTGTCCGTGAATTTGTGATCTGCAGACTCTATAGCCGGATGTTCGCCACGCGAATGACCTCGCGCCACTTGGGAATCTCGGCGTTCAGGTGCTCGGCAAGCCGCTCGGGCCGCCCTCCGACCAGGTCCGCGCCGAGGGCGGCGATGCGATTCATCACGTCGCCATCCGTGAGCGCGGCTGCAAGTTTTCCATTGACTTCCGCGACGATGGCGGCCGGTGTGCCCGCGGGCGCCAGTATGCCCCACCACGTGCTCGCCTCGAATCCCGCGACCGCCGCCTCCGCTATCGTCGGCACGTCCGGCATCAGGGTGGAACGCTTCTCGCCGGTCACGGCCAGCGCCCGCAACCGGCCGGAGCGCACGTACGCCTGCGACGCCGCCGGATTGGCGAACGCGACATCCACCTGGCCAGCGACAAGGTCCACCAGGGCGGGGCCCATGCCTTTGTACGACACCATTACGATACTCACCCCGGCCTTTGCCTTGAACAACTCGGCGGCGAGATGTACTGATGTCGCGATACTGGTCGCATAGTTGAGCTTGCCCGGATTCCGCTTGGCAAGCGCGATAAGCTCCTTCGCCGATCTCGCCGGCACCGTGGGATGAACGAGAAGAATATTCATGGACTTCGCCAGGAGCGAGACGGGCACGAAGTCCCTGACGGGATGGTAGTTCACCTTCCGTATTTCCGGCAGCACCGTCAGGTTGGTGCTCCCGAGCACGAGCGTGTAGCCGTTCGGCTCCGCGCGCGCCGCCATCTCGAAGGCGATGGCGCCGCCGGCGCCGGGGCGGTTGTCCACCACCACCTGCCTGCCCCAGGCTTCGGCGAGCTTCTGGCCCGCCAGGCGCGCCATGATGTCGTTGCCGCCACCTGGCGGCGAGGGCACGATCACCCGGACGGACTTGTCGGGATAGGCACTCCACGCCGGGGCGCCGGAAAGGAATGCCGGCAGCACGCACGCCAAAGTAGCCGCGACGCGTAATGCATGAAGGTCAATCATGGGACCTCCTGTGAATTCTGTTGATTATGTCCGCTTCCGGCTGCGGATGGATCCGCTGATCCCGACATTCTATTCTCTGACGGCGGAAGGAGGACGTTGCTGCATTTGGACCACAGACCGTGGATCCATTAAACGGAAGCTCAGAAGGCATTGATGCGGGATCGCTCGCAGAGGGGCGAATCTTTCAACGCCATTGCACGGTTGTTTGGTCGTACTATCGACCGATCCGAGGGATCCTGGCCCAGAGTGGCGGGATACGGCTTGCGCGGCGCTTGACCTCCTTGTTACTCCCGGCGGCTCCTCGACAGGCTCAGAACAGGTCTTGGCGGTTAATGCAGCCTTTCGAACACGGCGGCGATGCCCTGGCCGCCGCCGATGCACATCGTCACCAGCGCGTACTTGCCGCCCGTGCGCTGCAGCTCATAGAGCGCCTTGACCGTGAGGACCGCACCGGTTGCCCCGATGGGGTGGCCGAGCCCGACCGCGCCTCCGTTGGGATTGGTCTTCCTGGGGTCGAGCTTGAGATCGCAGGTGACGGCGAGCGCCTGCACTGCGAACGCCTCGTTCGACTCGACGACGTCCATCTGCTCGACCTTGAGGCCGGCGCGCGCGAGCGCCTTGGTCGACGCCGGGACCGGCCCGATGCCCATGATCTTGGGGTCCACGCCGGCGATGCCATAGGAGACGAGCCGCGCCATCGGCTTCAGGCCTTTCTTCTCGGCGGCGGCGCGCTCCATCAGCACCACGGCTGCCGCGCCGTCGTTGATGCCCGAGGCGTTGCCCGCCGTCACCGAGCCGTCCTTCTTGAAGGCGGCGCGCAGCTTGGCGAGGCTCTCGAGGCTCGCGTCGGCGCGCGGATGCTCGTCGCGGTCGAATAGCGTCGTGCCCTTGCGCGTCTTCAGCTCGATCGGCAGGATCTGGTCCTTGAAATAGCCCTTCTCGATCGCGTTCATCGCGCGGCGGTGGCTCTCCACCGAGAATTCGTCCTGCTGGCTGCGCGAGATCTTCCACTTCTCCGCGATATTCTCGGCGGTGATGCCCATGTGAACCGTTTCGAACGGGTCGGTCAGCGCACCGACCATCATGTCGATCACGGCTCCGTCGCTCATGCGCTGTCCCCAGCGCAGGGTCGGCATGATGTAGGCGCCGCGGCTCATCGATTCCGCCCCGCCGCCGACCGCAAGATCGGTGTCGCCCAGCGTGATCATCTGCGAGGCCGACACAATGGCCTGCAGCCCGCTGCCGCACAGGCGGTTGACGGTCAACGCGGTGGAGTCATCCGGCAGCCCGCCCTTCAACGCGGCGACGCGCGAGAAGTACATGTCCTTCGCCTCGGTGTGAATCACATTGCCGATCACGCAGGCGCCGACTTCCTTGGCGTCCACTTTTGCCCGCTTCACCGCTTCGCGGATCACCTGTGCCGACAGGTCGGTCGGGGCCACGTCTTTCAGGCCGCCGCCGTAATCGCCGATCGCCGTCCGCACGCCGGACAGCACCACCACTTCGCGCCCGCTTGCCATGTCCTGCTCCTTAACGCTTTGAGATTAAAAGATATTCTGTGTCAGCGCCGATGGGAATCCGGGCGCTGGGAGATCGGAGTTTACGCCCGTAGCTGAGAGGTGTCGAGAAATGGTGCGGCACAGCATCGCGGGCATCAGCCGGGAGTCACCGCTTGATCGGCCCAGCGCGGCGATAAAGCCGGTAGCGCTCGTCGCGGTCGCGCGGCCGCCCGCCTTCCCAGATCTTCTGCCACGGCGCCCCCATAAGGGTCTCCTCCTGCGGCCTGCCCTGGATGAGCAGCAGCTCGCAGGCGCGCCGGCGCGAGGGGACTTCCTCGCGGTGGGTGACGATTCCCGCGAAGTAGTGCAGCGATGCGCGCTGCGACTCGCCCAGATCGCGGCTCGACATGCAGTCGTAGCGCTCCGGCAGCGCCCGCTGCATGGAGACAAAGACCGAACGGTAGCTCTTCGCGTTGTCGGCCCAGCCGATGAAGAGGGTCGCCATCAGAGCCCACATGGTCGTGATCCCGGCGGCCCAGACGATGATCGGGCGCACCGTGCTGCGGCGAAACGACGCGAGCACCGCGAGCCAGAACAGCGAATAGGCGACGCCCACGACGAAGGGCAGCCACCGGAAGCCGGGCGTGTAGCCGGGCCGTATGCGGTGCAGGTGTTCGTGCAGGCGCGCCGGGACGCCGAGCTCGAGCCCGCTCCAGTAGAACCAGAACACCACCAGGAACAGGGTGAAGGTCATCGCGCTGAACCAGTACCAGGCGTTCACCGCGCCACGGCGCAGCGTTTCCGGGGCCCCGGCGGCGAGCAGCGCGAGCGGGGGCAGCAACGGCAGCGCGTAGAGCTCGCGCGCTTCGGATGACGCCGAGAGGACGACGAGGGTGACGATGAAGCCGGTCACCGGCAGCACGACCGCCGGCCTCGCAAGGCCCCGTCCGCGGACGCGCCACAGCGTCCACAGGGCGAGCAGCCACGCCGGGAAGGCGTACCACGGCAGGATCCCGACGTAATAGAGGATGCCGGTTCGCCCGGGGGACTGCCGTCCGAAGTAGTACCAGAGGTTCTCCGTCCACCACCACCACCTGAAGAGCTCCGGCGATTGCTGGTACAGGAGAAGCGGCCAGATCAGGAGCCAGGGCGCCGCCGCAGTGCCGGCCACGGCGAGCGCCGCGCCATAGCCCCGGCTGCGCCAATCGCGGCCGAGCGCGGGCAGCAGCAGGGCAACGACGATGAGCACGGCCGGCGCCAGCACGCCGTCCGCAAGGAACCCGATCCCGGTGCCGGTCCCGATCCAGAATCCGCCCAGCACGGGCCGCCGCAGCACGAGCGCGAAGCCGTAGTAGGCCATGGCGAAGCCGCCGAGAAGCGCTGCGTCGGTAATGAGCTGGTGGCCGCGGACGACGAACCCGAAGCAGCCGAGCATCAGCAGCGCCGATACCATGCCGTAGCGCACGCCGTAGAGCTCGCGGCCCGCGACGGCGACAAATCCGAAGATGACCGCCATCCACGCCCCGGTCGCGAGCCGCGCGGCGTCGTGCAGCGGCAGGGCAAACGAGAAGAGCTTCGCGAACGCCGCGGCGGTGAGGTAGTAGAGCGGCGGGTCCTCGAGGAACGGCTCGCCGGCGAGCGCGGGCACGACCCAGGAGCCGCCTTGCAGGAGGCTGTAGACGACGCCGAAAGTGTGGGCCTCGTCCGGCTTCCACGGATCGCGGCCGAAGAGGCCCGGCAGAATCCACGCCGCGCAGAGAAGGGCGACGAGCAGGCTGCGCTGCGACATCATCCGACGAACTTCAGTGAAGCGATGCGTGGGTACCGGCGCGGGACCATTTGCGGATTGTACTGTGATCGGGGCACGGCACGAATACGGTGCGCCTCGCACCAATAACGTGCGTACGCGGCGGCGGTGACGCGGCGGTTGACGCCGCTCCCGGAACGCGCGGCTTTCGATAGTCGAAGAAAATCATGCCGTTGACTGGATGCGAGCGCGTCGCGCAATGGCGCGGCCTCGGCTGGTATGCATTGTGCAAATGGATGGGCATCGATCACGCCCAGGAGGCCGCGATGTCCATGTTCAACAACCCGTTCAATCCCGATGTGAAGCTCGGCTGCGGCTGCGGCCGTCACCCCGACCAGGCTGCGCACGACGCCGACCTCGGCTCCGCGGCCCGAGATACCGAAGCGCTCGCCAGCCGCGCGGTGGACCACGCAGTGATGCGCGCGCTGTTTCCGCGCGACGGTGCGCGCCGGCGCTTCCTCAAGGCAGTGGGCGCGAACACCGCGCTCGCGGCCATCGCACAGCTATTTCCGCTCGCCGCGGCGCGCGAGGCATTCGCCCAGGGCCGGGGCCCGATCGAGAAGCCCAACCTGAAGGTGGGCTTCATCCCGATCACCTGCGCGACCCCCATCATCATGTCGCAGCCGATGGGCTACTTCGGGCGCGCGGGCCTGAATGTGGACGTCGTGAAGACCGCCGGCTGGGCGGTGATCCGCGACAAGACGCTCAACAAGGAGTACGACGCCGCGCACATGCTCTCGCCGATGCCGCTTGCGATCACGCTCGGCGTCGGCTCGCGCCCGATTCCCTACACCATGCCGGCGGTGGAGAACATCAACGGCCAGGCGATCACGCTGGCCGTGAGGCACAAGGACAAGCGCGACCCGAAGCAGTGGAAGGGCTTCAAGTTCGCTGTGCCCTTCGACTACTCGATGCACAACTACCTGCTGCGCTACTACGTCGCCGAGCACGGGCTCGATCCGGACCGCGACATCCAGATCCGCGCGGTACCGCCGCCCGAGATGGTGGCGAACCTGCGCGCCGACAACATCGACGGCTTTCTCGCGCCGGACCCGGTCAACCAGCGCGCGGTGTACGACGGCGTC
>DATBMB010000053.1:0-11400 GCA_036555035.1 Burkholderiales bacterium | reverse complement strand
AAGAGCCGCCTGGGCGCGGCTGATCCGCAAGATCTACGAGGCCGATCCGCTGGCCACTGACCTATCACCCGGTTCCCGACGATTGCCCGGCAATTCACCGCGGATCCCGCTCATGACCCACGCGGGACTCGTCGTCGTCTGCACAGGGCGGGGAAGCAAGCATGAACATAAGACCCGTTATGCGTGCTGCGGCAGCTCTCCCGCCCCCGCTCCCGGCGCTTCAGCTTGGCGCGGCGGGATTGTGGCCGGATTGATTTTCCTATCGTCTCAACCGATGAAGAGCGCGGCGAGCCCGAGGAGCATCCCCATGCTCACCACGTCGGTCGCCGTCGTCAGGAAGATGCTGGAGGCGGTGGCGGGATCCAGGCCGAAGCGCTTCAGCGAGATCGGGATCAGCGCCCCGCACACCCCGCTCGTCACGCACGCACCGACAAGCGCGGCCCATACCACGATCGCGAGCTCGAGCGCGTTGGGGTTGTCCTGGAGCATTGCCATGACCAGCATGCCGATGCCCGCGACAAGGCCGGTGAGGGCGCCGTTGTAGAGCCCGAGCGACGCCTCCTTCAGCACCAGCTCCCGCTCCTTCCCCGCCTTGAGCTCGCCGAGCGTAATGCCCCGCAGGGTCACCGCCAGCGCCTGGCAGCCGGTGTTGCCGGACTGACCTGCCAGCACGGGCAGGAACACGGCCAGGATCACCAGACGGTCCACCGTGCCCTGGAAGATGGCGACCACCGCGCCGGCGACGAATGCGGTCAGCAGGTTCAGCTGGAGCCATGGATGGCGGTACTTGAAGCTCTGGGTCAGCGGTGTCGCGAGCCGCTCCTCCTTTTCGACCCCCACCAGCGAGCCGACCTGGGCCGTGATCTCGATTGCCTGTTCCTCGAACAACGCCTGCCCGCGCACCAGCCCGATCAGCACGCCGTTTGCGTCGCACACGGGATAGGCCGGGTAATGGCGCTCGAGCACGGACTTCATCGCATCGTTGAGCAGCGTCTCGGGCCTCAAGGTGAACACCTGGCGCAGCATGAGCTTTTCGAGCCGTGCGTCATCGGGCGCGAACAGCAGATCGCGCATGGTGATGAGGCCCTGCAGCTTGCCGGCCTGATCGGTCACGTAGCCGTAGGTGATGAATGCGACCTTGATCAGCGCCCGCAGCTTCTCGACGGTCTGGGCCACCGTCATCGAGGCGTGGAACACGGCGTACACCGGCTCCATCAGCCTGCCGATGCTGCCCTGCGGGTAGGCCTGGTTGCGCTTCCACTGCTGGGCGACCTCGGGAGCAACCGCGTGCAGCACCGCATCCTGGAGCCCGCCCGGCAGCTCCGTGAGTACATCCTGCGCCAGCCCCGGGTTGAGCTCGAGCAGCACCGAGGAAATCGTCGTCGCGGGATGCTCCGCGAGCAATTTCGCCGCATCCTGTGCCGAGCGCGCCTTGACGTCGGACACGAGCGCCGGCAGCGGCAACTCGTGAGAGCTTGTTCGCGTGACCAATGGTTCCGAGCTCACCGTAGCCCCCTGATTGTTCGCGTTTCGCAGGGGGCATTTTGCCGCATGGAGCGGCAGGGTGGGAGAGACTTTGGTCCCGCGGCGCCTAGAGACCGAGGCGCTGCCAGATGGTCGAGGTGAGCCCGGCCTGGTTGAGGGTGTAGAAGTGCAGCCCCGGAGCGCCCGCCCGCAGCAGCTCGTCGCACAGGCGCGTCACGACGTCGAGCCCGTAGGAGCGGATCGAGGCGGTATCGTCGCGGAAGCCCTCCAGGCGCAGCCTCAGCCAGCGCGGGATCTCCGCGCCGCACGCATCGGAGAAACGCGCGAGCTGGGCGAAGTTGCCGATCGGCATGATTCCGGGAACGATCGGGATGGAGATGCCCGCCGCCTCGCATTCGTCCACGAAGCGCAGGTAGGCGTCCGTGTTGTAGAAATACTGGGTGATCGCCGCGCTCGCGCCGGCTTCCACCTTGCGCTTGAAGTGGCGGATCTCGTCGGCGGCGGAGCGCGTCTCGGGATGGAACTCGGGATAGCAGGCCACCTCGATCCTGAACCAGTCCCCGGTGGTCTCGCGGATGAAGGAAACGAGCTCGTTCGCGTAGCGCAACTCGCCGAGCGAGGCGAGCCCCGAGGGCAGGTCCCCGCGCAGCGCCACGACGTGCCGGATGCCGTGGGCCCGGTAGCGCTCGAGCTGGGCCTTCAGGTCCTCGCGCGAAGACGCGACGCAGGAGATATGGGGCGCCGCCTCGAAGCCCGCCGCGCGGATCTCGAGCACGGTCTCGAGCGTGCCTTCGCGCGTGGAACCGCCCGCCCCGTAGGTGCAGGAGAAGTACTTGGGCTTCAGCTGCCCGAGCTGCTTCCAGGTCGCGCGCAGCCGCTCCTTGCCTTCCGCGGTCTTGGGAGGATAGAACTCGAAGCTGAACGCTTTCGGCAGCTTCTTCTGCGACTGCATCGGGACCCTAGTATCGGTAGTAGTCCGGCTTGTACGGCCCGTCGATGTCGGCCCCGATGTAGCGGCACTGCTCTTCGGTCATGACCGTGAGCTGCGCGCCGAGCTTCTTCAGGTGCAGCCGCGCGACGCGCTCGTCGAGCTGCTTCGGCAGCACGTAGACCTTCTTCTGGTACTTCGAAGTGTTCCCGAAGAGCTCGATCTGGGCCAGCACCTGGTTGGTGAAGGAGTTCGACATCACGAAGCTCGGATGCCCGGTCGCGCATCCCAGGTTCACGAGCCGCCCCTCCGCGAGCACGATCAGGCGCCTGCCGTCGGGGAAGACGACGTGGTCCACCTGCGGTTTGATGTTCTCCCACGGGTACTGCTTCAGCCCGGCGATGTCGATCTCGGAATCGAAGTGCCCGATGTTGCAGACAATCGCGTTGTGCTTCATGCGCTTCATATGCTCGATCGTGATGACGCGGAGATTCCCGGTCGCGGTCACGAAGATGTCGGCCTTGTCGGCGGCGTAGTCCATCGTCACCACGCGGTAGCCCTCCATCGCCGCCTGCAGCGCGCAGATCGGGTCGATCTCGGTCACCCACACCGCCGCGCCCAGCCCGCGAAGCGACTGCGCGCAGCCCTTGCCGACGTCGCCGTAGCCGGCGATCACGGCCACCTTGCCCGCGATCATCACGTCGGTCGCGCGCTTGATGCCGTCCACGAGCGATTCGCGGCAGCCGTAGAGGTTGTCGAATTTCGACTTGGTCACCGAGTTGTTCACGTTGATCGCCGGAAACGGCAGCAGCCCGTCTTTCTCCATCTGGTAGAGCCGGTGCACGCCGGTGGTGGTCTCCTCGGTCACGCCCTTGATCGCGGCCTGGATGCGCGAGTAGTAGCCCGGCTTGTCCTTGAGTCGCTTCCGGATCGCGCTGTACAGCACCGTTTCCTCCTCGTTCGTGGGGCGCGAGACCAGCGAGGGGTCCTTCTCCGCGCGGCTGCCGAGCGTCGCGAGCAGCGTCGCATCGCCTCCGTCGTCGAGGATCATGTTCGGGGTGCCGCCCTCATTTTCCTTGCCCCCCCACTCGAAGATGCGGTGGGTGAAGTCCCAGTATTCTGGGAGGCTCTCGCCCTTGTAGGCGAACACCGGCACGCCGGCGGCGGCGATCGCGGCGGCGGCGTGATCCTGCGTCGAGAAGATGTTGCACGAGGCCCAGCGCACCTCCGCCCCGAGCTTGACGAGCGTCTCGATCAGGACCGCGGTCTGGATCGTCATGTGGAGCGATCCGGCGATGCGCGCGCCCTTCAGGGGCTGCTTGCCGCGGTATTCCTCGCGCAGCGCCATGAGGCCGGGCATCTCCGTCTCGGCGATCGCGATCTCCTTGCGCCCGAAATCCGCCTGCTTGATGTCGGCGACATGGTAGTCGTGTGTCTTCGATGTCATCGCTTTTCCAGTCCTAGAAAGCAAAACGCCCGCATCGTTTCCGATGCGAGCGCCGTTGATGGGTGCTGAGCCTGGCCGGATTTCCGGTCGCAGCGCTCCTCAGCGAGGCGGAATTATATCTCAGCCGGCACTCTGCCGCCTATGCCCCTGCGTCGGCTTTCAGCGCTGCCACCTTGTCGGTGGCTTCCCAGCTGAATTCCGGCTCGTCGCGCCCGAAGTGGCCATAGGCGGCCGTCTTGAAGTAAATCGGGCGCAGCAGGTCGAGGGCCTTGATGATGCCCTTGGGGCGCAGGTCGAAATGCTTCTCGACCAGCTTGGCGATGCGGTCATCGGGGATCCTGCCGGTGCCGAAGGTCTCGACGAAGACGCTCACCGGCCGCGCAACGCCGATCGCGTAGGCGACCTGGATCTCGCACTTCTTCGCGAGTCCCGCCGCGACGATGTTCTTCGCCACGTGGCGCGCCGCGTAGGCCGCCGAGCGGTCCACCTTTGAGGGATCCTTGCCCGAGAACGCGCCCCCGCCGTGGCGCGAGTAGCCGCCGTAGGTGTCCACGATGATCTTGCGGCCGGTCAATCCGGTGTCGCCGAGCGGCCCGCCGATCACGAAGCGGCCGGTCGGGTTGATGAGAAAGCGGGTTTCCTTGCTGATCATGCTCTTCGGCAGCACTGGCTTCACGATCTCCTCGATCACGCCCTCGGAGAGCGGCTCGTGGGAGATGTCTTCCGCATGCTGAGTCGAGATGACGATGGTGTCGATGTGGTGCGGCTTTCCGTTCACGTAGCGCACCGAGACCTGCGATTTGGCGTCCGGCCGCAGCCACGGCAGCCGCCCGTCCCGGCGCACCTCCGCGTGGCGCTCCATCAGCCGGTGCGCGTAGAAGATCGGCATCGGCATCAGTTGCGGCGTCTCGTCGCAGGCGAAGCCGTACATCAGGCCCTGGTCGCCCGCTCCCTGCTCGAGATCGAGGCCCTTGCCCTCGTCCACGCCCTGCGCGATATCCGATGATTGCCGGTCGTAGGCGGTCAGCACCGCGCACGAGCGGTAGTCGAAGCCGGTGGAGGAGTCGTCGTAGCCGATGCGCTTGATGACGTCGCGCGCAAGCTCGGCGTAATTGACGTTGGCCTTGGTGGTGATCTGTCCCGCCATTACGACCAGGCCGGTGGCGCAGAGCGTCTCGGCTGCGACGCGGCCGTACTTGTCCTGCGCGAGCACGGCGTCGAGCACGGCGTCGGAAATCTGGTCGGCGACCTTGTCGGGATGGCCTTCGGAGACGGATTCGGAAGTAAAGAGGAAATCGCTCATCTTGTTATGCTTCGTGAAACGGAAAAAGGCGCATAGAATAGCAGATAAGCCTCGATTTATAAACAAGATTCATGCTACTCGCGCTGCTCCGGCTGACCGCCCGCCTGCCGCTTTCATGGTTCCATCGCGCTGGCGCCGTGCTCGGCTGGCTGGTGTATGCGTGTTCTCCCACCTACGCCGAGCGCATGCGGACTCACCTCTACGCGAGCGGCGTGTGCAGCGGCGATGCGCAGTGCAAGGCGTTGCTGCGCCGCGCGATCGCGGAGACCGGCAAGGGCATGCTGGAATTGATTGCCGTGTGGTTCGGAGCCGACGAGAAGGTGGCGCGGCTCGCGGTCGCGTGCGACGGGTGGGAGGTCGTGGAGGCAGCGCGAGCGCGCGGCAAGGGCATCATCATCGTGACGCCGCACCTCGGCTGCTTCGAGATGGTCTCGCTCTACTTCGTGCAGCGGCTGCCCATGACCGTGATGTACCGGGAGCCCAGGGTCGCGTGGCTCGAGCCCTTCATGATCGCGGGACGCAGCCGCTGGCAGGCGACGGTTGCGCCCGCGAACCTGCGAGGCGTGCGGAAGTTCTATCGAACGCTGCAGCAGAAGGGAACCGTGGGGATGCTGCCCGACCAGACGCCGGGCGCCGGAGAGGGCGTTTGGGCGGATTTCTTCGGCCGCCCCGCCTATACCATGACGCTCCCTGTGCGCCTGCAGCGGACGACCGGCGCGGCGGTCATCATGGTGTTCGCCGAGCGGCTCGAGCGCGGGCGCGGCTATCACCTGCATTTCCAGGAGTTGTCCACCGAGCGCTTCGACGAGGCGGCGCTCAATCGCGCGATCGAGGCACAGATCCGGCGCCGGCCCGAGCAATACCTCTGGAGCTATCACCGCTACAAGGCGCGAGCGGGAGCCGAGGCGCCGCCCGCCCGGGCGGCGAGCTGATGCGCATCGCCGTGGGCTTGCTCTGGCTGCTGCACTGGCTGCCGCTGCCGGTGCTCGCGGCCCTTGGCCACGCGCTCGGTCTCGTGGCATACGCGCTCGCGCGCGAGCGCCGCAACGTTGCGCTCGTGAACCTGAGGCTGTGCTTTCCCCAGTGGAGCGAGGCGGAGCGCCGCCGCATCACGCGCCACCACTTCAAGGTCTTCTCCCGGAGCCTGCTCGAGCACGGCATCCTGTGGTGGGGATCGAAGGAGCGGATCCAGCGGCTCGTGCGCGTCGAAGGCCTCGAGCACTGGCAAGCGGTGCATGGGCGGCCGGCGATCCTGCTCGCGCCGCATTTCGTCGGGCTCGACATGGGCGGCATCCGCTTGAGCATCGACTTTGCCGGCTGCTCCATGTACCGCCAACAGTCGGATGCCGCGATGGACGACATGCTGCTGCGGGGCCGGACGCGCTTCGGCAACCAGCGCCTCTTCTCGCGCCGGGACGGCATCCGCCCACTCGTGCGCGCGATGCGCGATGGCCTGCCGTTCTACTACCTGCCCGACCAGGATTTCGGTCCGCGCGACTCGATCTTCGTGCCCTTCTTTGGCGTACCCGCCGCGACCATCACCGGCGTCTCCCGCATCGCGCGGCTGGCCGGCGCGGCCGTCGTTCCGGCCGTGACCCGCCAGCTGCCGGGGTTGGGGGGCTACGTGGTCACCTTCTACCCGGCATGGCGCGATTACCCGGGCGGGGACGAGGTAGCGGATACGCGCCGCGTGAACGAGTTCATCGAGCAGCGCGTGCTCGAGATGCCGGAGCAGTACCTGTGGGTGCACAAGCGCTTCAAGACGCGGCCGCCGGGGGTGGCGCCGCACTACTGACGTGGGGGAAGATGCGAGGCGTCAGGACCCTATGACCATGAAGACGCTGCGCGCCGCCGTGATCGGCGCAGGCCGGCTCGGCCGTCACCATGCCGCCAAGTATGCGGAGAGCCCGGATCTCGAGCTCGTCGCCGTGGCGGACCTGTCGGAGCCAACCGCGCGCGATGTCGCGGCACGGTTCGGCTGCCGCGCCGTGCGCGATTTCCGCGACGTGCTCGACGGCGTCGATCTCGTATCGATCGCGGTCCCCACCGAGCACCACCTGGAAGTGGCGCGCGCCTGCCTCGAGGCGGGCGTGCACGTCCTGGTCGAAAAGCCGATCGCCCGCACCGTCGAGGAAGCCGACGCGCTGATCGCGCTCGCCGCGGCGCGCGGATTGCGGCTCGCGGTCGGGCACGTCGAGCGCTACAACCCGGCTTTCGTGGCGCTGCGGCAGGCGCTGGCGCGGCCGGTTTTCATCGAATCGGAGCGCCTCGCCGAATTTCAGCCGCGGGTCACGGATATCGACGTGGTGCTCGACCTGATGATCCACGACATCGATCTCGCGCTGTCGCTGGCGCACGCCGAGGTGGCGCTGGTGATCGCCAGCGGTTTCAAGGTGATCACCGACTCGATAGACATCGCCACCGCGCACATCGAGTTCGCGGACGGAGCGGTGGCGAACCTGTCGGCGAGCCGGGTGAGCCAGGTGCCGGTGCGCAAGCTGCGCGCGTTCGGGAGCAACGGCTACGCATCCGCGGACCTGCATGCCGCGCGCCTGAGGGAGGCGCATCGCGGGGAGGGCGCGGCAATCAAGGTGGACGAGCGCGCGTTTCCTGATCCGGACGCCCTGCGGGCCGAGATCGCGGCGTTCGCCGCCGCGGTGCGGGGAGAGAGCGCGGAAATCGTGACGGGAACGGAGGGGCGGCGCGCGCTTGCGATCGCGCTCGAGATCAACGCGCGGATCGCCGAGCGGCTCGCCCGCATTGCCGCGCACGCTCAGCGATGAAGGCGGGCCGGGAGGAACAGGCGAGCATCGAGCCGCTGGCTGCGGTCGACATCGAGCGCCTCGTCGCGCTCGCCCGCGAGATCTGGTATGCCCACTATCCCGCCATCATCAGCACCGCGCAGATAGAATACATGCTCGAGGAACGCTACAACGCCGGCGTGGTGCGCGCCGAGCTCGAGCGCGACGGGGTGTGGTGGGACAAGCTGACGGTCGCGGGCGAGATGGCGGGTTTTGCGTCCTACTTTCTCAGCGGCGTTCCGGGCGAAATGAAGCTCGACAAGCTCTACGTGCATCCCCGGCTCCAGCGCCGCGGCTACGGCGGCCGGATGATCGCCCGCGCCGGCGAGACTGCCCGGTCCCGGGGCTGCACGCGGCTGGTGCTGGCGGTGAACAAGAACAACCGCAGCGCGATCTCCGCGTACCTGAAGCACGGCTTCCACATCGGCGACGCAGTGGTGAAGGACATCGGCGGCGGCTTCGTCATGGACGACTACATCATGGTGAGACCCGTGACGGAACCGGGCGGCGGCCGATGAGCCCGGGCGCGTTCGAGAACCCCGGCGTGGAGGAGCGCTGCGCGTTGCTGAGGCGGGTCAGGACGATTGCGGTGGTCGGGCTCTCCCCCAACCCCTCCCGCCCGAGCTACGGCGTGTCCCAGGCCATGCAGGGGTTCGGCTACACCATCGTTCCGGTGCACCCGGCAGCGCGGGAGGTCCTCGGGGTGAAGGCCTACCCCCGCCTCAAGGCGGTCCCGGTTCCCATCGACCTGGTAAACGTCTTCCGGCGGGCGGAGCACATCGATCAGGTCGTCGACGAGTGCCTGGACCTGGGGCTGAAAAGCATCTGGATTCAAGAGGGTATCGTTAACGAGCCCGCCGCCCTGAGGGCGCTCGAGGCAGGCATGACGGTGGTCATGGACCGCTGTATCTACCGTGATTATCGGCAATACTGCGGCTAAATGCGTCTAAAATTCACTAAAATGCATGGTCTGGGTAACGATTTTGTCGTCCTGGATGCCCTGTCCCGGCCTCTGGCGCTGTCCCCCGAGCAGTTGCGCCGCATCGCCGACCGTCACTTCGGCATCGGCTGCGACCAGATCCTCCAAGTGGAGCCCCCCCGGCAACCGGATACCGATTACTACTATCGGATCTTCAACGCCGATGGCGGCGAGGTGGAGCAATGCGGCAACGGGGCGCGCTGCTTCATGCGCTATCTGCGGGATCGCGGCCTGACCACCCGGCGGGAGCTTCGGGTCGGCACGCGGGCGGGGGTCATCGTGCCGCGGCTGGAGGACGACGGCCAGGTCACGGTCGACATGGGTGTGCCGGAGTTCGAGCCTTCCCGCATCCCGTTCGATGCGCCGGCGCGGGCGGAGAGCTATCCCCTCGAGGTGAACGGGCGGCGGCTCGAGATCGTCGCCTTGTCCATGGGCAATCCGCACGCGGTGCAGGTTGTCGCCGACATCGAGCGCGCGCCGGTCGGCACCGAAGGCCCGCTGATCGAGCAGCACGCGCGCTTTCCACAGCGGGTGAACGCGGGCTACATGCAGATCGTCAGCCGCCGCCGCATCCGGCTGCGCGTGTATGAGCGCGGCGCGGGCGAGACGCTCGCGTGCGGCACCGGCGCGTGCGCGGCGGCGGTCGCGGGCATCCTGCGCGGGCTGCTCGACCATGAGGTCAGCGTGACGGCGCGCGGCGGCGACCTCGGTATATCATGGGCGGGGGAGGGCAAGCCGGTCATGATGACCGGGCCGGCGGTCACGGTATTCGAAGGCGAGATGGAACTCTGAGGAAGGACGATGAAGCCAGAAGAGGTTGCCGGGTATCTGAAAGCGCACCCCGAGTTCTTCGAGCAGTATGCCGAAGCGCTGGCCGAGATCTTCATCCCGCATCCGCACGGCGGGCGCGCGATCCCGATCAGCGAGCGTCAGATCGTGACCCTGCGCGAGAAGAACCGGCAGATCGAGGGGAAGCTCCGCGAGGTGATCCAGTACGGCGAGGAGAATGACGCGATCAGCGAAAAAGTGCATCGCATCTCCGTCGCGCTGCTCGCGGCATCCGAGCTGCGCGGCGTGCTGAACGCCGTCTATCTCAACCTGCGCGAGGACTTCGCCGTGCCGCACGTGGCGCTGCGGCTGTGGCGCGGTGGAAATCGCGCCGACCTGCCGGAATTCAAGCCGGTCACCGACGCCGCGCGCGAGTTTGCGGAGAAGCTCGCGCAGCCCTATTGCGGCGGCCAGGCCCTGGATGACACGGGCGGCTGGTTCGGCGAGGCGGGCGCCCATCTGCGCTCCTTTTCCTACCTGCCGCTGCGGAACGGCGGCACCTTCGGGCTGCTCGCGCTCGCGAGCGAGGACCCGCAGCGCTTCTACCCCGAAATGGGCACGCTGTACCTGAAGCGATTGGGCGAGCTCGTCGGCGCCGCACTGGCGCGCCATATCAAGTAGTTAGCTCATGTAAGTGGGCGCTAACTCCGAGCCGGAAATACCCGCCGCGCATCCGCTCCTGCGCGGCTACCTGGAGCACCTCGCCAACGAGCGCCGCCTGAGCCGGCATACCGTCGCCCATTACGCGCGCGACATCGCGGCCCTGCTTGCGCTCGCGGGCGGTGGCGGGCTGAAGCGCATGGACACCCAGCAGGTGCGCCGCCACGTCGCGCAGCTGCACGCTCGGGGGCTCGACGGCCGCAGCCTTGCGCGCATGCTCTCCGCGTGGCGCGGCTTCTTCAACTACCTCGCGCGCGACCACGGCTACACCCAGAATCCGTGCGCGGGCGTGCGGGCGCCGCGGACCGCGAAGCGTCTGCCGCACGCACTCTCGCCCGACGAAGCCGGGCGGCTGATGGACATCACCGCGACCGACCCGCTCGCGCTGCGCGACAAGGCGATCCTGGAGCTGCTCTACTCCTCCGGGCTGCGGCTTGCGGAGCTGACGGGCCTCGAGCAGGACGACGTCAACGTTCGCGACGCCACGGTGCGCGTGACCGGCAAGGGCGCGAAGACCCGCGTGGTGCCGGTGGGCCGCCTCGCGCTCGCCGCGCTCCAGGCGTGGGTACCGGTGCGCAATGAGATCGCGGCTCCCGGCGAGAAGGCGCTGTTCGTGGGCCGCGAGGGCAAGGCGCTGGGGCCGCGGGCAGTGCAGGTGCGTCTCAAGCAGTGGGCGCGCAAGCTGGGACTGGCGGATACGGTGCACCCGCATGCGCTGCGCCACTCGTTTGCCTCGCACCTGCTGCAGTCGAGCGGGGACCTGCGCGCGGTGCAGGAGATGCTCGGGCACGCGAGCATCTCCACCACCCAGGTGTACACCCACCTCGATTTCCAGCACCTGGCGAAGGCCTACGACGCGGCGCACCCACGGGCCAGACGCAAGAGCTGAGTGCCGTTGGACAAGCTGATTCTAAGAGCCGGGCGCGAAAAGTCGCTCAAGCGGCGCCACCCGTGGGTGTTCTCGGGGGC
>DATBMB010000178.1:0-5875 GCA_036555035.1 Burkholderiales bacterium | reverse complement strand
CACTTCCGCGACTTGATGCGCGCCGGGCAGGGACGCTATCAGTCGCTCGGCATGCATCTCGCGAGCGGCGACCTCCATTGCGATGCGCGGGCGTGGGACGACGGCGTCAGCGTGAGCGACCGCCCCTATTTCCGGGAGGCGATCGAAAGCGGCTGGTTCTCGGTCGGGGGCTACGACGCCGGCGGCGTAGCCGGCAGGGACGGCATCGACCTCGGGCTGCCAGTGCGGGATGCGGACGGAAAGCTCATCGCTGTGCTGTTCGCGCGGCTCGATCTCAAGATGCTCGGCGAGCTTGCGGAAGTGACGCCAAGGCCGCCCGGCGCCGTGGCCACCCTGATCGATCGAGAAGGCATCGTGCTGGCCCACTCCCCGCCGCCGGGCGCGCGCATAGGCTCGCCGCTTACCGAGCCGCGGTTGAGGCAGGCAGCGCTCGTCGCGTACGGTGGCGTGCTGGAAACGACCGACTCGGGCGGCGCGCCCCGCGTCTACGCGTTCGAGGGCGCGGCGGAGTATCTCGACGGTACCGTGCCGCTGCGGGTCGTGATCGGCACCCATCAGGGCGTGATCTATTCGGAGGCGCGCGCGACCTTCATCAAGACGCTCGGCGGCCTGGTGGCCGTCACCATGCTCCTGCTGCTCGGCGGATGGTACGGCGCGGAGATCATGGTGCTGCGCAACCTGCGGAAGCTCCTCGACACGGCGCGCCGCGTCCAGGCGGGCGACCTCACCGCGCGCACCGGCCTGCCGGGCGGCCGCGAGGAGATCTCGCGCCTGGGCGACGCGTTCGACCAGATGGCCCAGTCGCTGCAGGAGCGCGATGCGGAGCTGCAGAAGGCGCTGCGGGAGACCCGCGAGCTGGCGATCACCGATCCGCTCACCGGGCTGCACAACCGGCGCTACTTGTGGGAGCTGCTCGGGCGGGAGCTGCTGAAAGCGCGCCGCAACCGCACGCCGGTCGCCGCCATCCTCGCGGACATCGACCACTTCAAGCGCTTCAATGACACCTGGGGCCACGAGGCCGGCGATCTCGTGTTGAAGCGCGTGGCCGACGTCATCCGCGAGCACGTGCGCGGATCCGACATCGGCTGCCGCTACGGGGGCGAGGAGCTTGCGGTGATCCTGCCGGAAACGGCGCTGGAAGTGGCGGTGGAACGGGCGGAAAGAATCCGCCGCGGCATCGCGGGGCTGCGCCTCGAGCATGGCGGCCATCGGCTCGACGCGGTCACGTCGTCATTCGGGGTCGCGATCTTTCCGCAGCACGCCGACAACGCGGAAGCGCTGCTGCGGGCGGCCGACGAGGCGCTCTACGAGGCGAAGAAGGCCGGGCGCGACCGGGTGGTGGTCAGCCAGGCCAAGCCCTGATAGGTGGTGCCGGGAGAGAGAATCGAACTCTCATGGTGTTGCCACCGCGGGATTTTGAGTCCCGTGCGTCTACCAATTCCGCCATCCCGGCCAATCCGATCGTAACGCGGAGGGCGATCGCACCCTTCGCGTCTCGAATCTCCCCTCGCCCTTCGATCCCTCATCCCCGCCCTTCTCCCAAGTGGAGAAGGGAGGCTCCACCCTTCCTCTCTCCACTCGGGAGAGAGGGAAGGAGTGAGGGGCCCGAGGGGCGGGGGTGAGGGGGCGAGCGGGTGAAATTATCTCCCATCACGGCTCCTATAATCCAGACATGCGCCTGGATGATTTCGACTACGCGCTGCCCCAGGATCTGATCGCGCAGTTTCCGCCGGAGAAGCGCGGCGCGAGCCGGCTTCTTCATCTCGACGGGGCGACGGGCGCGCTCGCCGACCGCCAGTTCCGGGAGATCGTGGATCTCGTTGCCCCGCGTGATGTCGTCGTGCTCAATGACACGCGCGTCATCAAGGCGCGGCTCGCCGGCCGCAAGAAGACCGGCGGGCGGGTCGAGGTGATGGTCGAGCGGATCCTCACGGGCGGTGAGGTCCTGGCGCAGATCGGCGCGAATCACCCCACGCGGGTGGGCGCCACGCTGGTGCTCGCCGACGCGATCGAGGCGACCGTGCTCGGGCGCGAGCGCGCGTTCTTCCGCCTGCGCTTCGAGGGGTGCGACGACGCGCTGGCGCTGCTCGAGCGCCACGGCGCGGTGCCGCTGCCGATGTACATCACGCGCGCCGCGGGCGAGCGGGACGCGGATCGCTACCAGACGGTGTACGCGCGCGAGCCCGGCGCCGTCGCCGCGCCGACCGCCGGCCTGCATTTCGATCCGGCGCTGCTGCGGGCGCTGCGTGACCGGGGCGTCGCGATCGTCTTCGTCACCCTCCACGTGGGTGCCGGCACCTTCCAGCCGGTACGCGCGCAGGACCTGGCGCTGCACGAGATGCACAGCGAGTGGTACGACGTGCCGCAGTCGACGGTGGATGCCGTCAGCCGGGCGCGCAGCGGAGGCGGGCGGGTGCTCGCCGCAGGCACGACGACGCTGCGCGCGCTCGAGACGGCGGCGGCCGGCGGCGAGCTCAGGAGCGGCCGCGGCGAGACGCGGCTCTTCATCCTTCCCGGCTATCGCTTCCGCGTGGTCGAGCGCCTGCTCACCAATTTCCACCTGCCGCGGTCAACGCTCTTGATGCTGGTGTCGGCATTCGGGGGCATGGATAATGTGCGCCGCGCCTACCGCCACGCGATCGAGAGCCGCTACCGCTTCTACAGCTACGGCGATGCCATGCTCATCGAACGGCAGCGACGAAGTGACACAGTGACCAAGTGACGAGAACCCATTTCAGAAATACTCCCGGAGCAGCATGAGCATGCATCCAAGAGTTACGGCACACCCGCGGGCCGGGTGGCAGGGCGGTTGGGATCTGGTTCCGGATTTCCGGTACTGGTACTGGGTGTCCACGGGGGTTGTCCTGATCAATTGACCAAGTACGCTGGGAAATCCGGAGAAGATCACGACCGCTCTGACAGGACCCGGCCCGCAGCATACGCGATACGCTCAGGATCTGCGTTCATCGGTGGCCGATCATTGATGCAGTTCGAGATTACCGCGACTGACGGCGCGGCGCGGCGCGGGAAGCTCACGCTCCCGCATGGCCTCGTGGATACGCCGGCGTTCATGCCGGTCGGCACCTATGGCGCGGTCAAGACGCTCTCCCCGCGCGAGCTGGAGGAAATCGGCGCGCAGATCGTGCTCGGCAACACGTTTCACCTGTGGCTGCGGCCCGGGGCCGGGGTGATCGAGGCGCACGGCGGGCTCCACCGGTTCATGGGCTGGGGCGGCCCGATCCTCACCGACTCCGGCGGCTATCAGGTCTACAGCCTCGGCGCGCTCCGGAGCATCGCGGAGGAGGGCGTGCGGTTCCGCTCGCCGGTCAACGGCGATCCCTGCTTTCTCACGCCGGAAGAATCGATGCGAATCCAGCGCGCGCTCGGCGCCGACGTCGTCATGGTGTTCGATGATTGCACGCCGTACCCTGCGACCGAGGACCAGGCGCGCGATTCGATGCGGCTTTCGCTACGCTGGGCCGCCCGTTCCCGGCGCGCGCATGAAGGCAACCGCAACGCCCTTTTCGGCATCGTCCAGGGCGGCGTGCACGAGCGGCTGCGCGACGAATCGCTTGCCGGCCTCAAGGACATCGGTTTCGACGGTTACGCCATCGGCGGGCTCTCGGTGGGCGAGCCCCGGCGCGAGATGCTGCGCGTGCTCGGGCACACGGCGCCGCAGCTGCCTGCGGACCGGCCGCGCTACCTGATGGGGGTGGGCACGCCGCAGGACATCGTGACGGCGGTCGCCTCCGGCATCGATCTCTTCGATTGCGTGCTTCCGACGCGCAACGCGCGCAACGGCTGGTGCTACACGCGCCGCGGCGTGGTGAAGCTCCGGAATGCCCGCTACCGGAGCGATGTCAAACCTCTCGACGAAACCTGCGGATGCTATACCTGCGGTCACTTCACCCGGGCCTACCTGCACCACCTGCAGCGCGTGAACGAGATGCTGGGGGCGCGGTTGAACACGCTGCACAATCTCTTCTACTACCAGGCGCTGATGCGCGGCCTGCGCGCCGCGATCGAGCGCGGGCGCCTCGCGGATTTCATCGCGGAATCCGAGCAGGCGCAGCTCGAATCAGTGTAGAATTCGCCATTTTTCGGGGCGCATTCGCGCCCGCGCGTGACACGGAGACCCTATGTTGATCACTCCAGCCTGGGCCCAGGGCGCCCCCGCAGCAGGCGGCGGTTTCGAGAGCCTGATCCTGATCGTGCTGATGTTCGCGGTGCTCTACTTCCTGATGATCCGCCCGCAGATGAAGCGCGCGAAGGAGCACAAGACGATGATCGAGGCGCTGCAGAAGGGCGACGAGGTCGTCGCCGGCGGCGGGCTCCTCGGCCGCATCAGCAAGATCAGCGATACCTACGTGACGGTCGAGGTCGCGGACAACGTCGAGATCCAGATGCAGCGCGGAGCGGTGCAGCTCGTGCTTCCGAAGGGGACCATCAAGAACATCCAGTAATGAACCGCTACGCCCCCTGGCAGTACGTCCTCATCGCCGCCGCCCTGGTGGTGGGGCTGCTCTACACGATCCCGAATTTCTTCGGCGAGGTGCCGGCGGTGCAGATACAGCCGCAGCGCGCGGCGCTGAAGGTCGACAGCGCCCTCATGGGGCGCGTCGAGGACATCCTCACGAAAAGCGCCATCGTGCCCGCCGGGGTGTTCCTGGACGCGGCGAGCGTCAAGGTCCGTTTTGCCGACACCGACATCCAGCTGAAGGCCAAGGACGTCCTGCAGGCGCAGTTGGGCGATGACTACGTCGTCGCGCTGAACCTGCTTTCGAACAGCCCGCGCTGGCTCGCCTCGATCGGCGCGCTCCCCATGTACCTGGGGCTCGATCTGCGCGGGGGCGTGCACTTCCTGCTGCAGGTGGACATGAAGGCGGCGATCGCCAAGAAGATGGAGGCGACGCTGAACGACATCCGCGGCAACCTGCGGGAGAAGCGCATCGCGTACTCCGGCGTGTCGCGCGACGGTCAGGCGATCACGGTGCGCTTCCGCGACCAGGGAATGCGCGAGAAGGGGCTGCAGGAGATCGCGCGGACGCTGCCCGATCTCGACCTCAAGACCGCCGACGGCGCGGGCGAGTTCCGCATCGTCGCCATCCTCAAGCCCGAGGCGCAGAAGAGGACGATGGACTTCTCGCTGCAGCAGAACATCACGACGCTGCGCAACCGCGTCAACGAGCTCGGGGTGGCCGAGCCGATCATCCAGCAGCAGGGCGCGGACCGCGTGGTGGTGCAGCTGCCCGGCGTGCAGGACACGGCCAAGGCGAAGGACATCCTCGGGCGCACGGCGACGCTGGAAGTGCGGATGGTGGACGACGAGGCGAGCAGCAATCCGGCGGTGCTCCAGGCGGCGCAGGCGGGGCAGGTGCCCTTCGGCGACGAGTACTACGTGGAGCGGGGCGGGGCCCCGATCCTGGTGAGAAAGCAGGTCGTGCTGACCGGTGACCGCATCAACGACGCGCAGCCGGGCTTCGACAACCAGACCGGCGAGCCGGCGGTGCACATCAACCTCGACGGCACCGGCGCGCGCATCTTCCACCAGGTCACGCGCGAGAACGTCGGCAAGCGCATGGCCATCCTGCTCTTCGAGAAGGGCAAGGGCGAGGTGGTGACGGCGCCGGTTATCCGCAGCGAGATCCCGGGCGGCCGCGTGCAGATCAGCGGGCGCATGACGACGCAGGAGGCGCACGACGTGGCGCTGCTGCTGCGCGCCGGGGCGCTCGCCGCGCCGATGGAGATCATCGAGGAGCGCACGGTCGGGCCCTCGCTCGGCGCGGAGAACATCCGCATCGGCTTCCAGTCCACGTGGTACGGGTTCATCGCGATCGCGGTATTCATGATTTCGTACTACGCCCTGGTCGGCGTG
>DATBMB010000172.1:0-3878 GCA_036555035.1 Burkholderiales bacterium | reverse complement strand
GGCTACAACGGCACCGGAGCGATCGCGAAGCGCATGCTGGTCGGGCCGCGCCCGTGGCCGCTGCGCCCGTGGGCGGGCTACCACCACGAGATGCTGCGCTGGTACGACCACTGGCTGAAGGGGATGGATACGCGCGTGATGGAAGGCGCGCCGATCCGGCTCTACATCCACGGCGACGACCGCTGGCGGGCGGAGAACGAGTGGCCGCTCAAGCGCACGCAGTGGCGCGAGCTCTTCCTCGGCGGCGCGGGGAGCGGCCGGGAAGGCCGGCTGCTCGACGCGGCGGGGCCGGAGCAGGCGCGGCGCTACGAGTTCGATGGGCTCTCCGCCGAGGCGGCGCTCGGCGAGCCGCGGCTCGTCTACCGGACCGAGCCGCTTGCAAAGGAGATCGAGCTGACCGGCCCGCTGGCGCTCTACCTCAACGCCTCGTCCACCGCGCCGGATATCGACTGGCTGGTGTGCCTGGCGGACGAAGCGCCCGACGGGAAGCACCGGGAGCTCGCCAAGGGGTGGCTGCGCGCGTCGCACCGCAAGACCGATCCCGCGCGCTCCACTCCGGCGCAGCCGTATCATCCGCATCTCGAGGCCGAGCCGCTGAAGCCCGGCACGACCTACGAGTTTCCGATCGAGATCTGGCCGGTGTGCAACGTCTTCAAGGCGGGACACCGCATCCGCCTCGAGATCGCCAACTCCGACTCCGTCATCGCGACGAGCGGCCGGCCGCACGTGACCATCAAGGCGAAGACCACCAACACCGTCCACGAGGGCGGCTCGAAGCCTTCGCGACTGGTTTTGCCCGTGATACCACGGTGATCAACCCATCCCCACCCTAACCCTCCCCTTGAAGGGGAGGGAAATTACGGAGTTCCTTCCCCTTCAGGGGGAACGTTTCTCTCCCTTCCCCTTCAGGGGGAAGGGTGGGGATGGGGGTGGGGTGTGTCCTGCAACGCTCGATAGATGGCTTCCACCACAGCTTCGGTATCGCGCAGCACGTCGTTGTTCCAGAACCTCAGGATCCGAAAGCCAGCGCGCTCCAGAAACCGGCTTCGAGCGGCGTCGACGTCTTCCGCGTGCTGCCCACCGTCAACTTCCACCGCGAGCTTGGCTTCCAAACATACAAAGTCGATGATGAAGTCTCCAAATGGATGCTGGCGGCGAAACTTGTAGCCACCGAGCTGCTTTCGCTGAAGCGAGCGCCAGAGCCGCCGCTCCGCGTCCGTCATATGCTGCCGCAGGCGTCGCTGAAGTCCGGGCTCCAGGATATTGCGGCTGGTCTGGCCTTTCATGTGCGGATCGACCCCATCCCCACCCTAGCCCTCCCCTTGAAAGGGAGGGAAACCGCGACCCCATCCCCACCCTAACCCTCCCCTTGAAGGGGAGGGAAAGCGGGTTACTGCGGCTTGACCCCCGCCACCTTCGCGACCTTGTTCCAGCGCTCGATCTCCGAGCGGACCCAGCGCGCGAATTCCTCGCTCGACGTCGGCGTCGGCTCGCCGCCGAGCTCATTCAGGCGGGTGCGCACCGCGGGCATCTTCAGGACCTCCGCGACGTCGTCGCGTATGCGCTGGACGACGGCGGGCGAGACGCCGCGCGGCAGGAAAAAGCCGAACCACGCGACGGCCTGGAAGCCGGGGGCCGCCTCGGCCATCGGCGGCGCGCTGGGATAGAGCGGCGTCCGTTCGGGCGAGCAGACGCCGATCACTTTCACGCGGCCGGACTGCACCGTCCCCATCACCGAGCTGATTGCGGCGATGCCCAGCGGCACGTGTCCGCCCATGACGTCGATCTGCATCGGCCCGGCGCCCTTGTACGGCACGGGCGTGATCTTCACCTTCGCGCTGGAGAAGAAGAAATGCGCCGGCAGCACGTTCCCGGGGGTGCCCAGCGAGAGCTCGCCGGGGCGGGCGCGGGCGAGCGCGACCAGCTCCTTCGGGGTTTTCACCGGCAGCGAGGGGTGCGCGAAGATCATCTGCGGCGAGGTGACCGCCAGCGTGACCGGGATGAAATCGTTGAAGGGATCGTAGGGGAGCTTCGCGAACGTGGAGGGGGCGTACGCGAACTGCGTGGAAGTGAAGAGGATCGTGTATCCGTCCGGCGCGCTCTTCGCCACGAAGTCGGTGCCGAGCGTCGAGTTCGCCCCCGGGCGCGGCTCGATCACGACCGGCTGCTTCCAGCGTTCGGCGAGGCGCGGCTGGATGACGCGCACCGCGATGTCGCTCCCCCCGCCCGGCGGGAACGGGATGACGATGCGCACCGCCTTGCCCGGGAAATCCTGCGCGAAGGCGGAACCAGCGGAAATCAGCAGGGTTAGAGCGGCGAACGCGAACCAATGTTTTGAAGTCATGGCTCCCTCCTCTCGACGGCCAGAGGCTAGGCCTCCCCGACCGCGACGTCAACGAGGGCCCCTCTCCCGCCTTATACTCCCCCGCGGGAGGACCTTCACTCATGTTCGACGTCCGGCTGTCCGACGAGCAACGCCAATTCCAGAAACTCGCGCGCGATTTCGCGCAAAAGGAGATCAAGCCCCACGCCATGGGCCTCGACAAGGAGTCCGAATGGGAGAAGCGGGTGCCGTGGGAGCTGCTCAAGAAGGGCTCCCGGCTCGGCTTCCGCACCTTCGTGCTGTCGGAGGAGAACGGCGGCGCCGGCGCCTCCGACCATCTCACGTCCTGCCTGGTCGCCGAGGAGCTTGCCGCGGGCGAGATCGGCACGGCCTACTACTTCATGCTGACGGCGCGGCGCGCGCGCGACTGGTTCGAGTTCCGCATGACGCCCGAGCAGAAGGCCTACTTCCTGCCGAAGTTCCTGAGCGACGAGCTCTTCTTCACGACGGTGTGCATCCACGAGCCGGACACCGATCTCGGATTCGACTATTTCATGGAGACGCCCGAAACCGCGAAGTTCAAGACGCGCGCCACGCAGCAGCCCGACGGCTCCTGGGTGCTCAACGGCGCGAAGAACTTCCAGACCGTCGGCTATCTCGCGAAGCTCCTCGTCACCATGGCGCAGACGCCCGAGGGGCCGCGCGCCTTCCTCGTCGAGGGCGACTCGAAGGGCCTGGTGCGCCGCCCGCTGCACAAGATGGGCCGGCGTGTCGGCGATAACGCCGAGATCTTCTTCGACGACGTGCGGGTGCCGAAGGGCTTCATCATGCCCCCGCCGCCCAAGGGCCGCACCGACCTCGGCACCCACATGACGATCGCCTCCCTCACGCTCGGCCTCGGGCGCGCGGCGCTCGAGGAGACGCTCAAGTACTGCCAGGAGCGCACCGCCGGCGGCAAGCTCATCATCAGGCACCAGGCGGTCGGCCTCTATCTCGCCGAGATGGCCATGAACCTGGAAGCGGCGCGGCGGCTGATCTGGACGGCGGCGTGGTTGAAGGACCACCCGGAGGCGATCGCGGAGGGCGGCGTCCCGAACCTGCCCTACGAGTACATGGCGATGGCGTTCACCGGAACGGCCGTGCAGCGGCTGACCGAGCAGGGCATCGAGCTCTTCGGCGGCATGGGCATCGTCCAGGGCATGCCGATCGAGAAGTACGTGCGCGACGCGATCATCCAGAAGCACATCTCGTTTCCCTTCCCCACGCGCTTCAAGATCACGGAATACCTGGCGGGGTACAAGCGCAAGGTCGCGCCGTTTATAGGCGCGAACTGAGGAGCGTCCCAGGTGGTGCGTCCCAGGTACTACGTCCCAGGTAAAGCGTCTCAGATAAAGCGCCTCTTGTAATGAAACCAGGACGCCTCATCTGGGACGCCCTATCTGGGACGATTCATCTGGGACGCCTTATCTGGGACGGTTCATGAAGGCCATCCAGATGCAAAGGCCCGGCGGCCCCGACGTCCTCGAGGTCGCCGATAAGCCGCTGCCGCAGCCGG
>DATBMB010000156.1:0-5371 GCA_036555035.1 Burkholderiales bacterium | reverse complement strand
CACCCGCGCATTGGCCAGTCTCCGCGGGCCGGGTGGCAGAGCGGTTGGGATCTGGTTCCGGATTTCCGGTACTGGTAGTGACTGTCCCGGGGAGTTGTCCTGATCAATTGACCAAGTGGGCTGGGAAATCCGGAGAAGATCACGACCGCTCTGGCAGGACCCGGCCCGCGGCCTGCGCGCTTGCTTCAAGCGGAAGCTCCACGCGCGCCCGCAGGCCGCCGCCTTCGCGCGGGAGCAGCCGCACGGTTCCGCCGTGCAGGCGCGCGATGCGGTCCACGATCGCAAGCCCGAGCCCCGTGCCGCTCGTGGAGCGCGCGCGATCGAGGCGCGTGAACGGCTGCAGCATGTTCTCGGACTCGCCGGGGGGAATGCCGGGGCCGCGGTCCAGCACCTCGACCACGGCGCGGCCGTTCTCGGCCCGGGTGGCCACCTCGACTTCGGGGCCGCCGTGGCGCAGCGCGTTGTCCACCAGGTTGGCGATGAGACTCTGGATGGCGGTCGGCCGCAGGGCAAGCGGCGGCAGCGTCTCGAGCCGGGTCGAAACGCGTTTGCCCTCGCGCGCGTAGCGCTCGCAGACCTCGCGCACGATGGCGTTGAGATCGCCCTCGGGAACGGCCGCCTCGCCTTGAGCGAGCCGCGCGAAATCGAGGAACTGGCCGATTGCCGCGTCGATGTCCGCGACGTCCTGCTCCAGGCCGGCCTTGAGCGCGGTGTCGTCGGCCCCGTCGAGCATCTCCAGCCCCAGCCGGATGCGCGAAAGCGGCGTGCGCAGGTCGTGCGACACCCCCGCGAGCAGCAGCGCCCGCTCCTCGTCCAGGCGCTTCAGGTCGGCGGCCATGCGGTTGAAAGCGTGCGCGAGCGTGCGGATCTCGGAGGGTCCGGTCTCGGCGACGGGAGGTGGCGTGCGGCCGCGCCCGATCTCGGCCGCGGCGCCGGTCAGCTCGCGCAATGGGCGGTTGATGCGCGCGACGATGAGATAGGCGCCGAGCAGGGCGAGCGCCAGCACCAGCGCGCCCCAGCCGGCCCAGCGCAGCGGATCGGCGCGCTCGAGCCGCGAGCGCGGCATGTATACCCAGTAGGGCTCCCCGTCGATGCGAAAGCTCACCCACGCGCCGCGAATACCGTTGCGGCTCGCGGCAAGACGGGTGTCGGGACCCAGCTGGCGCCGGACCTCGCTCTCCACGAGGCGAAGGAACGGCTGATCGGGCAGGGGCGCGACGCGCTCTCCCGGCTCCCCGCTGTAGACCCGGATGCCTTCCTCCTGGGAGAGATCGTCGAGCAGGTCAAGGCGCTTCGAGGGGTGAGCAGTGATCAATGCCGCGCGAGTCAGGTTGACGACGCTCGCGATCTGCTGCGCGACCTGGCGCGCGCGCGGCTCGCGCTCGCTCACCCGGAAGATCTGCAGCCACGCGAGGTGCGCGACCGCCAGGAGGACCGCGATGAGCAGCACGCTGCGCCAGAGCAGGGTGCGGGGAAACAGGGTCACTGATTCTTGCCGTCGGGGATGAACACGTAGCCGAAGCCCCACACCGTCTGGATGAAGGCGGGCTTCGAGGGGTCGGGCTCGATCAGCTTGCGCAGGCGCGAGATCTGCACGTCTATCGAGCGGTCGAAGGCGCCGAACTCGCGCCCGCGCGCGAGCTCCATCAGCTTGTCGCGCGAGAGCGGCGAGCGCGGATGCTGCACCAGCACCTTGAGCAGCGCGAACTCGCCGGTGGTGAGCGCCACGTCCTGCCCGCTCTTCGTCAGGCTGCGCGCCGCGAGATTGAAACGGAAGGCCCCGAACTCGACCACCTGCACCTCGGTAGTAGGAGCGCCCGGCGGGCCCGCCGGCGGCCGGCGCCTCAGCACCGCCTGGATGCGCGCCACCAGCTCCCGCGGGTTGAACGGCTTGGGCAGATAGTCGTCCGCCCCCACCTCGAGCCCGACGATCCGCTCCACGTCGTCGCCCTTCGCGGTGAGCATGATGATCGGCATGCTCTCTCCGCTCCCGCGCAGCCGGCGGCAGATCGAGAGTCCGTCCTCGCCGGGGAGCATGAGGTCGAGGATCATCAGGTCGTAGCGCTCCCGCCCCAGCTGCCGGTTCATCTCGGCCGCGTCATGGACCACGCGCACCGCGTAGCCCTGCTCGGTCAGGTAGCGGTTGAGCAGCTCGCGCAGCCGCGCGTCGTCGTCCACCACGATGATCTTCATCTTCGGTTCGGCCATGGCGCAATCCTAGCGGCTCGCGAGTCGCCTGGAACGGGCAGTTGTAAGAGTTTGTTTCCCCGCCGAAACGGGAAACAAATTGTTACAAAAATCCGGGGCTTGCGTAATGAGCGCCCCGCCGGGTGCGCTACTCTAGCGAGCATCAGGCCCGCCCGTGCCGGCCGCGTTGGGCACTTATAATGCAATCAGCAGCCCCCGGTCGGGGCGCCTGGATGGACCCGGAGACCTTGCTGTGGTGAGAAGTCTGTTCCTGCTGGCGGTGGCGCTTGCGCTGCTGGCCCCGGCGGTTTCCCACGCCCGCGATGCGCGGCCGGGTTTCGGGGCGCGGCTGCAGGCACCCGGGGGCCAGGACATGAAAAAGGCCCCCGGCCCGCCCATGCGCGGCGAGCGGGACAAGCGCATGGAGCATGAGAAGGGCCACAAGAGCCGGCTGACCGAGCAGGAGCGGCGCGAGCTGCACCGCGACCTGGAACGGGCCAACCGGGAGATCTACCGGCGCTAGCCGCGGACCGAGGCGGCCTGCGCCCCATAAGGAGGAGACTCACCATGAGCATTCCCGCAAAGGCCGCCCTGGCGGCAGTGATTATCGTGATGGCTCCGCCGGCGCTGGCAGCCGGGGGCGTCAGGGGGCCGGTGCACGGCGCAACCGGGCAGCATGCCCCAATGGCTCAAGGTGGAGCGGCGCGCCGGCACCACGTCGTCCCGAGCCAGGTCCATGACCGGTTCGGCGGCCCCCGGCTCGAGCAACGCCCCGACCCCAATCACCAGAACCCGTACCGCCCCATGTTCTCGCTCGACGCCACGCCTCCCGGGCAGCCGCACCCCTACTTCCAGACCCCCAAGGAGGGCTTCGGCTACCCGGCCGCGCGCCCGGTGCCGGTGTATCTGGGCAACGGGATCTACGTCATACCGCGATGACGCTGGCATCGGAGGAAGGGTCCACATCGTAGCGGCGGTGCCCGCCGGCAACCTCGCGTCGGCGCCCTCAAACCGCTAAAATGCAGGTTCGCCGCCCGCTAGCACGCGGGCGGCCTCAGTTTGCCGGTCCGGGACCCCTAACAGGACGACACGGCCATGCTAGCGACGCGCATCCGCCAGAAGGACGGGACCTTCTACTTTGCAAGCTACCCGGCGAAGGACATCCTCGCCCGGGTGCGCTTCATCAGCCGGTTCTACGGGGAGGGGGAGCAGATCGCGGCGCAGGTGATCTCGCAGAGCGACGAGATCGCGCAGTTCATCGCCCGCATCGAGCACAGCGACGCGGCCTTCCAGCGCCAGCTCTCTCGCGCCAAGGTGCGGGCGCTCAAGAACTTCTACGAGATGGCGGTGAACCAGCCGCCGATCCCCGGCACCGTGCTGCTGTTCACCCACGAGAAGCTCAGTTTCCAGCCGCTCGGCGCGGAGCAGAGCGTGGGCCAGCTGCAGGATCCCACGTCCAAGTTCCTGATCATCGACGGCCAGCACCGCCTGGCGGCTCTCAACTTCTACCTGCGCGAGCGTCCCGGGGAGGGCAACAGCATCCACGTGCCGTGCGTCATCTTCGACGGCCGTACCGAGGATTTCGCCGCCGAGATGTTCGTCATCATCAACTCCACGCCCACCCGCATCAACAAGAGCCACCTGGTGGACCTCTACGAGCGGATCTCGTGGGCCGACCCCGACCGGCGATTCGCCGCGCGCCTGGTCGACAAGCTCTACCGGGAGGGCGACAGCCCGCTGCGATACCGCATCAACCGCCTGGGCGGCCGCAGCCAGCAGGAGAAATGGATACTGCAGGCGGAGCTCTTCAACGAGCTGCACCGCTGGGTAAGCGGGGAATGGCGCAAGATCCAGCGCTCGGGGCACGCCATGCGCGAGATCGACCGCTATTACGCCATCGTGCGCGACTTCTTCAAGGCCTGCCAGAAGGTCTGGGGCACGTCCTGGGGGCACCCCAACTACATGGTCACCAAGCCCGTCACGCTCAAGGCAATGATCCGGGTGTGCGCCGACCTCGCCCGCAATGATGCCGATCCCGCCGACGGGCGCCAGGTGCGGTGGGAGAAGCGGCTGGGCAACTGGACGGAGCGGGCGCGCGAGTTCCGCGTCGAAGGCTTCTACGAGCGCTTCCCCGCGAAAGGCCAGATCGAGCGCGTCGCGCGCCTGCACCGCGACCTCGCCAAGATGGCCAACATCGAGGTCCAGTCGCGCCAGCGCGCCAGCAGCGCCTGACCGCGCACTTCCCGCGGCCGCCGGCTATTTCGCTGCGGTGACCATGATCTCCACCCGCGTATCCGGGGTGGCCAGCCGCGCCTCGACGCAGGCCCGCACCGGCTTGTTGTCGGGATCCACCCACGCCTTCCACGCCGCGTCCATCTGATCCTTCTCGCGGATATCGGGCAGCCACACCTGCGCCCATAGCAGCTTCGACTTGCTGCTGCCGGCGGCGGCGAGCGCGGCGTCGATCTTCTTCAGCACTTCCTCGGTTTGCGCCTTGCACGGGGCGCTCTTGTTGTCGGCCGTGGTGCCGGCGACGTAGACCAGCCCGCCATGCTCGACGGCGCGGCACAGCACGGCTCCGGGGTTGTGGCGCTTGATGCTCATGGGGGTTCTCCTTGGTAAAGTGTTGCTGAACGGACAAACATACAGGAGAAATGTGCCATGCCCAAGGTACTCGTCATCCACGGCGCCGGGATGAACATGCGCGGGAAATCGCAGCTCGACGTCTTCGGCCCCATGACGCTGCCGGAGTACGACCAGCACATCCGCCGCTACGCATCCGAGGTGGGAATTGACGTCGAGATTTTCCATTCGAACATCGAGGGCGAGGTGATCAACAGGCTCTACGCGGCGCATGACGGCGGAGTGGACGCCGCGATCATCAACCCCGCGGGCTACACCACCGGCCATCCCGCGCTGGCCGCCGCCATTGGCCAGGTCAAGTTTCCCGTGTTCGAGCTGCACATCTCCAATCCGGCGCGCCGCGGCAGGGTGTCGGAGATCGCGCCGGCGTGCCGCGGGGTGCTTACCGGCTTCGGCATCCTCGGGTACTCCCTCGCGCTGCGCGGCATCAAGGAGGCGAAGTGACGCAGCCCAAGCTGCCGCTCGCGGGCCTGCGGGTCGTCGAGTTCTGTCACGTCGTGATGGGCCCGACGTGCGGCCTGGTGCTCGCCGATCTCGGCGC
>DATBMB010000135.1:0-13282 GCA_036555035.1 Burkholderiales bacterium | reverse complement strand
GATGTCGGTCACCTTGGCGAGGTCGTCGGCGGCGCCGGTGGAGAGGTGCTCGAAGACGACCTTCTCCGCGGCCCGTCCGCCGAGCAGCACTGCCATCTTGTTCTCCAGTTCCTCGCGCGTCATGAGATAGCGGTCCTCGGTGGGCCGCTGGATGGTGTAGCCCAGCGCCCCGATGCCGCGCGGGATGATCGAAATCTTGTGGACGGGATCGGCGCCGGGCAATGACATCGCCACCAGCGCGTGCCCCATCTCGTGGTAGGCGACAACTTTTCGTTCCTCGGGATTCAACAGCCGGTTCTTCTTCTCCAGCCCCGCGACGATCCGCTCGATCGCGCGCGTGAAGTCGTCGAGCGCGACGGACGCCGCCCCGCGCCGCGTGGCGAGCAGCGCCGCTTCATTCACGAGGTTGGCGAGATCCGCGCCCGAGAATCCGGGCGTGAGCGCCGCGATCTTCTCCGGGTCGACGTCGGCGGTAAGCTGGACCTTCTTGAGATGCACTTTCAGGATCTGCACGCGCCCGATCTTGTCGGGACGGTCCACCAGCACCTGGCGGTCGAAGCGTCCCGCGCGCAGCAGCGCGGGGTCGAGGATTTCCGGGCGATTGGTGGCGGCAAGCAGCACGAGCCCCGCGCTGGTGTCGAAGCCGTCGAGCTCGGATAGGAGCTGGTTGAGCGTCTGTTCCTTCTCGTCGTGCCCGCCGAGGGGATAGGCGCCGCGCGCGCGGCCGAGAGCGTCGAGCTCGTCGATGAAGATGATGGCAGGGGCGCGCTTGCGCGCCTGCTCGAAGAGATCGCGCACGCGCGCCGCGCCGACGCCGACGAACATCTCGACGAACTCGGCGCCGCTGATGGAAAAGAACGGCACGCCGGCTTCCCCCGCGACCGCCTTCGCGAGCAACGTCTTGCCCGTTCCCGGCGGTCCGACCAGCAGGATGCCCTTGGGAATGCGCGCGCCGAGCCGCCCGTAGCTCCTCGGGTCCTTGAGGAATGCGATGATCTCCTTCAGCTCTTCCTTGGCCTCGTCGACGCCGGCGACGTCGTCGAACGTCACCTTGACGTCCTTTTCCATGTAGACCTTGGCCTTGCTCTTGCCGATCTCGAGCATGCCGCCCGCCGCGCCACCCATGCGCCGGATCGCGTAGCCCCAGATCAGGAAGAAGATGACGGCCGGAACGATCCAGGAGAGCAGGGTGGAGAACCACTTGCTCTCCACCTGGCCCGTGAAGCGCACTTTCGCCGCTTCGAGCTCCGGGACGAGGGCGGAGTCCTCCACCCGTACCGTGGTAAATCGATGCTCGCCCCTTCCGAGCTTTCTCAACCTCTCGGCGGTGTCCCCCGTCACCACGCCCTCCACGCCTTCGTTGGTGAGCGTTCCGGTGATGATCGTCTCCCCGACCCCGACGTTGCTGACCTTTCCCGCCTTGAGCAGCGCCTTGAAGTCGCTGTAGGGAAGGTTGTTCAGGTGCGTCGGCGCGAGCACGAATTCCTGCAGGGCGATGATCAGCAGGAACGCGACCAGGAAATACCAGATCGAGAACTGTTGCCTGGGTTCCATGGCTCTTATTGTGCCAGACGGCGCTCGCTCGCCGGCCAGATGACCGCGTGGACCCGCGCGCCAGCTGGTGCCGGCCCTAACGATGTTGTTGCTCGATGCGCCGCATCTGATCACGCATTTCCTCGACGTGCTTGTCCATCTCCGCGCCCTTCATGCTCGGACGGTCGACGAGCCCCGACATGCGCCGCATCATCGCCGACATCTGCTTGAGTTCCTGCGACATCTGTCTTCGCATATCTGGCGCCAGATCGCCCTTGGCCATCTCCTGCTCCATCCTCGCCATCTGCCGCGACATGTCGCGCATGACCTCGGCCATCCTCTGGAAGCGTCGCATCTCGCCCGACGCCTCGTAGCCGGGAACTGTCGGCTTCGATGTCGGCTGCCCCTGGGCGTACGATGGCGCCACGGCCCCGAGACCGGCGAGGAACAGGGACGCGCACATCCAACGGAATACGACTTGTCTCATGATGCTCTCCTTTCCGCAATTCAAGGTTTCGCCGTTTCGCTAGGTCGCACGGCGGTTTCCCGGCCGTGTCACGCCTGCCCACTCCGGGCCAGCCAGTTGCCTGGTCGAGGCATGAACGCGGGCGTGCGCTTTGCATATCGTTCGTATTCCTCGCCGAACTCGGCGCGCACTTCCTGTTCTTCCTTCCGGGCGAGCCGGACGTACATAGTGACCAGCACCGGAAACATGATCAGCGTCACCAGCGTCGGCCACTGCAGCAGGAAGCCGGCCATGATCAGGATGAATCCGGTGTACTGGGGATGCCGGATGTGCGCGTACGGCCCGGTGATGGCGAGCTTGCGGCCCCGTTGCGCCGCATAGAGCACCTTCCAGGCGGCTGCGAGCAGGATGAAGCCGCCGAAGATGAATACGTTGCTGAGGACATGGAACGGCCCGAAGTGCGGGTTCGTCCGCCAGCCGAGCATGGTCTCGAGCAGGTGCCCCGCGTCGTGAGCCAGAAAATCGATCCCCGGGAACGTGCTCGCCAGCCAGCCGGAAAGCAGGTAGATCGTGAGCGGGAATCCGTACATTTCCGTGAACAGCGCCACCAGGAACGCGGAGAACGCGCCGAACGAGCGCCAGTCGCGCGAAGTCTGCGGCCTCGCGAAGCTGAACGCGAAAATAATGAAGACCAGCGAGTTGACGATCACGAGCGACCATAACCCGTAGGCAGGGGCAGGATCGGTCATTTCCCGTCCTCCTTTTCCGCATCGTGCCGGTGTCCGTGTCCACTATGAGAGCCATGGCCGCCGTGCATGAACAGGTGCAGCACAGGGCAGACGAGTAGCAGGAGGTATGGCAGCGCCTGGATGAAGTGAGCCTGGTGCTCGGATGTCAGCAGATAGGCCGCAATGAGCGCGAAGGCGGCGAAAACCCATACAGTCCTGGATTTCATACGGTCACCGATCTCTTCCACGTGACGTGCTCGTAGAGGCCGGTCCAGAACATCCCGAATCCGAAGCCGAACAGAAGCTCTTCGAGCGGCAATCCGAGGGGCGCCACGCCGCTGAGCGCGGACAGGTTCCACACCTGCGCGATGTAGCCGGGCGCGGACCACTCGAGACCGATCAGGAAAATGGTATAGAAGCCCAGGAACAGGACACCGCCAACCACGGTGTTCGGCAGAAGGTCCGGACGGCACAGCACCGCGGCAACGCCCCCAGCGAACATCGCTGCAATCCCCGCATAAATCGGATTCCAGGGCAGAAAATTGAGTACCGGAAACATGACGAAGGGAAGCGCGACCGCGACCCTGTGGAACCGGTGGCGACGATCGTGGCGCTCGCGCGCCGGCACCGGCGCGAGCCTGCGCCGCATCACGAGGTTATACAGAACCGCGCCGATGCCGCCGATCGCAAAGCTGAAGATGATGCTCTCGATGTCGAATCCGGTGCGCTGCGCGAGGTCGAACAGGCTCGGCGGATTCCAGTACTCCGGAACGAACAGCGGCTCGGTGAGGCCGAATGGCGCCATGAACAGACTCGCCTTCCACATCACGGCGCGAAGTTCGGGCACGACGAGGTACAACACCGCCCACGGGCAAAGAAACGCCACCGACCAGATCAGCCAAACGTACTGGTAATCCCGGATCACAGCTTCGCCCGCCGCAGCCTCAGGGCGTTGGTGACCACCGAGACCGAGCTCAGGGCCATCGCCGCGGCGGCGATGATCGGCGAGAGCAGGAGGCCGAACGCCGGGTAGAGCACTCCCGCGGCGATCGGCACACCGCTCGCGTTGTAGACGAACGCGAAAAAGAGGTTCTGCTTCACGTTGCGCATCGTGGCGTGCGAGAGGCGGATGGCCTTCGCGATCGCGCGCAGATCGCCCTTGACGAGCGTCACGCCGGAGGTTTCGATGGCGATGTCGGTGCCGGTTCCCATCGCGATGCCGACGTTCGCCTGCGCGAGCGCAGGCGCGTCGTTAATGCCGTCGCCCGCCATGGCCACCTTGCGCCCCCGCCCCTGCAGCGCCTTGATGGTCTCGACCTTCTGCTCGGGAAGCACTTCGGCGATGACTTCCCCGATGCCAAGCTGCCGTCCGACTGCCTCGGCCGTCTTGCGCGAGTCGCCCGAGAGCATGACCACGCGCACGCCCTCGGCCGCCAGCGTTCTGATCGCTTCGGGCGTCGTCTCCTTGATCGGATCGGCGACCGCGATCACCGCGGCGACGCGACCGTCGATTGCGGCGTAGAGGGCGGTCTTGCCTTGCGCGCGGAGCGCCTCGGCCTTGTCGAGAAGCGCCTGCGGGACGGCTCCTCGCGCCTCCATGAAGCGGCGGTTGCCCACGGCGACCTTGCGGCCGCCGATCGTGCCGTGCACGCCCTGGCCCGTGACCGACTCGAAATTCTCCACCCGCGCAAGCTGCAGGCCGCGGTCCTCGGCCGCCTTGACGATCGCCTGGGCGAGGGGATGCTCGCTCGCGCGCTCGAGGCCGGCAATTAGCGCAATGGCATCGTTCTCGGCGATGCCCTCGACCGCGATATCCACGAGCTGCGGCCTGCCCAGCGTGAGCGTCCCGGTCTTGTCCACCACCAGGGTGTCGACCTCGCGCAGCTTCTCCACCGCTTCGGCGTTGCGGAAGAGGACGCCGTTGAGCGCGCCCTGTCCCATGGCGACCGTGATCGAGATCGGCGTCGCCAGGCCCAGCGCGCACGGACAGGCGATGATGAGCACCGCCACTGCGTTGATCACCGCATAGACCAACCGTGGCTCGGGTCCGTAGAACCCCCAGACCAGGGCGGTCACAACGGCGATCGCGATGACCGTCTGCACGAACCAGCCGGCGACGATATCGACGAGACGCTGCACCGGGGCGCGCGTGCGCTGCGCCTGCGCGACCATGTGCACGATCTGCGCGAGCAGGGTATCCGCGCCGACGCGCTCGGCGCGGATGACGAGCGAGCCCTTCCCGTTGATCGTTGCGCCGGTCACGCGGTCGCCCGCTTTCTTCGAAACGGGAACCGGCTCGCCGGTGATCATGGATTCGTCCACGTTGGACGAGCCCTCGACGCAGGTGCCGTCCACCGGCACTTTCTCGCCGGGGCGCACCCGCAGCCTGTCGCCGACCTGGACCTGCTCGAGAGGCACCTCGACTTCCCGCCCGTCCGCTTCAATGCGCAGAGCGGTATTGGGAGCGAGCGCAAGCAGTTCCCTGATCGCCCGGCTTGTCTGTCCCATCGCGCGCAGCTGCATGACCTCGCCCAGCAGGATGAGCGTGACGATGACGGCCGCGGCCTCGAAGTAGACGCCGACCGCGCCCCCGTGCTCCCGGAATTCCTGCGGAAAGATGCCGGGTGCGAGCACGCCGGTGACGCTGAAGAGATAGGCGAGCGCGACGCCCAGCCCGATCAGCGTGTACATGTTGGGGCTGTAGTTCTTCATGGACAGCCAAAACTTGTGGAGGAACGGCCAGCCACCCCAAAGCACCACTGGTGTCGCGAGCACGAGTTGCGCCACATGGCCCCAGCGTTGCGCCGCGGGCGTGTAGACGTGCCCGCCCAGTTGGGGCAGCACCATCGCCAGCACGACGATCGGAACGCTCAATGCAAGGCTTATCCAGAAGCGCCGTGTCATGTCGCGCAGTTCCGAGTCGTCCTCCCGCGCGCCCGCGACCGGAACGAGCGCCATGCCGCACTTCGGGCAATTGCCTGGCTTGGGGCTGCGCACCTCGGGGTGCATCGGACAGGTGTACTCGGCCGCGGCCGGGGCCGCGGGGATCATCGGCACCAGCGCCATGCCGCATTTCGGGCAGCTGCCGGGTCCGTCCTGCACGATCTCGGGATGCATCGGGCAGGTGTACTGGCCGCCCTTCGGGGCGGCATGCGCCGGAGCCGGCCGGGCCTTCGCCAGGTACTTTGCCGGATCCGCCTGAAACTTCGTGCGGCAGCCGCTGCAGCAGAAGTAATACTTGACGTTTTCGTGCTCGAAGACGTGCTTGGCGGAGGCCGGATTCACCGTCATCCCGCAGACGGGATCGGTTGCCTTGTGCGCCGGGGCGTGATCACCTGCGGCCGTGGCGTGTCCGTGGCTCGAGTGGCCGTGTTGTGCGTGATTCATGCGATTCCTCTATTGGCGGTCTTGGATTGCGCGCAGTCCTCATTTTTCGATGCCGGCTCGTTCGCGCAGCGTCCCCGGGGCTGGAAGGGCGCAAAACCCGTGCGCCGGCACGCCGAGGGCCGCGTTGAACTTGCTCGACATGTTCTGGTAGGCGATCAACGCTGCCAGCTCGACGATTGCCTGGTCGTCGAAGTGCCTGCGCAATCGCGCGATGAGTTCCTCGCCGACGCGGCGGTCGCTGCGCGTAGCCGCCTCAGCGTAGGCCAGGGCCGCTTTCTCGCGCTCGCTGAAGGACGCCGAATCCTCGAACCGTGGCAGATCGCGCAGCTGGTCCTGGGCAATCCCGCGCCCGAGCCCGAGAGAGGCGTTCAGGTCCACGCAGAACTCGCACCCGTTGATCTGCGAAATCCGCACCTGGACGAGCGAGCGTAGGCCCGGGTCGATCGGCGAGGACTTGCGATCGAGCGCCCGGTACATCGCGCTCATGGCAAGGAAAGCAGCAGGCATCCGCGCCCACAGTCGTACCGGCTCGAGCTCGCGCCCGTAGCGCCGGCGCTGGCTCCGGAACATCGGCCGCAGGTACCACGGGTAGGGATGATCCGCCGGCGTCTCGACGTATGTCATGGTCTCGCTCCAGGTAATCCGACGCATAGGCTCAAGCGGGCATCGCGGCCGGGACTGCCGCCGTCCCGCACTTGAGCGCCACCATCTCGCGCAATCCCGGCTCCTCCGCGACGAACACCTTCACGGCCTCGGGGTCGAATTGAACGCCGGATTGGCGCGCAATTTCGGCGGCGGCGGCATCGAATCCGAGGCTCTTTCGGTACGGGCGATCCGAGGTGATCGCGTCGAGCGTGTCGACCACCGCGAAAAGGCGCGCCCACAACGGGATGGCCGCGCCCGCCAGCCCGCGGGGATAGCCGGTTCCGTCGAAGCGCTCCTCGTGATGGAGCACGAGGTCCGCCGCCTCCGCCATGAAGGGCGCGGCGGCGAGAATGCGGTGGCCGATCTCGGGATGGGTGCGCATTACCTGCCATTCGGCGGAGCTCAGGGATCCTTCTTTCAGAAGAATCGAGTCGAGAATGCCGATCTTGCCGACGTCGTGCAGCAACGCCCCCCAGTAGACCTGCTGCAGCTCCCGCGGATCGGTGCTGAAGTGCCTGGCCAGGACGAGCGTATGGCAGGCGACGCGCTTCGAGTGCAGACCGGTCTCGTGCTCGCGGGCATCGAGCGCCGCGACCAGCGCCTCGGCGACGGCGAACCGTTCCGCGCTCGCGCCCTCGGCCAGTGCACGCTGCCGGTGCGCCGTGAGGTAGCAGCATTCGCAGCAGTACTCGCTGCCCTCGCGCGCGGACGGCGCGCCCGAAATCGCCGTCCCGCAATGGCGGCAGGTGCGCCGCTCAGCGTCGTTGACCGTATCGCTCGTCATGCGCATGGGCGGCGCCGCTCATTTCCAGCTACCCAGAAGATTGCGCGTCCAGCCGTGAAGCGCGCCGACGAGATAACCGGACAACACGATCGAGACGAACCCGAAAATCCACTCGCCCGCGGCGAGAGGCCTGGTAGCCGGGCGCTTCGCGAGCGTGACGTCCACGCCGTGCGCCCACGTGTTGAAAAACGTCAGCGTTCCGTCTGGAAAGAGCGCCACACCAATTGCGCACACGATGTACACCACGCCGACGGTTACCGCCAGCGCCGCGCCGTTGATCCAGGGTCGAGTTGCATCCATAGGAGCCTCCTTTGATTCAGGTCTCGAGGTCGCGCTTCTTCTGTTCGAACTCCTCGCGCCCGATTTCCCCTCGCGCGTAGCGCTCCTTGAGAATATCGAGCGCGGTTTTCCCCGGCACCTGGCCCCCGCCGGGTGTGCCGGCCGCGATCCATCGCACCAGGATCACGATACCGAGAACGACCAGCACCCAGAACAACACCATGCTGATCATCCCGAATCCCATGCCCCATCCCCAACCGTAATCGTAGCCGCCCCACATTGCCGTTCTCCTTTATCTGAGCTGCCAGCGGAACGAGCGCGCCTTCGGCTCGCCCGACCGCGCGATTGTGAGTTCCATCGTCTTTGGCCGCGGAGTGACCGCATCGAACCTGAGCACGCCCTTGCGGTGGTGGCCGCCGGGCGGATCGCCCTGCCAGGCGGCGGGAGCGAGCGCCTTTCCGTCGGCGACCAGCACGGCGGATTTCATGAGCTCGTCCTTGAGCTGCTGGGTGTGGGTATCGAACACGATCTCGAATTCCCACGCGCCCCCGGACAGCGCTCGCGGCGTCGCCTTGATGGTGACCCCGCCGGCGCTGCTCGATTGTGCGGAAAGCATCTGCGCCGCGGCGGGGACCGCGACAGCGAGCAGGCCGGCGGCGAGGCAGATGGCAAGGAGCGTCATGCGTGCGCGCATTGGGCGTGGTCCTTGGTGGCATTCCAGAGTCTGTTGCCGATGTAGGCGATACCGGCAGCGTTGAACGCGAGTCCGACCCAGAAGAATTCGACCTGGTACTGCGTCGCAAAGGTCACGAGGCCGGTGGCGCCGAGCACGGGTGCGACGTTGACAAGGTAGTGCGCGCAGCACGAAATCATCGCCGCGGTCGACGTGGTCCCGGACGCGGCCATCACCGTGCGCGCGTCCTTCGACTCGTGCAGCAGATTTCGCAGCCGGGTGTAGAGCGCGACCTGAACTCCGAAGCCGGCGGCCAGCAGCAGGATGTAGAACCAGAATTCCGAAAACTGGTCCACCGTGAACCTCCAGCCGGACACCAGCGTGAGCACGCCGAAATACGCGGCGAGCAACAGGCCGAAGGCGAGCGTTCCGAAACCGGCCGGTCTCGAAACTGCAACTGCATAGGCATTCATTGTGCTCCTTTCCGAATTTGGCAAGAACGCGATCGGGGTCGTACGGCAGCTCCCGATCGCGTGACAAGCGCTATTCGATGTCTTGCCCCCACCAGGGCGCGAAGCGGCGCAGTTGCCCCGCTTGTTCCTTCGTCAGCACGCCGCCGATCTTTTCTTGCGCATCGAGGCGGGCCTGGAAGCTCTGCGTCCGCAGTTCCTGAAGCTTCTTGTACTGATTGGTGATAGCGGAGCGGTCGCGCTTTTCGGCGGCCATCAGATTGCGGAGCTTGAATCCTTCTTCCCGCGCCTTGCCGGCGAGGTCCCAGTTCTTCTTCGCCAGATCCTCGTGAATCGCATTGATCTTGTTCCATTGCTCCGGCGCTAGGTTGAGCTGGTAGAGCATCCCGTATCCCATGCCCCCGCCCATCATGCCGGGTCCCATGCCGTAGCCGGGACCGCCGCCCATCATCCCTCCCATCATGCCGCCCATCATTCCACCCATCATTCCGGGACCCATGCCGTAGCCCGGCCCGTATCCGCCGCCTGCTCCGGGACCGTAGCCACCCATCATGCCGGGACCCATCCCATAGCCGGGACCATAGCCGCCGCCCGGCCCTTGGCCGTAGCCGCCCATCATTCCCGGACCCATGCCGTAGCCAGGACCATAAGGGCCAGGCTGCCCGTACGAAAGCGGGGAACTCCCGAGAGTCAGGACGCCCGAAAGCGCCGCGGCGATCAATGAATTCCGAAGTGTCATACCAGTCATGACGAATCTCCTTGTGCAAAAAATGGTTCCAATGCGCGTATTGCTGCTCGCGGATACCGGTCGGAGGAGTGCAATCCGCGGCTCGCGCAAATTGCCGCGTATTGCCGGGAACCGGGCCGGAGAATGCCGCCCGGCCAGCGATTAACTGCGGAAACTACCGAACAGGAAACGGGGCGTTCTTAGGGGTGGAGGGACAGGAACGGGTTCCGCGGTCCGCGCGGGGACGTGGTGTAGCAGGAAGTTGGCGTACCCCGTCGCAAGCCGGGGATTGTCGTCACCGCGCGGCGGGGTTCCATTCGCTGCTCGTGTGTCTGCAACTGGGCTATGACAACAAACTTCCTGGCCGCCCAGTCTCACCGCGCACTTGGCTGTCCCAATATTGCCGCTTGCCGCAGGTTTGCCGCTGTCAGCCGATGCGAATCCCCCTGGCGCAGTCCCGTCCGCGTACGCCTGGCGGGGGAAGCCGACAGTAAAGATAAGGACGGCCGCGGCGAAAAACGCGGCAAGCCTGATGAAAGGAAAAGGTTTTCTCATCACGGCGCCGAAGTTAGCTCACGCTGGCTACGGGCGTATTGATACAGATCAATCACCACAATATTCGACGCGCCTTGTGCCGAGCTTGTCAAGCTGCCATGAGGCTTCGACACCTGTCTGGATCCAGAGTTGTCTCGCGCTTCCTCAACGCTGGCCCCGCTCCCGCGTCATTTCGTCCTGCGCCCTGCGGATTTCCGACGGCCACGACGACTTGATGTACGCGAGGACGGCCCAGATTCCCTCGTCGGTCAGGACACCACCAAATCCGGGCATGTCGCTCTGGTAGCCGGGAGGCGCGTGTTTCCCGGGCACGAGGCCGTGCTTGGTCATGCCGAACAGCACCGAATCCGGGTGATGCCAGGTATGTCCTGATGCGTCGTGCGGCGGCGCCGGCATGCGGCCGGTCGGCAGCTTCGTCTGCCAGTTCGGCTGGCCTTCGAGCCTCATGCCATGGCAGGAGGCGCAATGCTGATCGTAGATGAGTCTCCCGCGCGCGACCTGCGCCGGGTCATCGGGATCCGCGGGCGATTTTTCCCCGGACAGGCTGGCGAAGATGACCGCGCCCGCGAGAAAGGCAAATGAAACGGCCACGAATACGAGGCCGATCCGGTTACGAGTATCACTTTGATCCATGCGCCGTCATTGTGATTGAATCTGGAACCGCACGGCGTGCGTATACAATGCCTAAAAGGAGCCGTCATTCATGTCTGCCCGACACCTTTTCTTGCTTATCTGGCTAATCGCGCTGGCGGCCCCTCCTGCCGCTGCGCAGAAACCGGCGCCAGGACTTGCCGTGGCCACCTTCGCCGCCGGCTGCTTCTGGTGCACCGAGGAGGCCCTGGACAAGGTTCCGGGCGTGGTTTCGACCACCTCCGGATACATGGGCGGAATGAGGATGAACCCGACGTACCAGGAGGTCTCCTCGGGCACCACCGGCCACACCGAGGTGGTGCAGGTCGTCTACGACCCGAAGAAGGTGAGCTACGAGCAGCTGCTTCAGCAGTTCTGGCTGAATCACGATCCCACGGCCATCGACCGGCAGTTCTGCGACGCAGGCTCGCAGTACCGGCCATCGATCTTCTGGCACACCGAGGAGCAGAAGCGGCTCGCCGAGGCGTCCAAGGCGAAATGGCAGAAGGAAAAGCCGTTCAAGCAGCCGATCGTGACGCCGATCGAGAAGGCGACTCAGTTCTGGCCGGCCGAGGACTACCACCAGGACTACTACGTGAAGAACCCGGTGCGCTACAAGTTCTACGTCAGCGGCTGCGGCCGCTACGCGCGGCTCGACCAGCTCTGGGGCAAGTTGAGAAAGTGAGCGGCTAGCGGTAGCTGCGGTAGACGGTGGTCTTGCCGTCGTTCCCGACCAGCAGCACGTCGTAGGGAACGCGCCCGCCGCCCTCCATCCCGGGCGAGCCGGCGGGCATGCCCGGGACCGCGAGCCCGCGCGCTTTCGGCCGCTCGGCAAGCAGGCGCTTGATCTCCCGCGCCGGGACGTGGCCCTCGATCGCGTAGCCTTCAACTACTGCGGTGTGGCAGGCGCCGAGCGCGCGTGGAATGCCGTAGCGAGCGCGGTAAGCCTCGGGATTGTTGACGTTCACCGGCTCCACACGGAAGCCATTCGCTCGCAGATGGTCGATCCACGAGCCGCAGCACCCTCAGGACGCGTCTTTGTAGACCTTGATAGTCTCCGCCGCAAGGGCTGCAGCCGAACCGAGTGCCAATGCTGCCGCCAGCAGGATGGCATGGAAGATCGTTCTCACGTCATGGCTCCTTCAAGAGTCCGGAACGGATGCCCCGCCTATTAGGCGCCAGCGCGGCCGCGCTGGCATTGACCCAGATCAAGCCGGGGCCTCAGGGCAGGAGGCTGTGCTCAGGAACGGGCCGGCCGGAAGACCAGAAAATACTGGTTGGGCAGGAATTCGTGCTCCTGCGCCAGCGCGTAACCTGCACGCTTGAGCTCGTCCTTCACGCGCTCGGGCGCAATGCGAACGTTCCTCGGCGGGCCTTCCGGCGAGTCCATCCGGAAGTCTATGACCGCGAGGCGCCCGCCCGGTTTCAATGACTTCTGTAACTGGCGGAAATAGCGTTCGCGGTCGCCGACGTGGTGGTACACGTCCACCAGGATGATCACGTCCGCCTTTTCAGGCAAACGCGGATCGTCGGGCGCACCGGTCACCGCGATGACGTTTTTCAGTCCCTCGCGCCTCGCGCGCTCGGCGAGGTATCTCACCATATCGGGTTCGACGTCGACGCCGTACACGCGGCCCTTGGGCAGCATGTTTGCGAACCGCGCTGCGAAGTAGCCGGTACCCGAACCGATATCCGCGACGACCGCATCCGGCTTCAGCGCCAGGGCCTGGATGACTTCGTGGGGCTTCTGCCAGGCGTCGCGTGCCGGGTCATCGAAGACTATTGCCCATTTCTCGGCGCCGCCGAAGCTGTGCCGGCTCGTGTGCGGAGCCTGCGCTGCCGCCGGGCCAGGCAGTAACCCGGCCGATGCAGAAAGAAGCAGGGCTGCCGCAAGAGATGAAATCCGTCTCATGCTAGGGTCTCCTATGCGCAGTGCGCGTCATCATACCGCGCATCATCGCGAACATGCCCCCCTGCACGAGCTCATTGACTTCGGCCGCGTGGCCCTGAAGCGCTGCCACGACCTTCGCGTCCGTGGAGGTGCGCGTCACGATGGCGCCCTTCTCGGTCAATTCCACTACCGAGTGGATCTTGTCCCGGTTCTCGAACAGCACCGGGAGCGTGGGGCTGAAGATGTTGAATTCCCTTCCGTCCTTCAGCCGCTGCGACATGCTGGCGACGTGGGCCTTGATCGTCTGCGCGACCTGCGGGTCGTCGGACTCGGTGACGGTTCGAATCCCGTCCGGAAGATTCGTCACGGTGCGCTGGATCCTGGTGTGATTCATCAGCAGATCGTGGACCAGGCCCATGTCGGCCGCCGATCCGGTGTCCTGTGTCGTGAGCATGCCGACCGGGCCCGCCATGGGTCCATGGCCGCCCGCCCCCGGGCCGTGATCCATGCCGTG
>DATBMB010000124.1:0-5541 GCA_036555035.1 Burkholderiales bacterium | reverse complement strand
ATCATGTCGCACATGGCGGTATTCCAGTTCGGCAACTCCGGCCTCACCGTCGCGCACCCCTACGCGCCGGGGCCGGCCGCCGATTCGCTGGAGCGCCGCGGTCCCGGGCCCTTCCAGGCGCTCTACCGCACGACCAGCATGGGCGCGGCGGCACGCTGGATGGAGTCGCAAGGCCTGCCGCCCCCCGCGCGCGGGGTGCGCGACACGGGCGAGCACGCGATGCTGGTGCCGCCCGCCGACGCCTGCGGGGCCTACATCGGCTTCGTCGGCCCGGAGTAGGCCGGGCGGCGGGGCTCGCGTTGCGTATGAACGCCGCTTACGGACGGAGCCAGCGCATCTTCGAGCTCGCCTCGATCGCGCTCTTCGTGCCGCTCGCGGCGTGGGGCCTGTGGCGGCTGCTGGCGGCAGCGCAACTCCACTTCGTCGTGGTCTTGTTCCTGGCCAGACCCGCCGCCTGGCTCGCCTCGGACCTGCTGAGCGGGCTTGCGCACTGGTCGCTCGACACCTTCGGCAACACCCGCACCCCGTTCATCGGCAGCGCCCTCATCCGCCCATTCCGCGAGCACCACACCCACCCGGAGGAGATGACGCGCCACGATTTCGTGGAGACCCACGGCTCGAGCTGCTTCGGCGCGTTGCCGGTCCTCTCCGCCGCGGCCATCGTGGCCGTCGAGACCTGGACCGGGATCCTCGCGCAGGCCGTGCTGCTCTTCACCGGCTTCGGCCTCCTCGCCACCAACCAGTGCCACAAGTGGGCGCACATGGATGAGTCGGCCACGCCCCGGTTCGTGCGCTGGGCGCAGCGCCGCTGGCTCGTCCTGCCGCGCGAGCACCACCGCGTGCACCACACGCCCCCCTTCGATACCCACTTCTGCGTGTCGAACGGCTGGCTCAACTCGGCCTTCGACGCGGTCCTGCGCGCGTGGCGCTGAGCCCCGAGCTCCGCACGGCGATCGGCAAGCGCGCCGGGCTCAGCTCCGGCGTTCTCGGCATGCTGTGCGTGCTGGGGGTACTGTGCTTTCTCCTGCCCGACCTGCTGGTGACGCCCGAGGCGATGCCGTTCTACGCCGCGAACATCGGGATCTTCCGCGGGATCCTGCACGCGAGCATCCTCGCCACCATCGCGCTGGGGGTGATCGGCATCGCGCTCTCGCGCCCCAACCGCCGCGCGCTCCTCGGCATGGCGCTCGGGGCGATCGCGCTTCTCATGGGCGGCGGCTGGGCCGAGCCGCTCGCCGTGGACACCCCGCGCGGCATCTGGATGGGGCTCGACTACTTCGTGCTCGAGCTGCTGGTGCTCGCCTTCATCTTCGCGCCGCTCGAGGCGCTCTTCCCCCTGCGCGCCCAGCGGGTGCTCCGCGAGGGCTGGCAGACCGACGTGAAGCATTTCTTCGTGAGCCACGCCGGGGTGCAGCTCCTCTCCTTCGCCGCGCTCATCCCGGCGCAGATACTCTTTTCCTGGGCGGTGGACCTCGATTTCCAGCGCGCGGTCGCCGCCCAGCCGCTGTGGCTGCAGTTCATCGAGATCATGCTCGTCATGGACTTCGCCACCTACTGGATCCACCGCGCCTTCCACCAGGTGCCCTGGCTCTGGAGCTTCCACGCGATCCACCACTCCAGTCTCAAGCTCGACTGGCTCGCGGGCTCGCGCATGCACATCGTGGACGTCGTCGTGACGCGCGCGGTCGCGTTCCTGCCGGTGTTCATCCTGGGCTTCGCGCCCCCCGCGCTCTACGCCTTCCTCGCGGTGCTGTCCTTCCACGCGGTCTTCATCCACGCCAACGTGCGCTGGCGCTTTCCGTACCTGCGCTGGGTGATCACGACGCCCGAGTACCACCACTGGCACCACACCTCCGACGAGGAGGGCATCGACAAGAACTTCGTGGGCTTCCTGCCGCTGTGGGACCTCGTCTTCGGCACCGCGCACCTGCCGGACCACTGGCCGAAGAACTACGGCACGGTGAACTTCCAGCCGCCCGAGACCTATATCGGCCAGCTCCTCTATCCGTTCAAGCGCAAGGGCAAGGCGACGCCCTACGGCTGAGCCGCCGGGTCGCGTTGCGGCCGCGAGGGCTGCGGGCTACGATGTCGGCAAAGGGAGGAGGGGACATGAATCATTTCCGCTGGATTGCAGGAGCGTTGTGTCTCGCGGTTGCCGGGGCGGCGTTCGCCCAGGCGCCGAAGTACCCGGTGAAGCCGGTGCGGATGCTGGTCGGCTTCGCCCCGGGCGGCGCGACCGACATCGTCGCGCGGCTCCTCGCCCCGAGCCTGGGCGAATCGCTCGGCCAGACGGTGGTGATCGAGAACCGCCCCGGCGCGAGCAGCCAGATCGCGGGCGATATTGCCGCGCGCGCGGTGCCTGACGGCCACACGCTCTTGATGACGACGCAAACCCTCATGACCTCGCAGATGATCGAGGGCAAGACCTTCCCCAATCTCACCCGGGACTTCGCGGCCGTGTCGCTCTCCGCCACGAGCCCCCTCATCCTGGTCGTGACCCCTACGCTGCCGGCGAAATCGGTGAGGACGCTGCTCGAGCTCGCCCGCGCGCGCCCCGGGGAGCTCAACTACGGCACCGGCGGGCTCGGCACCACGCCGCACATGTCCGGCGAGCTCCTCGCCACCATGGCGCGCATCAAGATCGTGCACGTGCCCTTCAAAGGGGAGGGGCCGGCGCTGGTCGACGTCATCGCCGGCCACGTGCCGATGATGTTCTCCAACATCACCGCCTCGATCGCCTACGTCAAGGCGGGGCGGCTGCGGGTGCTCGCCCAGACCGGCCTCAAGCGCTCCCCGGTCGTCGCCGAGGTGCCGACGATGGACGAATCGGGCCTGCGCGGCTTCGAGGTCATCGGCTTCTTCGGGGTGATGGCGCCGGCCAAGACGCCGCGCGAGATCGTCACGCGCCTCAACGCCGAGCTCGCGAAGTCGATGACCCGGCCCGACGTCCAGAAGCAGTACGCCGCGCAGGCGCTCGACGCCGGCACGCTCTCCGCCGACCAGTTCGCCGCCTTCATCAAGGACCAGGCCGTCAAGTTCGGCAAGATCATCCGCGATGCCAACATCACCGCGAAGTAGCGGCTTTCAACGATCCCCTCGTGCCCGGCATGATTCCCTCCCTCTCAGGGGGAGGGATAGGGTGGGGGTGGTGTGAAGCGCCGGGGTGGTGGGAGCGAGCCGCGGGAATCACTCTCCCGAAAGGAATCCTATCCGACGCTTGGGCGTTGGTTCAGGCGGAGCCGCGAGTTCACGAATCGATCTGACAATGCTATAGATTTCTGCGTCGTGATGCGAGACGCGTCGCTCCAGGTCGTCCAGCTTTTTCGCGAGCTCCTTGTTTGCCGAAATCATCTGCCGAAGGCGCACGAACGCTCGCACGACGAAGATTGACACCTCGATGGCGGCAGGAGACTTGAGAACGGTGGCAGCCATGAGGGCACCATGCTCAGTGAACGCATTAGGAAGGTAACGACGGCCACCCCAACGCTGCCAACTGCCTGAAAATCTTGAGGTCGCAAATTGCGACCTCAAGTTTGTAACCTCTTGAAACGTCAATTGAAACATGAAATCCGGCGGGAAGCTTTTGTTATTGCGCCGCACCTGCTCGTTGAAGCGCTTTGTTGAAACGCCATAGAGTTGCGCCAAGTCGGCATCCAGCATCACTTTCCGCCCGCGTACGAGCAGAATTCGCGACTCGATCTGTTCAATCGGTTCCACATTCATTCAAGGATTCCCTTCCTGCGCCAATTTCATCGCGGCGGCGACGATAGGCTTCGCCCAGTCGGGGGCGCGCGGAAGATCGGCGGGGTCAAGTATCTTTCCGCGCTCGATATGCAGCACCAGAACGGGAGCAGGAGTCGCACCGTCCGCAGGGTTGGCCTCCGCGCTGTTGTCATACATCCGAAGCGCAGCAAGCAGAGGGAGCAGGGCAATCAAGTTCAGGCGGCTGCGCTCGTAGCGCCGGCGGATGGCTTCCTCGGGAATGTCGTGGCCACCGCGGCGGACTCGTGAGCGAACTCGCCGCAGATGCAGCTCCGGACTCGAGAGTCCCGCGTACCACACATAGATTGCGATCCCCTGAGCCGCGGCCTCGGCAAGCAGACGCGGCACGGTGTTGCCGCCGAGCGTAGTCTCGAAGGCGAAGTCCAGGCGCTCCGCAATGGCTTGCCTCAGGAGTCCGACACCTTGCTTCCACGCCGCGCTGTTCGCTTCCGATACATCCTGTCCCGGGTCGGCAGCGATCAATTGCCGGGCGGCCTCATCCGGGTTGTAGTAATCGCCCCCGAAGGCGCGAAACGCCGCGCCGCCGATGGAGCTCTTGCCGGCGCCGTTGACGCCGGCAATGACGTAGATGCGCGAAGGCCGGGCAGGGGGCATCTACCAGCCCGCGAGCCACCAGATCAGCGGCGCTTTCGTGCTGCTTTGACGGCGGCGCGCCCGAGCTCGCTGGGGGATGCATTGAACGCCGCCTCCATGCCCTTTCTTGCCTTGGGCGTCTGCATGCGGGCCAGCAGCACGTTGTACTCGGCGCTCAAGTCACTCAGACTGTGAGAGCGCGATCTGACCAAGGACTGGAACTCGTCATACGAGATCAGGATTGCCTTGGGCGTGTCATGCCGGGTGATCGCGACCGCCCCTCCACGAAGGGCCTGCTCGAGAACGGCCCCGAATTCATTCTTGACCCGGGTGGCCGCGACTGCCGGGACGTCAATCAATTCGCCTTGGCTATTGCGGAATGTCAGAGTGGCGGACATATAAGGGCCTCCGGAAATTATGGACATTATACCTAAAATAGCTAATTTGTCCATACTTGGAGAATCAGGTGTGCCACCGTCGCTATAGCCCCAGAAGGTGGTAGTGCCCTGGGGTACCCAACGGCCGATGTGGCACCCCGCCCCGCATCGCGCGATACTGCGCGAACGAACGCCCCCAAGGACCCCGCCATGGACATGAAGGATCAGGGCAAGGAATCCAGCCCCCGCTCGATCGCCGACGAGCCCACGCAGCGCCTCACGATTACCGGCGCCCGCGCGCTGGTGGACGCCTTGCTTCGCGAGGGCGTCGACCACGTCTTCGGCATCCCCGGCACGCAGAACCTCGCGGTGATCGACGCCCTGCGCGACACGCCCCAGATCCGCTTCATCCTCACGCGCCACGAGCAGGGCGCCGCGTTCATGGCTTACGGCTTCGCGCGCGCCTCGGGCCGCCCCGGCGTCGTCACCGCGACCGAAGGCCCCGGTGTTACAAACCTTGTAACCGCGATCGGCGGCGCCTACCGCGGCTTCGTCCCGGTCATCAGCATCTGCGGCGTGCAGGTGAGCGAGATGCGCGAGCGCGACGCTTCCCAGGACATGGACCAGGTGCCCTTCATGCGCCCGATCACCAAGTGGGCCTACAGCATTCCCAACGTGAAGAAAGTGCAGGAGTGCGTGAGGAAGGCCTTCCGCGTGGCGCTGACCGAACCGCAGGGCCCGGCGCACATCGAGGCTTCCAGCGAGATCCTCCTCGAGCACACGGTCGCCGAGCCGATCGCGCCCGCCG
>DATBMB010000095.1:0-22331 GCA_036555035.1 Burkholderiales bacterium | reverse complement strand
ACGATGCTGCCGTACTTCCTGGGGTCCACGCCGGCCGGCACCGGGTAATTCTGGCTGCCTTTGAAGGCCTTCAGGCGCCCGAGGTCCACGAACATCGTACGCGCGACGTTCGTGGAGGGCACGACGTTCGCCTCCGGCACGAGGTACACGTGAAACTTGGGGCCGGGGCCGACCTCGAAGTCGCCGTCCAGGTGCACGAGGTCCTGATACAGCGTGAGCTTGCCCTTGCCGTAGTGGATGGGATCCCTGGGGTTGGCGTGGATGAACATGCCGGTCGCGACGGCCTTGCGCGCCGCCTTGTCCTCGACCTTCTCCATGGCGACGATGTCGGCCAGGAAGAGATACGGGTAGAAGAATATTCCCAGCGCGAATCCCGCCGCGCTGCCGAGCAATCCCCCGACCACGAAAATTGCGACGAATCTCTTCATAACTTGACGCATTGCCCCTTGAAAATCACCGGGCCGGTCGGCGCGCCGGTGGGAGAGCCGCCCTTGGGCTCGACGCTCATCGCCAGCCCCCATGCGCCCTCCATCCGGCTCGCGAGCGCGGGACGGAGTCTCATGGATTGATCGGCGTCGGTCGTGATGAGCCCCAGCGAGACCGGCGCCTCCTTGCCCCCGGGCAGCATCCACATCTCCCAGGTCGTGCCGGGGGCCATGACGGGGTGCTCCTGGACGACCTTGACCCGGACGTAGGGCTCGCGCATCGCCTTCATCGGCGGCCATGAAACCACGAGGGCGGGCTGGCCCCGCTCGTCGTTCATCACGGCGACCATGGCCATCGGCGGCTCCGGCCGCGGCGCGACACCGATGAACGTCGCGAGGATCAGCACGAATGCGGTGCTGGCGACCGCCAGCCCGCGCCAGAATGCGAGGCCTCCGCCCGCGCTGGCGCCGCGCCTGCTGCCCGCGATGCGCCTTGCCACCGCCTGCCAGAGGCGCGGCGGCGGCGCGATTTCCCCCGCCGCCGCGGAAAGGGGCGTCAGCCGCGCCTCCCACTCGGCCACGGTGCGCCGCAGCGCCGGGTCGTAGCGCTGCAGCGCCTCGAAGCGCGCCCGCGCGCGCCCGCGCAGCGTGCCGATGACGTACTCGGCCGCCAGCTTCTCGCGCAGCTCCGGGTTCTTATACGACGCCATCTCTATCCGTTACCCGTCACTCATCATCCATCACTCAGGCCGGAGCGCCGAGGCACGTCTTAAGGCGCTCCAGCCCCCGGCGGACCCAGGTCTTGACCGTGCCGAGCGGCTGCTTCATGTGGCCCGCGACCTCCGAATGGGAGAGCCCGTGGAAGAACGCGAGCATGATGCTCTGGCGCTGCTTTCCCTCCAGCTGCTGCAGGCAGCGCGCGAGCGCCGCCGCCTCGCTGGAGGCCGCCAGCCGCTCCAGCGGCCCCGGCGCCTCGTCCTGCCAGGCCTCGACCGCGATGTCGTATTCGTCGCCGGTCGCCTCCTGCTGGGGCCGGCGCAGCCAGTCGAGGCAGCGGTTGCGCACGATGCTGGTCATCCAGGTGAGCGGCGCGCTCTTCTGGACGGCGTAATCCCCGGCATGGCTCCAGATGCTGACGAAGCATTCCTGTACGACCTCCTCGGCCCAGTCCTGCCTCCTCAATATACGCAGGGCGACCCCGAACAGTTTCGCCGAGGTGAGGCCGTAGAGGTCCGCAAAAGCGCGCTGGTTCCCGAGAGCGCACTGGGCCAGAAGGTCCACCAGCCGCGCGGCCAGGTCATCCTTTTCCGCCGTCATCCGTGCTTTCTGCTCCTGCCCTGCTGCCACAGCACGTCGGGCCGGCCCGCCGCCCGGTTGAGCACGCGCGCGAGCACGAAGAGCAGGTCGGACAGCCGGTTGAGATAGCGCACCGCGAGCGGCGGGGCGGACTTCTTCCTGGCGAGCGCCACGACCCGGCGCTCGGCGCGGCGGCACACCGTGCGCGCGACGTGTGCGAGGGCGGCCGCGCGCGAGCCGCCCGGCAGGATGAAGTCCTTGAGCGGGGACAGATCGCGGTTGAATCCGTCGAGCGCGTGCTCGAGCCGCGCCACGTAGTCATCGGTCATGATCGCGTGCCCGGGGCGGGACAGCTCCCCGCCGAGATCGAAGAGGTCGTGCTGCACGTCCACGACCCAGGACCGGACTTCATCGGGCAGCGTCTCGGCCGCCAGCACGCCGAGCGCCGCGTTGAGCTCGTCCACGGCGCCGATCGCCTCGATCAACGGCGCGTCCTTTGGCAGCCGCGCGCCGTCGGCGAGCCCGGTCGTGCCGCCGTCGCCGGTGCGCGTGTAAACCCTGGTGATGCGATGAGCCATGTTGGGCAGGCAGCAATTATAGCGGTGCGGGTGTGCGGTCTCGCATTTGCTATGATTCGACGTGAGGAAGTATCGCGTGGAACGCTCGAAACCCTATCCACAGTTGATCGCATCCGGGATTGCCTCGGGCATTCTTTACGTCCTGCTTTACTTGTACGAACGGGAGGTGATGGAGGCCTTCACGCGCACCGACGGGTGGTACCCGGCGCTGCCGGTGCTCGCTGCACCGGTGTTCTCCTTCGCGCACGGTGTGTTCACCGCGAGCTTCTGGGAAGTCCTGGGCGTCAAGGGCAGAACGAAATAGGCGATGGATCCCTCGGCGAGCCAGTTCATCGACCTGCAAGCCGGCAACGTTCTCGCCCTGCTCGCGATCGGATTCGTCGGGGGGCTCGTCAGCGGGTTCATCGGATCGGGCGGCGCCTTCGTGCTGACGCCGGCGATGATGAGCATGGGCGTGCCGGGCATCGTCGCCGTGGCCACCAACCTGTGCCACAAGTTTCCCAAGGCGCTGGTCGGCGCCTATCAGCGCAACAAGTACGGCCACGTGGACGTCAAGCTGGGCCTCGTGATGGCGGCCTCCGCGGCCGTTGGCGTGTGGGTGGGCGCGGACATCCAGCACCAGATCAAGGAGAGCTTTGGCGAGCCGGGCTCGAATCTGTACGTGAGCCTCGCCTTCGTCATCGTGCTCACGGTCGTCGGCGGCTACGTCCTCCACGATGCGATCGCGGTCTATCGGTCGGGCCGTTCCGACGAGCAGGACCGGGTCTCGCGGCTTGCGCGCTGGGTGCAATCGGTCGAGATACCGGGAACGATGATGCATTTCAGGACCGCCAACGTCCGGGTGTCCGCCCTGTTCACGCTGCCGCTCGGTTTCGCGACCGGCCTGCTGGCATCGGCCATCGCGGTGGGCGGCTTCATCGGGGTGCCGGGCATGATGTACGTGCTGGGAGTAACGGGCCTGGTGGCGAGCGCGACCGAGCTCGTGATCGCGTTCGTGATGGGATTCGGCGGCACGATCAAGTATGCCCTGCACGGGCTGGTCGACATCCGCCTCGCGATGATATTGCTTGCGGGCTCGCTGTTCGGCATCCAGCTCGGGGTGATCGGCACGACCTACGTCAGGCCGTTCATGATCAAGGTCGTGATGGCAGCGATCATGCTGATCGTCGCGGTCAGCCGCGGGTTGGCGGTACCCGTCTACCTCACGGAGCTCGGCAGCCTGGATCTCGCGCCGCGCACGATGGCCCAGCTCCATACGGCGAGCTTTGCGTTCCTGGTCCTCGCGCTGTGCACCGGCGGCATCATCATCATTGCCGCGATGCTTCGAGGCCACCGTCTCGGGGCGGTGCCGCTCAAGGAGCCGGCCCCCGAGTAGACCGGAGGCGCGGCATTGCCGGCTGGTCAGGCGAGCTTCACGGGCTCGCCGCTCGGCAGCGCGACATGGCACTCACGGAAGATGCGCGACTTGCAGTTCCGGCAGATCCCCGAATCGAGCTTCCGGTAGATCTCTGCGACTGGGCGGCTCTTGACCGGGAACAGGTTCGATTCGCCGATATCGCCGAGGTAGCCTCCGCGGGTGAGCGTTTCCCGGACGGCGTCCTTCATGCGATAGAAGTAGAGACGGCCCCCGACGCCCCGCCGCCGCCGCGCCTCGGCCGCGAGCATTTCCGCGCCCGCCATGTCCACGAAGTTGATGCCACTCGCCACGATCAGCACGTGCTTCTGCCGCGGCTCGCGCTCGTCGATTTCCTCGAGGTGGCGCCGGACGTGGTCGACCGCGCCGAAGAAGAGCGAGCCGTTGATCCTCAGCATCTTCAGCTGCGGGCAGTCCGGCAGCCCGCTGTCGGCCGTGAAGTGGTAGCTGTCGGGTGCGGGATCGGGCTTCACGTCGAGCACGAGCGGGCGCGAGGTGCGGGTGAGGTAGAGCATCAGCGAGAGCAGCACGCCGGCATAGATGGCGAACTCGAGGTCGGCGAACAGCGCGGCGCCGAACGTGATGGCCATGACCGCCGCCTCCTGGCGGTTGGTGCGGATCGCGGCCGCGATGTAGCGGAAGTCCACAATGCCGTAGGCGACCAGGAACAGGATCGCCGCCATCACCGCGAGCGGCAGGTGCGCAATGAGCGGCCCCACCGCGAACAGCACCGCCACGAGCGCCGGCGCCGAGAACGCGGCGGCGAGCGGCGTGCGCGCGCCGGCCTCGTAATTGACGCCGCTGCGGTTGAAGGAGCCGCTCGCGGCGTACGCGGAGAAGAAGCTGCCCGCCATGTTCGACAGCCCCTGTCCGACGAGCTCCTGATTGCCATCGATGCGCTGCCCGGATTTGACCCCGATCGCGCGGGCGATCGACACGGCCTCGGTCAGGGCCAGTATCGTCACCGCAAGGGCGATCGGCAGGGTCTGGCGCACCGTATCCAGGCTCAGGTCGGGCACGGAGAACCCGGGCAGCGAGCCCGGCAGCGCCCCGACCATGGGTATGGCAGTCCGCGTCTCGCCGAACGCCGCGTTCAGCGCGGCCGCGGTGACGGCGCCCGCAAGCATCGCGACGATCATGTAAGGAAACCGTGGTGCGAATCTGCGGCAGACGACACCCACCAGGAGCGTGACCGCCCCGACCCCCGTGACGTACGGGTTGATATCGGCAAGCGCCAGCGCGAGATCACGCCAGGTCCCGGCGAAGGAGGCGCCCGGCGGTAGGTTGACGCCGAAGAAATACCGGATCTGGGAGGAGACGATCAGGCAGGCGGCGCCGGCGGTGAATCCGACGATGACCGTATGCGAGATGAAGTTGACGAGCGCGCCCATGCGCGCGATGCCCATCGCGAGCTGCATCACGCCGACCAGGAAGGTGAGAGTCAACGCGAGCTCGATGTAGCGCCCGCTGCCGGGCTCCGCCAGCGGCGCGAGACTTGCGAAGAGGAAGATCGAGATGACGTTCGTCGGGCCGGACACGAGATGCCAGGAGGAGCCGAACAGCGCGGCGACGACCGCCGGCACCATCGCGGCATACAGCCCGTACTCGGGCGGCAGTCCGGCGAGCGTGGCGAACGCGATGCCCTGGGGCAGCACGATGACCGCACCGATCAGCCCGGCGACGGCGTCGGCGCGCAGCGTCTCGCGGCCGACGCGGGGCCACCAGCGCAGGAAGGGGAACAGCCCGCGCATCCGTCCGGCGGCCGCGGCGTCGGGCGCGGGCTTCACGACGGGAAACGCTCGCAGTGCACGCTTGCATTATCCGGCAGCGCGCGCGGGACTGGCAACGCGTGCCACGGGCGCTGTCTTTTTGGGTATAATCGCGCGCAGTCTTTCCGGGAGAAGAAAGCGCGTCGATGAAAAACGTCCACCTCGCTTCCGCGCTCCTCGCCTCGCTCCTGCTCGCGGCTGCGTCCGTTGCGCCGGCGGCCGAAGGCGATGCCGCGGCGGGCAAGCGCAAGACCTCGATGTGCGCCGGCTGCCACGGCATCGGCGGCTACAAGACCGTTTTTCCGGAGGTCTATCACGTGCCCAGGCTCGGGGGCCAGCACGCCGCCTACATGGTCAAGGCACTTCAGGAGTACAAGGCCGGCAACCGCAGCCATCCGTCGATGCGCGCGATTGCGGCCGGACTGTCCGATCAGGACATGGCGGACCTGGCGGCGTATTACGCCTCCGATTCCATGAAGGCCGCGGCCAAGTGAGGAGAGCCAGGATGAAGAAGACTCTCGTCGTCGCGTGCGGCCTCTTCATTGCGGCGGCCACGCCCGCGCTCGCCGCCGATCCCGACGCCGGCAAGCGGAAATCCCAGACCTGCGTGGCGTGCCACGGCCCGGACGGCAACAGCCCCGTGCCCGATTTCCCGAAGATCGCGGGCCAGCACTACGATTACCTCCTGAAGTCGCTGAAGGACTACAAGTCGGGCGCGCGCAAGAGCCCCATCATGGCGCCACTCGTCGCGAACTTCACCCAGCGCGACCTGGAGGACCTCGCCGCCTACTATTCAAGCCAGCGCGGGCTCGTCACCAAATACTGAGTCACGCGGTCTTGTGCTTGTATTCGCACAGATCGCGAATCAGGCACTTCGGGCATTCGGGCTTGCGCGCCTTGCACACGTAGCGCCCGTGCAGGATCAGCCAGTGGTGCGCGTCGGGCCTGAACTCCTCCGGCACGACCTTCAGCAGTTTCTCCTCGACGGCCCGCACGTTGCCTCCGCGCGCGATGCCGGTGCGGTTCGCGACCCGGAAGATGTGGGTGTCGACCGCGATCGTGGGCTCGCCGAAGGCGGTATTGAGGATCACGTTGGCGGTCTTGCGGCCCACCCCGGGCAGGCGCTCCAGTCCCTCGCGCGTGCGCGGCACCTCCCCGCCGTGGTGCTCCAGCAGCAGCCGGCATGCGGCAATCAGATTCTTCGCCTTGGTGCGGTAGAGCCCGATGCGCCGGATGTGGCGCTCGAGGCCCCTGCGGCCGAGCTCGAGCATGGCGGCGGGGTGGTTCGCCACCTTGAAGAGACCCGGCGTGGCGAGGTTCACGCTCTTGTCGGTCGCCTGCGCTGAAAGCACCACCGATACCAGCAGCTCGAACGGCGATCCATAGACGAGCTCGCTGCGCGGCGCCGGATTTGCCGAACGCAACAGGGTGAATATGCTGCGGATTCTGTCCGGGTGCACGGGCGGCAATGGCGGAGGGGGAGGCCGCTCATTATAATCAGCTCACCGCGCAAATCCGTCGCCACAGGACCGGCGCAGGGATGCCCCGACACATGATTGCAAGGAATCGCGCGCTGCGCGTGTTTCGCCTGCTGCTCGCCGCGGCATGGCTCGCCGGCGGCTCGGCGGCGGCGCAGCAGCAGCAGGTCACGCTCGAGCGCGATTCCCCCCTTTACGCCGAGCCGCGGCTCGATGCGACCCAGGTGACGCAGCTGAAGCTCGGCGCAACCGGGGAGGTGATCGGCAAGCAGGGGGCCTGGCTCAATCTCAAGACCGCGGGCGGAGCGGGCTGGCTGTTCTCCTTCAACGTGCGCTTCCAGAGCCAGCCGGTGGCCGCGGGGGATTCGGGCGCGGGCTCCGCCGCGGGGCGGCTCTTCGGGCCCCGGCGCAGCGTGAGCGTCACCAGCACGATCGGCATCCGCGGCATCGAGGAAGAGGATCTCAAGCAGGCGAGCTTCAATCCCGAGCAGATGAAGCTGCTCGATGGTTACGTCGCGACGAAAGAGGCGGCGGAGCGCGGCGCGCGCGCTTCGGGTCTCGCGCCGGTGAGCGTCGAGTACATGGACGCGAAGCAATGATCGGCCGCTCCCGCTATTGGATGGCTGCAGCGACGATGGCCGTGCTGTCGGTGGCCGCTGGCGCGGCTTCGATCGACCTCGGGCGCATCTTCGACGTCGGCCGCGACCTGAGGACCGCCGCCGTGGGCCTCGACGAGAAGGACGAGATCGCGGTGGGCCGCGAGGTCGCGGGCCGCACGCTGGGCGCCGCGCCGCTGGTGCCCGACCCCGAGCTGCAGGCTTACGTCAACCGCGTCGGGCGCTGGATCGCGATGCAGACCGAGCGTCCCGACCTGCCATGGCATTTCGGCGTGCTCGACACCGCCTCGGTCAACGCCTTCGCCGCGCCGGGCGGCTACGTGCTGATCACGCGCGGGCTCTACGACATGCTGGCGAGCGAGTCGCAGCTTGCGGGCGTGCTCGGGCACGAGATCGGCCACATCGTGCAGCGCCACCACGTCAAGGTGATGCAGCAGAGCGCGGCCATCTCCGCCGGCGCGCGGGCGGCACAGCGCGGAGACCGCGGCGTCCTCGTCAACAACCTCATCGGCACCGGCGCCGAGGTGATGGCGCGCGGGCTCGACAAGGGCTCGGAGTTCGAGGCCGACCGCATCGGCATCGTGCTTGCGGCGCGCGCCGGCTACAGCCCGTACGGCCTGGTCGAGGTCCTGCACCTGCTGGCGGCGCGGTCGGCGGACGATTCCTCGCTAGCGCTGCTGTTCAAGACGCACCCGGCGCCGGGCGAGCGCCTGACGCAGCTGGGCGAGGCGCTCGCGCCGCGCGTGGCCGCGCTGCCGGGCGGGCTGGAGCCCGCCATCCGCCCGGTGGATCCCAAGACGCCGCCGCCGGCCGCGGCGAAACCCGCGGCGGTTGAAGGCGCTCGCGCGCTCCAGCAGCAGGAGGAAGGCGGAACCACGATACCCTCGGGAGGAAGCCTCCTGCCCGGCGGGGGCGGCGGCGTCCTGCGCGGCATCTTCGGCCGCTGATCAGCGGTCGCGCAACCTTTGGCGGGCGCGCGCAATGACGCGCTCGATCGTCGCCTGCTTGCCGCGGGGTCCGGACAAGCCGCGACCCGCAGCCGGGCGCGCCGCGCGGGCGCGCTCGAGCCGCTCCATCCTGGCCCGGTAGCGCCGCCGGTACTGGGCGGCGCGCTCACGGCGCGCCTCGTGCGTCCAGGTTTCACCGCTCTCGATCATCGCGATGCAGTCCACAGGACAGGGCGGCAGGCACAGCCTGCAGCCGGTGCATTCCGCCGCGATGACCGTGTGCATGAGCCGCGCCGCGCCGACGATGGCGTCCACCGGGCAGGCCTCGATGCACAGCGTGCAGCCGATGCACGCCTGCTCGTCGATCACGGCCACCGGCGGGGCCTTCGCCGCGCTTGAGGTCATTTTCCGCACAGCGCCTCGACGCACTCGCGCACCAGCGCCGGGCCGCGGTAGACCAGCCCGGTGTAGAGCTGGATCAGGCTCGCGCCCGCCGCGATCTTCTCTCTCGCGCCGGCGCCGCTCATGATGCCGCCCACGCCGATGACCGGCAGCTTGCCGGCGAGCGCGTGCGCGAGCTGGCGCACCACGTAGGTGGCGCGGGAGGCGAGCGGCGCCCCCGACAGCCCGCCCGCCTCGTGCTCGTGCGGCATGCCCCCGACGCCCCCCCTCGTCACGGTGGTGTTGGTGGCGATCACCGCATCGATGCCGTGCCGGGTGAGCGCGGCGGCGATCGACTCGATCTGCGGACGGTCGAGGTCGGGCGCGATCTTCACCGCGAGCGGCACCGTCCTGCCGTGCTTCGCGGCGAGCGCCCCGCGCTCGGTCTTCAGCGTGGAGAGCAGCGCATCGAGCGCCGCCGTCCCCTGCAGCCGCCGCAGGTGCTCGGTATTGGGCGAGGAGATGTTCACCGTCACGTAGCTCGCGACAGGATAGACCTTGCGCAGGCAGGCGACGTAGTCGTCGGCGGCGCGCTCGAGCGGCGTGTCGAAGTTCTTGCCGATGTTGATGCCGAGCACGCCGCGGTAGCGCGCCCGCGCGACGTTCGCGAGCAGGTGGTCCACGCCGCGGTTGTTGAAGCCCATGCGGTTGATGACCGCGCGCGCGGCGCGGATGCGGAACATCCGCGGGCGCGGGTTGCCCGGCTGGGGGCGGGGCGTGACGGTGCCGACCTCGAGGAAGCCGAAGCCGAGCCGCGCCAGCGCATCGATGTATTCGCCATCCTTGTCGAGGCCCGCGGCAAGTCCCACCGGGTTCGGAAAGCGGATGCCCATGACGGTACGCTCGCATGCGGCCGGCGCGCGGGGCGCCGCTAAGGGAAGCCGGATCCGCGCGAGCTGCCGCAGAGTCCCCAGCGTCACGCGATGGGCGGTCTCCGGATCGAGGCAGAACAGCAGCGGACGCGCAGCCGAATAGATCATCGCGTCATTGTACGCGAGCCGAGTCGCGCGCCGCGGCGCGACAGCCGGCGGTTGTGCTACGCCTTGCGGTGCTGGTTGACCGCCTGCCAGCGGCCGTTGACGAGCCCCTGCATCGGCTGGAACTCGATCTTGTAGGCCATCTTGCGGCTCTGGGCGATCCAGTAGCCGAGGTAGAGGTAGGGCAGATCGAGCCTGCGGCAGAGCTCGATCTGCCACAGGATGTTGAAGGTGCCGAAGCTCGCGCCGGCGACGTCGGGGTCGAAGAAGGTGTAGACGGAGGACAGCCCGTCCTGCAGCTGGTCCACGATGGAAACCATGCGGAGCATCCCCGCCTCGCGGAACTCGATCAGCCGCGACTCCACGTTGCTCTGCAGGAGGAAGTGGCGGTACTGCTCGCGGCTGTCCTGGTCCATGCCGCCGCCGGAGTGCCGCCGCGACTGGTAGCGCAGGTAGAGCGCGTAGTGCTCGGGGCTGTACTTGAGCTCCTGCATCTCGGCCTTGAGCGCGCCGTGGCGCTTGAGCGTGCGCCGCTGGGTGCGCGAGGGCTGGAACTCCTGCGCGAGCACGCGCACCGGCACGCAGGCGCGGCAATGGTCGCAGTAGGGGCGGTAGGTGAAGGCGCCGCTGCGGCGGAAGCCCGCGCGCACCAGCTCCGAGTACACCGGGCCGTCGATCAGGTGGCTGGGGGTTGCGACCTGCGAGCGCGCCATGCGCTCCGGGAGGTAGCTGCACGGGTAGGGCGCCGTCGCGTAGAACTGCAGCACCGACAGCGGGAACTCAGTCAAGTAGGTCATCGTCGAGCGTCCACGTCCGTCCCGTACGGGCATAGTCTACCAATTTCGCGAGCGTTCGTACAAATCTGGAGCGCGGGATCTCGCGCGCGCCGAAGCGCGCGAGGAGGGCGGTCTTCATCTGGCAGTCGATCATGCCGCAATCGCGGCGCGCGAGCTGCCGCACCAGGTGCACGAGCGCGATCTTGGAGGCGTCCGGGGCGCGCGCGAACATGGACTCGCCGTAGAACATGCGGCCGAGCTCGACCCCGTAGAGGCCGCCGGCGAGCTTGCCGCCGATCCAGGTCTCGACCGAGTGCGCATGGCCGGAGCGGTGCAGCCGCACGTACGCGTCGACCATGTCCTCCGTGATCCACGTGCCCTCCTGCCCGCGGCGCGGGGCGGCGCAGGCGCGGATCACTTCCTCGAACGCGGTGTCGGCGCGGACCTCGTAGTCGCGCCGGGCGAGGCGCTTCCTCAGCGAGCGCGGAATCCTCAGCTCGGCGGGGAGGAGCACCATGCGCGGATCGGGGCTCCACCACAGCAGGGGCTGGTCCTCGCCGTACCAGGGGAAGATGCCGCGCGCGTAGGCGTCGAGGAGCCGCGCCTCCGAGAGATCGGCCCCGGCCGCGAGCAGGCCGTTCGGGTCCTCGAGCGCGCGCTCGAGCGGGGGAAACGGGTCGCCGGGACCGAGCCATGGAATCATGCCATGGCCCTGCCCTTCGCGGCGGTGCTACTTGATCACGCCGCAGGCGACGCGCCCGCCGGCGTTGCCGGTGGGGTCGGTCTTGAGATCGTCGCGATCGGCGTGCACCATCAGCGCGCGGCCGACGATGTCGTTGGCCTGCCCCGTGCGCACGGAGATGTCGCCCACCACGAAGTTGACCTTGGCGGTGCCGTCCGCGCCGAAGTTGAGGTTGCCGAGATCGCCCGCGTGCCGCACCGGGTCATACGGCCCCCCGTGCTTGCTGTTCGTGGGATTGAAGTGCCCGCCGGCGCTCATCGCATCGTGCGCGCTGCAGTCCCCCATCGCGTGGATGTGGAAGCCTCTCGGACCCTTGCTGTGCCCCGTGACGGTCCCGCTCACGCGCACGACATCTCCGGCCTGCGTGAAGGTCACGGTCCCGCGCACGTTCGATCCGCTGCGCGGCTCGAGTACGGCGGTGGCGGTGGCGTCCTTCTCTTCCATCATGGCGCAGCCGGTCGCCAGCACCGCGCCGCAGGCTGCGGCCAGAACGCACTTTTTCATGTTTCCCCTCCTCCTGGATGAACGGTTGAAATGTACAGCGGCCTTACTATCCTGCATTCGCGGCGCCCGATCAACGCACCCCGGGGGCCCGCCCACCTAAGTCATTGAGCTAGCAGCGAACCTGCTGCTTGCAGAACTGCTGCAGCTCCTTCACCACGGTGCGGCCCGCGACCGGCTGGCGCGTCTTTGCCCCGCCGTAGTCGAGCGCGAGCTTGAATTCGAACTTGGCGAAGAACGCGTTGAACATCTCCCCGCCCAGGGTGCCGACGGCGTGCAGCGCGTCGCTCTTCGCGTCGTGCTCGAGCAGCACCGCGGCGAGCGGCTGCGGGGCGGGCCCGCCCACGACCTTCCCGCCTGCCGCCGGGTCGTATTCGCTGTGCTCGGAGCAGCAGTGGATGGTATTCGCGCGCATGATCCCGGACGCGGTCGACTGGTCGCGGTAGCTGATGAAGCTGATCTGGGGGGTCGGGTAGCTCATGCGGTGCGCGCAGATCGCGGAATAACCGACGATCGCCCGCTTGGGACCGACGCCGCCGGCCCACTCGTAGGCCGCCCCGTCCTCGGTCTTCAGCTGAACGCTCCGCCCCGTCGGCTTTCCGAGGTTGAGCAGAAAGCAGGGCGTGCTCTCGAAGGGGTAATGGAAGATGTAGTTGCGCCCGGCGACGAGGCTTGCGGCGCGCAGCGGCCGGCCGCCTTCCTCGGTGAGCAGGGTGCGCGCGTACAGCCGCGGCTTCAGGTCCTGCGCGGCGAAGAGATCGTTCGCGCGGACCGCCGCCCCGGCCGCGCAAACCTTGATGAAATCGCGCCGCTGCATTGGGCGACATTCTCCGTACAACACACGCCGGATGTCAACCCGCAGTCCGGGTGGTTTCGGTGCGCAACTCCCCGGCGAACAGCGCGTCCATCTCGAGCCGGACGCGCGCGGCCTCCATTTCCGGCTTGGCGATGTCGCGCCAGGTAAGCGCCGCGCCCTTCTTCACCGCGCGCGTGAGCCGCACGCCGTGGGCGAGGCCGATCGGCAGTCCGCCGAGGGCAAGCGAATCGCGCGCCGGCATGAGCCGGCCCCACACCGTGTAGCCGCCTTCGCCGTCGAGGGTCGCGCCTGCGACAAGGTCGCGCTTTGCAACCGCGACGACGTCGCCGCGGAACCCGGTGGGGGCACCGGTCGGCTCGCGGCGCAGGCCCACTGCCGCGACCGAGATTCCGAGCTCGAGGCCGATCAGGTGATAGGGCTTGTACATCGCGGCGTAGTTTCCGGTTTCGTCGGTGGCGAGCCCATACTCGCCGAAGCAGCGCCGCACGTAGTCGCTGTCGGCGGCGAGCGTCACGTACACCCCCCATCTCAAATCGCGCGCGACCGGTCGGCCGTCGCGCTCGAGGCTGGAGACGACTTCGACCTGGCCGCGGTGGTGCAGCCGCCCGCCCTCGGCGGCGGGCTTCAGCACGCGTGCCAAGTCGTCGGCGCCGCAGGGCGGAAACGACAATCCGTCCGGCGCGGGCGTCAGCCCGGTCGCGTTCGCCACCGCCGCCATCTCGATCGCGGACTTCGTGCCGTCGAGGAACGAGTTGAACATCTGCGCGTTGAAATCCCCCCGCGCAACCTGCTCGGGCGAGAAGCCGTAGTGGCCCCAGACCGTCTCCGGGGTGGAATCGTGGTACTCGGGCAGATAGCGCGTACCTTTGCCGGCCGCCACCACTTCGAACCCCGCGGCGCGCGCCCAGTCCACCAGCTCGCAGATCAGCGCCGGCTGGTCGCCGTAGGCGAGCGAATAGACGACGCCGGCCTCGCGCGCGCGCCGGGCGAGAAGGGGTCCGGCCAAACAGTCGGCTTCCACGTTCACCATCACGACATGCTTGCCATGCCCGCAGCAGGCAAGCGCGTGCCGGACGCCGGCGGCGGGGCTGCCGGTCGCTTCGATCACGATCTCGACCGCGTCCGAGGCGATTGCGGCGGGCGCGTCCTCGGTGACACAGGTCGTCCCGTGCTTGCGGGCTTCTTCGAAAGAGCGGGCGCTGAACCGCTCGCTCGCCCAGCCGACGCGCTCGAGACTGGCGCGCGCCCGCTGCGGGTCGAGATCGGCAACTGCGATAACGTGGATGCCGGGCGTGCGCCGCGCCTGCGCGAGGAACATCGAGCCGAACTTGCCGGCGCCGATCAGCGCGACGCGCAGCGGCCTGCCTTCGGATGCGCGCTGCTGGAGGAGCGGGTGAAGGTTCACCGGGATTGCCTGGGCGATGAGCCGTAACGCTACCACAAGGCCCGGCAGAACTTGATCTGGATCAAGTAACGGGTCACCCCTGCGCGCATCATGACGCCCATGCGTGTTCTATCGAGAATGCTGGCCGCCGCCGTCGTGACGGCAACCATCGCCGCGTGCCAATCCATCGGTCCCGGATCCATTCCGCGCGACCGCCTCGACTACGCTGGCGCCATCGCCGACTCCTGGAAGGAGCAGACGCTGCTCAACATCATCCGGCTGCGCTATTTCGACACGCCGACCTTCCTCGACATCGCGTCCGTGATCAGCTCCTACCAGCTCCAGGGAGAAGTGCGCTTCGGCGCGGAGATATTCCCCAATGCGCGCGCCGATTCCAACCAGATGTTCGGGGCGACCGGCATCTTCAGCGACCGGCCCACGATCTCCTACGCCCCGCTCGCGGGCGAGAAGTTCGTGAACAGCTTGCTGCGGCCGATCCCGCCGCAGGCGGTATTTGCGATGGTCATTTCCGGCCACCGGGTCGATTACGTCTTCCAGGCGACGGTGCGGGGGATCAACGACGTCTACAACTACTCGGGCCTGCCCGCGCGTGCCCGGCCCGAGGACCCGCAGTTCTCGCAGCTTATCGCGGCGTTGAGACGCCTCCAGCAGGGGGGCGCGCTCGGCATGCGCATCGAACGGCGGGTCGATCCGAGGGAGCGGCAGCGTTCGGGCCGCCGCGGGGAGAGCGCGGGGGACTCGCGCGGCGAGGAATGGCTTAACGTGGAAGAAACGTGGCTGTTCTTTCGCGAACGGGTCGACGAGAGAACGGCGGAGGACATCCGTTTCGTCAAGCAGGCGCTGGGGATTCGCCCGGAGGCGAGGGAGTTGCGGCTGGTGTTCGGCTCGCTGCGCCAGAAGGAGGACGAGATCGCGCTGCTCACGCGCTCCATCATGGAAATCCTGGTCGAGCTCTCGGCGGGCGTGGAGATCCCCGAGCAGCACGTCGCCGAAGGCCGTGCCCGGCCCCTGCCGCGCCGCCCGAAGGCGCGCGGAGATCCGCGCGACGACCCGATCGCGCACGTTCACTCGGGCAACGAGGCGCCGGCGGACGCGTTTGTCGCCGTGCGCTACCGCGGGTACGCCTTCTGGATCGACGACCGCGACATCGACTCCAAGCGCGTATTCACGTTCCTGCGGATGTTCACCTCGATCGCCGAAACCGGCGTCTCGCCCCAGGTCCCGATCCTGACGATACCCGCCAACTAGGCAACGAGGAGGCCCCCATGGCGAAGACGCTGAACATCATCCGCGACGAGCACCGCTCGATCGGCGCGATCCTGCACGGGATGGAGTACCTCGTGGAGCGGGTGCGCACGCGCAAGGCGAGAATCGACCCGCGCGTCTTCAGCGCGATGATCTACTATCTCGACACGTTCTCCGAGCGCATGCACCATCCCAAGGAGGACCGCTTCCTGTTCAAGGCGTTGCGCAGCCGCGGGGCCGACGCGGCCGCGGTGGTCGCCGACCTGGAAAAGGAGCACGCCGCGGGAGGCGAGGCGCTGAAGCGCCTGGAGCAGAGCCTGGTGCGCTACGAGGAGGGCGGCGACAAGGAATTCCCCGCGTTCGCCGAAGCGGTGACGAAGTTCGTGCGGGAGTACCGGGACCACATGCAGAAGGAGGAGAACTTCGTGTTCCCGCTCGCGCAGCGGCTTCTCAGCGCGGAGGACTGGCAGGCCATCGACCGCGCCTTCGAGGAGAATCGCGATCCCCTCGCGGCGCAGCGCGACAGCCGCGACTTCGAGAAGCTCTTCGACCGCATCGTCAATCTTGCACCGCCGCCTATCGGGATCGGCCCGGAGGCGTAGCGCCCGCGCGCAGCGCGTGGTTCAGCGCGAGCGCGGCGGTGAAGACCACGAGCGCCCCGGCCTGGTGCGCCGCGGCGAGGGGAACGGGGACAACCAGCAGCAGGGTGGCGATGCCGAGCGTGATCTGGACCACCAGCGCGATGAGCAGGATGTGCGTGAGTAGTCGCGCCCGTTGCGGCAATCCCGCGCGCCCGGCTTCGAACCACAGCCATGGGACCGCGATCGCGAGCAGCCAGGCGCCGACGCGATGGTCGAACTGCACGGTCGCCATGTTGTTCACGAAATTGAGAGACCACGGCTCGATCACGAGGATCTCCGGCGGCACCCAGTGGCCGTTCATGAGCGGGAAGGTGTTGTAGGCGAATCCCGCGCGGATGCCGGCGACGAACCCCCCGGTCACCACCATCGCAACGACCAGCACGGTGACCGCCCACGCCAGGCGCCGCACCCGCATGACCCGCGGGCCCGCCGACGCCGTGCCGGGACTGAGAAGATCGAGCGCGAGCCACAGCATGGCCGCGTAGATCGCGAACGCGAGCACGAGATGCGCCGTCAGCCGGTAGTGGCTCACCCGCGGATCGTCCACCAGCCCGCTCTGCACCATGTACCAGCCGAGCGCGCCCTGCAGCGCGCCCAGGAGGAAGATGCCGCCGAGCCTCACGGCGAGCGGCGGCGCGAGCGCCCGCCGGCACAGGAAATAGAGCAGGGGAACGAAGAACGCGACCCCGATCAGCCGCCCGAGCAGGCGGTGAAAGTACTCGAGCCAGAAGATGCCTTTGAACCCCTCGAGGTCCATGCCCGGGTTCACTTTCTGGAACTCGGGCGTCTGCCGGTACTTCTGAAACAGCTCCTCCCAGTCAGCGGTGGTAAGGGGCGGGAGCGTCCCCACGATCGGCTGCCACTCCACGATCGAAAGCCCCGAACGCGTGAGACGGGTCGCGCCCCCGAGCACCACCATCGCGAACACCAGCACGCAGCAGGCGATCAGCCAGGCGGCGATGCGGCGGCTCCACGCGCCGCGCGCTGAATCGATGGTGGTCCGGCTCATTTCCGCGCCATCATATCAATGACGGGGCGCCGGCGGGCCCGCGCCGGGTCAGCTCGCGCGCGGCGGCTCGAGCACGAGGTGAAACCTCGAGGAATCCACGGCGACGAGATCGCGCAGGCGATCGCTGATCTCGATCGAGATGCGGTCGCCGTGGCGCGCGAGGCTGCGCAGCAGGCGCTGGAGGTTGCGAAGCTGGTGTACTTCGATTTCCTCCACCACCAGCATGAGCGAGGCGCGCGAGCACCGCAGAAGTCGCTCCAGGCGCGGTCGGCAGCGATTGAACAAATCCCGGTCGAGCCCGCACGTGAGGCAGATCTTCACCCGCGGCGCGGCGCCGGCCGGCAGGCAGAGCTCGGCGCTGGCGCGGCCGTCGCGCAGGTAACGGCGGATCGCGCGCTCGAACGAGGCGAACCACTTTCCGGCCAGCGCGGCATCCCGGGAGAGCGGCGGGACAAGGTGGCGATCGGCGTAATTGCGCATCGAGATCGCCCCGACCCAGTCCAGGATCGCCAGCGGCAGCTTCGCGGGCTGGAGCCAGGGCAGGCTGCGGGCGAAATGAAAGAGGCGCGGCCAGCCGCCGCGAAGAATGCCCTTCCAGAGCAAGCGGATGACGATGCCGGACCTCTGGGCCATCGGGTACTCGCCGGTGTACAGGGGGCGGCGGAGGTGGCGCAGCTTGTTCCGCACCCGGTCCGCGATCGTCCGGTCCGAGAGCAGCCGCCGGTGGAGCGCGACATACCCGTCCAGCATCTCCTCGTAGCGCATGCCCTTCGGCACGAGGTTGGTGCCAACCTTGGTGTTGTCCGTGCCCGCGGCATGCTCGATCAACCGCCCCTCGCGCCGCAGACGCTCGTGGAGCGGCGTCCGTGGCAGGGCCGTAAGCAGGCCCACCATTGCGATCTGGATGCCCGAGTCGCGGATGAAGCTGTACTGCTGGTCGAAGGTCGCCAGCGTGTCGCCGTCGAAACCCACGATGAAGCCGGCGAGCACGTCGATTCCGTGGGCGTAAATGCGGCGCACCGAGGTCAGAATGTCCTCATGGAGGTTTTGCGTCTTGCGCGCGTGCTTAAGCGTTTCCACGTTCGGCGATTCGATGCCGATGAACACCCACGTGAAGCGGGCCGCGCGGAAGAGCCCGAGCAGTTCCCGGTCCTGCGCCAGGTTGAGGGACGCCTCGGTGCCGAAGTCAAAGCAGTAGCGGTGCCGTTCCTGGTAGCGGCGCAGGAAGCGGAGCAGCTCCTTGGCCACGGCCTTGTTGCCGATCAGGTTGTCGTCCACGAAAAAGACGCTGCGCACGTTGCGCGCGCGCAGCGCGTCGAGCTCGTGTCCGACCTGCTCCAGTGTCTTGTAGCGCGGCTTGCGCCCGAACATGACGATGATGTCGCAGAATTCGCACAGGAACGGGCAGCCGCGCGAGAACTGCAGCGTCGCCGTGGTGTAGCGGTCGAGCTTAAGCAGGTCGAAGCGGGGCACCGGAGAGTCGGCGAGCGCGACGGTGCCGGTCTCGCGGTAGAGCGCGTGCGGCGCGCCGCGCTCGAGGTCGGCGCAGAATCTCGGCCAGATGTACTCCGCCTCGCCGGCAATGACTGCGTCGGCAAGCGGCGCGTAGCGCTCGGGGCAGAGCGAGGCGTAGCTGCCTCCGGCCACCACGAAGTAGCCGCGCCTGCGGTAGTAGGTAAGCAGCTCGGCCTGCCGCGGGTGCTGGACGCCCATCCCGCACACGCCCACGACATCCGCGTGCGGCGCGTATGGCACCGACTCGACGTTCTCGTCCACGATTTCGACTTTCCAGTGCGGCGGGGTGAGCGCCGCCAGGGTCGCGAGGCCGAGCGGGGGATTGACGGCGCGCTTTCCGGCAAGGATCTGATCGACCGCCCAGCGAAAGCTCCAGAAGCTCTCGGGAAATCGCGGGTTGATCAGGAGCAGTCGTAGCGGGTGGGACGGCGGGCGCGCCCTCGGCATAGCTGCAGATTGTCTGCGGTCCCGCCGAGGCGTATTTTGACCCACGTCAAAGTTGACCCAGATCAACCCCCGCACGGGGAGCCGCCGCTAGGCTGGCGGCGAGGCCAATCATGGACGGATCCTTCCTGCTCTCCGGGCCGCTCGCCACGCCCTTCAAGCTGCTGACCGGGCTTGCGATCGGGCTCCTGCTCGGCCTGCAGCGCGAGAAGACCCCGAGCGCCAAGGCGGGGCTGCGCACCTTCGGGCTGGTCGGCCTCTTCGGCACGGTCGCGGCGCTCGTCGCGGAGGCGGTCGGCAACGCGTGGATCGTCGCGACTGGCCTCGCGTTGGTGGGCCTCATGATCGTCGCGGCGTATCACCGGAGCGAGGAGCCGGAGGCCGACTCGGGCACGACGACCGTGATCGCGGTGCTGCTGTGCTACGGGCTCGGCGTCATGGTTTGGCACGACCGCAGCCAGCTCGCGGTGAGCGTCGCAATCGTCGCCACGCTGCTGCTCCATTTCAAGACCGAGCTGCACGGACTCTCGGCGCGCTTGAGCCGGCAGGACGTCGCGAGCATCCTGCAGTTCGCGGTCCTGACCTTCGTCATCCTGCCGTTGCTGCCCGACCGCGGATTCGGTCCCTACCAGGTCCTCAATCCCCATCACGTCTGGCTCATGGTCGTGCTGGTGTCGGGCGTGAGCCTCATCGGCTACCTGGCCCTGCGCCTGGTCGGGACGAAGCGCAGCCTGCTGCTCGTCGGGGCGCTCGGCGGCCTCGTCTCGAGCACGGCGACGACGCTCGTCTACGCGCGCGAGGCCGGATCGCGCGCCGCCATGCTGCCGGTCGCCGGCATCATCATCGTGGTCGCCAATCTCATGGTGCTCGTGCGCCTTGCCGTGGTCAGCATCGTGGTCGCTCCCGGCGCGCTCTCCATGCTGCTGCCGGTGCTCGCCGCGGGGCTCGTGCTCGGCGCGGCGCTGCTCGCGCGCCGGTATCGCGATACCCTGGCGGCCCCGGAGCTTGCGGCGTCGCAATTGAGCAATCCGACGAGCCTGCGCGTCGCCGTGGGGTTCGGCGCGCTGTACGCGGTGGTCCTGTTCGTCTCGGCGTGGCTGTCGGAGCGCGCGGGTGCCGGCGGGCTCTATGCGGTGGCGGTCGTCTCCGGGTTTGTCGACGTCGATGCCATCACGCTCTCGAGCCTGAGCCTCTTCAACGCCGGCTCGATCGGCGCCGGCGTGGCGGTCGTCGCGGTCGGCCTCGCGTTCCTGGCCGCGGCCGCGTTCAAGCTCATGCTGCTCGGATTCCTCGGCGGGCGTGCGATGCTCGCGCAGTACGGCCTGCTGGTGGCCGCGCCCGCGATCGGGGTTGCGGCCGGCCTGCTCCTGTTCGCGGTCTAGCGTAGCGGGCGGGGTCGCCCCAGAAACGGTACGCGTTTCGGTGCTCGGTCTTGGCGCGGTACATCGCGCCATCGGCGCGGCTGACCAGAGTCTCGACGGTCTCGCCGTCGAGCGGATAGACCGTGATGCCGAGGCTTGCCGTGATCCGGGCCGGGCGCCCCTCCAGCCGGTAGGGCCGGGCGAGCGCCTGCAGCACCTTCTTCGCGCTCGCCGCGGCATCCTGCGGGCGCGACAGGTGCTCGAGGATGACGGCGAACTCGTCGCCGCCCAGCCGCGCGATCGTGTCCTCTTCCCGCACCGAGCGCTTCAGGCGCCGGGCGACCGTCTGCAGCAGCAGGTCTCCGCACTTGTGGCCCAGCGCGTCGTTCACTGGCTTGAAATTGTCGAGGTCCAGATAGAGCAGTCCGATCTGCTGATCGGCGCGCCTAGCGCGCACCATGGCGTGCCGGAAGCGCTCGTTGAAGAAGGAGCGGTTGGCGAGCCCGGTGAGCGCGTCGTGCGTCGCAAGATCGTAGAGCTCGCGCTCCTCCCGCTTGCGCAGCGTGATGTCCGAGAAGATCGCGAGGTAATGCTCCACCCGGCCGGTGCCGCCCCGCACCGCGCTGATGGACAGCCATTCGGGATAGATCTCGCCGTTCTTGCGGCGGTTCCAGATCTCGCCCTGCCACTGCCCGGTGGCGTGGATGCACTTCCACATGTGGGTGTAGAAGTCCGCCGATTGCCGGCCCGAGTGCAGGATGCGCGGGGTCTTGCCCGCGACCTCCTTCAACGCGTAGCCGGTGATCCGGGAGAACGACCGGTTCGCGAAGACGATCCGGCTCCGCGCGTCGGTGATCAGGATCGCTTCGGCGGTCTGGCCGAGAAATTGCCCGAGCAGGCGCCAGCGCTGTTCAGCCGCCTTTGTCGTCATCTGAATGGGCCGCGCGGCGCGTCGCCCGGGTGCCGCCCGGCCGGCGCAGCCGATCGATCAGCGGGCGCCACAGGTCGTGCGACTCGGGCGACGTGGCGTCCACGGGGAAGGACGCCTCCATCTCGGCCGGCGTCAGCGGCTCGCGGGCGGCGAGCTGATGATCGAGCACGGCGAGGTCGGCTTCCGATGCATCGTCCGCCCGGGCGAGGCGCTGCACGATCCGCTCCCGCAGCACCTCCAGCGGCGCGTGGAAGTCGAGGATCGTGAAGGGCACCGCGTGCCGCTCCGCGATCGCCCGGAAGGCCTCGCGCTCCGCGCGCTTGAGAAAGGCCGCATCGACCACGACCGGGAAGCCGGCGCGCAAGGCCTCCTGCGCCAGCTCGCCCAGCTGCCGGTAGGTCGCCGCATTGATCACCGCGGAATAAAGCCCGCTGCCCACCCCGGACCCGCTCGACGCAAGGGGCGCGAGGCCGTGCGCGCGCTTGCGCTCGAGATCGGAGCGCATGCGCACCGCGCCGAGGGCCTCGATGAGCGGCTGCGAGTGCGTGGTCTTGCCGCAGCCGGAAAGACCGTGGGTCAGCATCAGCGCGGGGCGCCCGGGCGCCGCAAGTCCGCCGGCGAGCCGCAGGTAGTTCTGGAACGCGCGCTCCAGGCGCGATTTCTCGGTGCGCCTCAGGCTGCCCTGCCGCGAGCGCATCAGGTGGACCTTCGCGCGCACCAGCGCCCGGTAGACGAGGTAGAAGGGCAGCACCGTGAGCCCGCCGTAATCGCCGGTTGATTCCAGGTAGCGGTTGAGGAAGCGCCACGCGAGATCGCGGCGGCCGCGGTCCTCGAGGTCCATCGCGAGGAAGGCGGTCTCGTTCATGACGTCGATCCAGCGCAGGCCGTCGTTGAACTCGATGCAGTCGAAGGGCACCGGCCGTCCGTCGAGGAGAACGATGTTGCCGAGGTGCAGATCGCCGTGGCACTCGCGCACGAATCCTCGCTGCTTGCGCTCGGCGA
>DATBMB010000057.1:0-5373 GCA_036555035.1 Burkholderiales bacterium | reverse complement strand
ATCGATCCGGACGAGATCGCGCGGAATTACCCCGTCGCGCTCGGCCTGATGGCGGACGTGCGCACCTTCCTGCGGCAGCTGCTTGCCGAGATCGACGCGCGCCTCGCGCGCAGCCAGATGCCCGCCGAGCGCGGCGCCTGGCTCGACGCGATCGCCGGCTACCGCAAGGAGTGGGAGAACTTCATCGCGCCCGGCTTCAAGGCGGACACGACCCCGATCGCTCCGCAGCGCGCCGCGCACGAGATCGACCGCGCGCTGCCGGAGGACGCGATCCTCGTGAGCGACATCGGCGTGCACCACAACTGGCTCATCCAGTTCTGCAAGCCGAAGCGTCCGGATTCCCTGATCGGCTCGATGGGATTCGGCCCGATGGGCTTCGGCGTCGCAGGCGCACTGGGCGCGAAGCTCGCCGCGCCCGGCCGGCCGTGCGTCGCCGTGGTGGGGGATGGCGCGTTTCTCATGCATGCCAACGTGCTGGCGACCGCGTACGAGTACCAGATACCGGTCGTCTACCTCATCTGGAACAACTATGCCTACGGATCCATTCGCGGCCTGCAGCGCGGCTATCTCGGCGGGCGCGAGCTCGCGACCGACTTCAAGCATCCCGGCACCGACAATCCCTACAACCCGGATTTCGCGGCCATGGCGCGCGCGGCAGGCATTGCCGGCTCGCGTGTCGACCGCGCAGCCGATCTCGCCGAAGCCGTGCGCGCGGGCATCGCGAGTGGCAAGCCCTGCGTCATCGATGCCAATATCGATGGCGACCTGAATCCCAGCGGGGCGGGCATCTGGGAGCTGCCCGGCATGGGGCGCAGCAAGCCGGGCATCGGCAAGCAATACATTCCCGGAGGATAGAAATGGCACGCACCCGAGTGCGACCGGAGGACCTGCGCAGCCACCGCTGGTTCGGCGGCGGCGATCTCAGCTCGCAGGGACATCGCTCGCGCGCGCTGCAGATGGGCTACGCGCGCAATGATTTCGCCGGCAAGCCCGTGATCGGGATCATCAATACCTGGAGCGACCTCCTGCCGTGCCACGCACATTTCCGCACGCGTGCCGAGGAGGTGAAGCGCGGCGTGTGGCAGGCGGGGGGATTTCCCGTGGAGCTGCCGGTGATGGCGGTGAGCGAGACGTTCCAGAAGCCGAGCAGCATGCTCTACCGCAATTTCCTCGCGATGGAGACCGAGGAGATGCTGCGCTCGCACCCGGTGGACGGGGCGGTGCTGATGGGCGGCTGCGACAAGACCACACCCGCGCTCGTCATGGGCGCGACCTCGATGGGCCTGCCATTCATCTACATGCCGGCGGGACCGATGCTGCGCGGCAACTGGCACGGCGAGCAGCTGGGCTCCGGCACCGACCGCTGGAAGTACTGGGCGGAGCTACGCGCCGGGCGCATCACGGAAGACGACTGGCGCGAGGTCGAGGAAGGGATCGCTCGCTCCTACGGGCACTGCATGACGATGGGCACCGCCTCCACCATGACATCGGCAGTGGAAACGCTGGGGCTCACGCTTTCCGGCGCGGCCTCGATTCCCGCGGCCGACTCGAACCACCCGCGCATGGCGAGCGCGACGGGACGCCGGATCGTCGAGATGGTGTGGGAGGATCTGCGGCCGACGGAAATCCTCACGCGCGCCGCTTTCGACAACGCGATCGCGGTGGTGCACGCGCTCTCCGGCTCGACCAATGCTCTGATCCATCTCATCGCGATGGCGGGGCGCGCCGGCATCCAGCTCAAGCTCGACCGCTTCGACGAGATTGCCCAGCGCATCCCGGTGCTCGCCAACCTGCGCCCGGCCGGCAAGTACCTGATGGAGGATTTCTACTACGCCGGCGGACTGCGCGGGCTGCTCGCGGTCCTCAAGGACGACCTGAATGTCCAATGTCCGACCGTGAGCGGCAAGACACTGGGCGAGAACATCGCCGGCGCGCAGGTCTACAACACCGATGTCATCCGCACGCGGGAAAAGGCACTGTCGCAGAGCGGGGGGCTAGCGGTGCTGCGCGGCAACCTCGCGCCCGATGGAGCGGTGATCAAGCCGCTCGCGGCGGAATCCCGGCTGCTCAAGCACACGGGGCCGGCGGTGGTGTTCAGCGACTATCCCGATCTGAGGGCGCGCATCGACGACGAGGGTCTCCCGGTTGACGAGAACTCGGTGCTGGTGCTGCAGAATGCCGGCCCGCTCGGGGCGCCGGGCATGCCGGAGTGGGGCCAGCTGCCCATCCCGAGGACGCTCCTGAAGCGCGGCGTGCGCGACATGGTGCGGATCTCGGATGCGCGGATGAGCGGCACGTCCTACGGCACCTGCGTGCTGCACGTGTCGCCGGAAGCGTCCGCCGGCGGCCCGCTCGCGCTGGTGCGCGACGGCGACCTGATCGAGCTCGACGTCGCCGCGCGCAAGCTCGAGCTGAAAGTGAGCGAGTCCGAGCTCGCCCGGCGCAAGGCCGCGTGGACGCCGCGCGCGCCGCACTACGCCCGCGGCTATGGCGCGGCGTTTCTCAGCCACGTCACCCAGGCGGACAAGGGCTGCGATTTCGATTTCCTGCACCACGGCGCTCCGACGCCCGATCCCGACACCCACCACTGATATGGAACTGCCTGCAAACAGGTTCAAGCGCGCGCTGAAGGAGGGCCGGCCACAGATCGGCATGTGGTCGAGCCTGTCGAGCCACATCGTCGCCGAGGTCCTCGCGCACGCGGGCTTCGACTGGGTGCTGCTCGACACCGAGCACTCGCCGAACGAGCTGCCGATGGTGCAGTCGCAGCTGCACGCGATGGCGGGCGGCACCGCGACGCCGGTCGTGCGGCCCGCGTGGAACGACATGGTGCTCGTCAAGCGCTATCTCGACATCGGCGCACAGTCCCTGCTGCTGCCGTACGTGCAGTCGGAAGAGGAGGCGCGCAGCGCCGTGCGCTACACGCGTTATCCGACGCAGGGGGTTCGCGGCGTGGCCGGCTCGACCCGCGCCGCGGGATACGGGCGGACCCGGGATTACATGAAGCGCGCGCACGAGGAGATTTGCGTGCTGGTGCAGGCGGAGACGCGGCTCGCGCTCCGGAATCTCGAGGCAATCGCGGCCGTGGAGGGCGTGGACGGCGTCTTCATCGGCCCGAACGATCTCGCCGCCGACCTGGGGCATCTCGGCAACTGGCAGCATCCGGAGGTGTGGAAGGTGATGGAGGACGCGGCGAAGCGGATCCGCAAGGCAGGCAAGGCGCCCGGCATCCTGGTGGGCGAGGCGGACGGTCAGCGCTGCCTCGACGCGGGTTTTCTCTTCGTTGCGGTCGGCGCCGACACCGGCATGCTGGTGCGCGGCGCGGATGCGCTGGCCGCCAAATTCAGGAAGACGTGACGTTCCGGTAGTTTGAGCGCGTCCTCCCTTCTCAGCTTCGTCGTCATCGCGACCGCGATCGCGGTGTATTTTGCGCCGCCGCCGGCTGGCGTGGCGGCGGAAACGATGCACGCGGCCGCGCTCGTCGTGTTCACGGTCGGGCTGTGGGCAATCGGCAGGCTGCCCGAGTACGTCGTCGCGCTGCTCTTCTTCATGCTCGCGATGGTGCTGGCGGTAGCGCCGGCCGACGTCGTGTTCTCCGGATTCGCCTCGGGCACGCTGTGGCTGGTGCTCGGCGGGCTGATCATGGCGGCCGCGGTGAATCGCACGGGCCTGGCGCAGCGGCTCGCCGCGGCGCTGTTCGAGCGGCTCGCGCTGTCCTACGCGCGGCTGATCCTCGCCGTGGTGATCGCCTCCATCGGGCTGTCGTTCTTCGTTCCGGCGACCGTCGGGCGCGTGCTCCTGCTGCTGCCGATCGTGATGGCGCTCGCGCAGCGCGCCGGCTTCGAGCACGGCAGCGCCGGCTACAACGGCCTGTGCCTTGCGACCATCGTCGCGACCTACCAGTGCGGAACGACGGTGCTCCCCGCGAACGCGCCCAATCTCGTGCTCGCGGGCTCGGCCGAGGCACTCTACGGTCTGCAGTTCACCTACGCCGAGTACCTGTGGGCGCTGTTCCCGGTGCTGGGGCTCGTCAAGGGTGCTGCCATCGTGGTATTCGTGCTCTGGCTCTTTCCCGCCACGGCGCGCCTGGCACCGGGTGCGCGCACGGCGACGCCGCTCACGTCCGAGCAGCGGCGCATGGCGCTGATCCTCGCCGCCGCGATCGCGCTCTGGATGACCGACTTCGTGCATGGCGTCCAGCCCGGCTGGATTGCGCTCGCCGCCGGCATCGCCTGCCTGCTGCCGCGCGTGGGCGTGATGCCGGCCGCCGCGTTTCACGAGGTGAGCCTCGGACCGTATTTCTATGTCGCGGGGACGCTCGGGCTCGGGCTGGTCATCCAGAAGACCGGCCTCTCCGACGGGCTCGGCAACCTGTTGCATGAAATACTGGCGCTTGCAACCGGCGCCGATTTCGCCAACTTCGCCCAGCTGTCGGTGCTTGCGGCGCTGGCCGGCCTGTTCACGACGAATCCGGCCCAGCCCGCGGTGCTCGCGCCGCTCGCCGAGTATTTCGCGCAAGCGACCGGGTGGCCGCTCAAGTCCGCGCTCATGGTCATCGCGATGGGGTTCTCCACCTTCCTGTTTCCCTACCAGGTGCCGCCGGCTATGGTCGGGCTGCATGTGGGCGCACTGAAGGTAACGGCCATGCTCAGGCTCGTCTTGCCTCTCGCGGCGTTCCACTTCATCGCGATACTGCCGCTGCAGTACCTGTGGTGGCGGATGATCGGCTATTTCGGCTAGACCGCCGCTTCAGCGGGACGGGGCAAGCTCCAGTGCGGGCGCGGTGCCCGGCCGCAACCTGGCCACCGTCGCCACGATGAGCAGGTCGAGCACGCAGTAGAACGCGCCGGCGGCAAGCGGCGGATTGAGCGCCGTCAGGTCTAGCCACGGCACCTCGGCGTTCCAGGTCCAGTTGCCGAGGCGGGTTCCCAGGATCTCCATCGCAAGCGCGAGGACGAACATGACGGCGTAGAGCCGGGGGGCCCGGCCGAACCGCATGCACAGCAGGAACAGGACGAAGAGCAGCGCATCCAGCATGCCCGTGCCGGTGCCCAGTGCCAGAACGATGAACGGGGCGGCAGCGAGCGGCACGGCCCAGTTGATCCAGTCCTTCACACGGGCGGCGACGATGGATCCGAGCATGAACAGCAGCGCGTGCCCCGGCGGGACGAAGAGGGGAATTCCGGCGAGGCGATAGTCGTAGAGTCCCCAGACCAGGGACAGGAAGATCTCGCCGAGCGTAGCGTAGAGGACGCACACCGTGAGCCCGAGCCGCCGGGGAGCATCCGCGCGTTGCAGCCAGTGCAGGTAGAGCGCCCAGACTGCGCAATTGGTGACGGTCTGGCCCCAGAACTCGAGATGCTGGTCGAGCGC
>DATBMB010000236.1:0-2425 GCA_036555035.1 Burkholderiales bacterium | reverse complement strand
CTCCGGTACGTTCATCAACCACGAACCAAGAACGAAGAGCATCAGCGTCGTGACCTCGACCACTCTTACTTGACCGTCCACCAAATCGGATCAGGTCCAGGAGGGGAGGAAAACAGGTTGGGGGGCACACGGAGAAAGGGGAGGCAGGTGAATCGTACCGGGTTTATCGGAGGGCCCATTCCGAGAGAGGATGGCTCCGATGCCCCGACCCAGCAAGTACTCCCCCGAGCTGCGTGAGCGCGCCGTTCGCATGGTATTCGAGCACGCCCATGAGCATCCGTCCCAGTGGGCGGCGATGCGATCGATCGCTGAGAAACTCGGCTGCACGACCGAGGCCCTCCGACGGTGGGTTCGTCAGGCCGAGCGTGATTGCGGCGGGCGGCCGGGCCTGACAACCGACGAACGCCAGCGACTGAAGCACCTCGAACGCGAAAACGTCGAACTGAAACGCGCCAACGAGATCCTCAAGAAGGCGGCCGCGTTTTTCGCCCAGGCGGAGCTCGACCGCCGACCGAAGTGATGGTGACGTTTATCGATCAACACCGCGAGATGTACGGAGTCGAGCCGATCTGCGCCCTGCTGCCGATTGCTCCGTCGACCTACCGGCTGCGGAAGGCCCAGCAGCGGGACGTCGCCCGGCGCTCGGTCCGAGCGCGACGCGATGAGGCGCTGCGCGCCGAGATTCAGCGCGTGTGGAACGCACACGAGCACGTCTATGGTCCGCGAAAGGTCTGGCGGCAGTTGCGGCGCGAAGGGATGCGTGCCGCCCGCTGCACCGTCGAGCGGCTGATGCGCGACATGGAGCTGAAGGGCACCACCCGTGGGCGCGCGTGGGTCGTGACCACCCGCGCGGACGCCGCGGCCGACCGGCCGGCGGATCTCGTCGAGCGCCGGTTCGTGGCGACGCGGCCGAATCAGCTCTGGGTGGCCGACTTCACCTACGTGGCCACGTGGCGTGGCTTCGTCTACGTGGCCTTCGTGATCGATGTGTTCGCGCGACGCATCGTCGGGTGGCGCGTCTCCGCATCGCTGCGCACCGACTTCGTGCTTGATGCCCTCGAGCAGGCGATTTACGACCGGCGCGACGCCGGCGTGACGGACCTGGTGCATCACAGCGACCGCGGTACCCAGTACCTGTCGATGCGGTACACCGAGCGGCTCGGCGAGGCCGGCATCGCGCCGTCCGTCGGCAGCCGCGGCGACTCCTACGACAACGCGCTGGCCGAATCGATCATCGGGCTGTTCAAGACGGAGGTGATTCAATTGAAAGGCCCGTGGCGCCATCTCGAAGCCGTCGAATTCGCGACGCTGCGCTGGGTTGACTTTTTCAACAACCGGCGCCTGCTCGAACCGATTGGCTATGTGCCGCCTGCAGAGTATGAAGCGAACTACCATGCGCGGCGGCAGCAGCGGCCCGAGACGATCGACGACGGCGTTCCGCGGGGGATACTCCAGCCTGGACCGGCCGACGATCGTCGTGCTGAGGGCATCCTATGAGGTCGAGCTTGCGGCGATCGACGCTGAACTCAGCTCTCTGCCAGATTCACGGTGGGGGCGCTCGGCGGCATCCTCGTCCCCGCATCGAAGTCCCTCGCGCATGCCGCCAAGCGCCTGCATGGCGTTCTTCGAAGGCTGACAAAGACGGAGAACTAACTCACACTAACCGCCCTCCGATAAACCCGGTGCACTTCAAGGGGAGGAAGGCAGGTCGGGGGCAGACGCCGGGACGGGCGGGAGTTACGCGGCGTTCGGGCGCGGCGATGCCGCGCCGGGGGCGGTCAGCGGCAGCGTGGCACGGAAGGTGGCCCCGGCCGCGCCGGTCTCGGCCAGGACGAGCGTTCCGCCGTGCGCCTCGGCAATCCACCGGGCGATCGGCAGGCCGAGCCCCGCTCCCTCGCCGTGCTCCCGCGACGGATCGCGCTTGACGAAGCGCTCGAAGATGCGGGCGCGCTCCGCCTCGGGCACGCCGGGGCCCTGGTCGATGACGTCGATCGTGGCCTGCCCGGCGGCGCGGGCGACGCGGACCGTGACCGTCCCTCCGGCGGGCGAATGCCGGATCGCGTTCCCGACCACGTTGGTGACCAGTTGCCGCACCAGCGCCTCGTCGGCCGTGATCTCGAGGTCCGGGGCGGCGTCCACCGCGATCGACACGCGCCGCGGGGCCGCGAGCACGCGCAGCGCGCGCACGGCCTCGCCGACCAGCTCGTCGAGGTAGAAGCTCGAGGGCTCGATCGGCCGCTGGCCCATGTCGGCGCGGGCCAAAAGCAGCATGTCGTCGATCAGCCGCGACATCCGCCGCGTCTGCTCGGCGACGATCGACAGCGCCTCCCGGTACTCGGCCTCGGTGCGCCCCCGGCCCGAGAGCGTCACCTCGGCGGCGGTGCGGGTCACGTGCGCCGGCGTGCGCAGCTCGTGCGACGCGTCG